>QHVJ01000034.1 GCA_003222275.1 Acidobacteriota bacterium | reverse complement strand
TCCGAAGGTGGCGGTGGCGTCCGCGGGCCGCTGCAACGCGGTCGCGTCGAACCAGTGGTCGATCGTCTGGTCGCTCGGAACCAGATTGCCGACGATGTTGGGTCGAGGCTGCTGGGCCTGACCGCTGCCGAGGCCGATGGACGTCATCTGTCCGGTCTGCGTGATGTTCACCGGGATCCCGGTGCGCGCGAAGGCGATGCCGTTGACCTGCCAGCCCCCCAGCACGTGATTGCGGGCGAAGGGCAGCTCGTAGAGGAAGCTCGCGACGAAGGTGTGCTTCACGTCATAGCTGGCCACCGAACGATCGTAGCTGGGATCGAGGATGTTGGTCAGCGTAACCCCACCGTCGTTGTCGGAAGCGAGGTCGAGGGCCTTGCCGAACGTGTAGGCGACGAGGGCCGAGAAGCCGTTGGAGAACCGCTTCATCCCCTTGAACAGCAGTGCGTGGTAGTCGAGCGTGCCGCGGTCCGTCACCGCACCGACGTCGCGGAGGGCGGGGGAACCGAGCTTGACCGCCGGGCGGTTGATGTCCGCGTTGGTGACGCCGAGTGTCAGAGGGGCCTGGTTCAGGTTGGTCTTGAGGGTGTAGTGCCGGCCGCGCGTGCCCACGTAGGCCAGCTCGACCATGTAGTCGCGGCCGAGCTGCTTCTGCACGTTCAGGTTCCAGTTGAGCGCCCGCTGATCCCGGTAGTTGATGTCGAAGGCCGAGCGCGTGCTTCCCCCCGGGCGGAGCGTCGGGTCGACTGCCGGCGGCGCTGGCAGACCCGTGGACAACGTCAGGTTGCTGGCCCCCCCACTTGCCGTGAGGTCGGTCGTCTGGAGGAAGGGCGGGTTCGTGGCCTTCGAGGAGGACGTGCCCCCGACGCCCCAGTTCCAGAACACGCCGACGCCGCCGCGGATCGTCGTCCGGCCGTTGCCGCTCAGGTCGTATGCGAAGCCGAAGCGCGGTCCGATATCGTTCTTGGCGTAGGTCTGGAGATAGCGCCCGACGTGAACGCCGTTGATGACGGCATCGTCAGACGCCACGACGAACATGCCGGTGGAGGGGTCGTAGTTGGACTGGAGATTGTTGTCCTCGACCCAGGGGACGAACATGTCCCACCGCAGGCCCATGTTCAGCGTGAGCCTGGACGTCACGCGGAAGTCGTCCTGGATGTAGGCGGCCCACTCCGGGCGCTTCTCCAGGTAGGGCGTGTCGGAGAACAGCGAGCGGTTCTTGCGCCGCGCCGTCCCGAGCAGGAAGCTCGCGACATCGAATCCGGTGCTGGCGTTGACGGTACAGCCGCTGCTGCGGCCCGCACAGTTGGAGGTCTGGTTCTGGCTGAAGAAGAACTGGCCGACGATGTTGTCCGCGTTCAGGACCTCCCGGGACCGGGCGGTCAGGCTTCCTCCGGCCTTGAACGTGTGGCGGCCGCGGATGTGGGTGACGTTGTCGAAGATCTGCAGGTTGCCCAGGTTCGTGATGAGGGGCTGATTGCCGTTGGCGCCCAGGTTGCGGGAGCCGCCCTGCTCGAATTGGATCTGGCTGAAGGCGGAGGTCACCTGGTTGAGGTTGACTCCCGGGATGCCTACGGCGTTGGCGAGGTTCTCGCCGTAGTCGATCGAGGAATTGAGGAACGCGATGTAGCTGTAGCCCACACGCACCTCGTTCAGCCAGCGGGCACTGAAGGTGTGAGTGTCGTTGAAGGCGAAGCTGTGGGCCTTGATGTTGCCGTCTCCAGCGCCGAAGGTGAAGCCCGCGTCGCCGTGGGGCAGCGTGGCGGGCTGGAGGCGGTGGGTCTTCTGGAAGCTGTAGCGCACGAAGAAGTGGTTCGAGGCGCTCACGGAGTGGTCGACCTTGACGTCGAACTGGTTGTCCTGCCGCAAGGTGGCGGGCGTGATCAGATAGTTGTTGATGTTCTGGCCGAGGGAGTTCCGCGTGCCGCCCGTGTTCGCCTCGGGGATCAGGTCCTGGAGAACCTTGCCGGCCGCCGGATCCCAGCGGTTCTGCGGGATCACGTTTCCCGGGAAAGGCTGGCCGGTGAGGGGGTCGTAGATGGGCCGGTTGATCTCGGAGAAATCACCCTGGCGCATCTTGGCCGACGGAACGGTTGACAGGTAGGACTGGCCCTGGTCGATCCGCATGCCCTGGAAGTCCGCGAAGAAGAACGTCTTGTCCTTGAGGATCGGGCCGCTGACGGTTCCTCCGAACTGGTGCTGGCTGAACTTCGGCTTGGCCCTTCCGGCCCGGTTGTTGAACCAGTTGTTGGCGTCGAGCCGGTCGTTGCGCAGGAATTCGAACACGCTGCCGTGGAAGTCATTGCCGCCCGACTTGATCTGGAGGTTGACGACGCCGCCCATGGACTTCCCGAACTCCGCCGAGTACGTGCTGGTTTGCAGCTTGAACTCGTCGAGAGCATCCACGCTCGGGAAGATCACCACCGTCTGGAGCCAGGTCTCGTTGTTGTCGACGCCGTCGAGCATGTAGTTGTTGTCGCGAGGGCGCTGGCCGTTGGCGGAGAACGAGGCCGAAGCGCGCCAGGCCAGGCTGCCCGCCCCGTCGATGTTGGAGCCAGGGTTACCGCGCACGACGCCGGGGATCGTACGGGTGAGGTTCACGAAGTTGCGCCCGTTGAGGGGGAGGCTCTCGATCGTCTTGCCCTCCACGGTCACGCTCAGGTCGGACGAGCCCGTCTGCACGAGCGGCGTCTCGGCCTGGATCGTGACCGCCTCGGTCATCTGGCCCAGCTCGAGCTTGAAGTCGGTGCGGATCTTCTGGTCCACACCGACGTGCACGTTGGACATGCTCGTCTTCTTGAACCCGCTCATCTCCGCCGTGACGCTGTACGACCCGGTGGGAAGCAAGGGGGCGGTGTACTCGCCCTTGGGATCGCTGACGACGCTCCGGGTCAAGCCCGTGGCCGTATTCGCGAGCGTCACGGTCGCGCCGGGCAGCGCGGCACCCGACGAGTCATACACGGTGCCGAATATGGTCCCGCTGACGGCCTGGGCCGCCGCCGGCCGCGGCGACAGCCAGGCAAGGAGGGCCAGAGCGACGACGGCGCATCGAAGCACGCTGATGGTCCACGACTGCTTCATCATTTCCTCCGCGAGTGATACGTGTGCTTCAGCGGCCGTCGTCGGCGACGCGAAGGACCACCCTCGCGGCGGCAGGGACCGATGCCGGCTTCATGGCGCTCATACCTTGGGAAAACTCGGATTCGATATCATATATGATCTTCAGGCGTCAAGGCAGCAGGTCGTTTTTTTTGCGTCGCGGTTTCAGCGATCCCCTTCCAGATCGACGATGACCCGGGCCAGGATGCTGTCCCATATGTAGTTCATGGGCGAGCCGAGCGCGTCGTCGTCGGGACTGTAGGACTCCCAGAACCTGTGATTCCGGCGGAGCTGCGTGGCCGCGGCCTCGATCATGCGCTCGCCCAGTTCCCGCGCCTCGCGGCGGTACCCGTAGCGGCGGAGGCCGTCGAAGACGAGGTAGTTCCACTCCAGCCACACCGCGCCGTTCCATTGGCAGCAGCGGGTGACGCGGGGCTCGTAGCCGGGATCGTCGGCGGCCAGAGTCGGGACGCCGAAGCGCCGCCAGAACTCGGAAGGGTTCGTGAGGTGCTGCACGAGCGCCTGCGCGCGGTCCTTGGGCGCGACTCCCGCCCAGAGCGGCAGGAAGCCGATGATCTCCTTGCGGCGCAGGTCGAGGGTCGCGCCGGCGGCGGTCTTTACGGTGAACCCGTTCGTGGCCCGATCGACGTTGTAGTAGAAGCGCGTCTCCGGATCCCACATCGTCGCGTTGATCCGGGCCGAGAGCGCCTCCGCCCGCTCCCGCCAGCGCGCCGCGGAGGGCGCTTCCCCCAGCTCCTCGGCCATGTCGCCGAGCGCGCGCATCTCGCGCACCATCATGCTGTTCAGGTCGACCGCCTCGACGAGCGACGGCGCCGTCGGGTCGTCCTTCCCGAGCAGGTCCCAGATCGGCACCTGCGAGTCGCGCACCGATTCGAGCACGGCGTTGCCGCCCCACTCGAAGAGACCGTCGTGGTCGGTGTCGCGATGCTCGATCCAGAAGTGCGCGAAGCTCTCGCCGGCCCCCAGCGCCTGCTTCAGGAACCGCCGCGCGTCCTCCCGGTCGGCGTTGCCCACCCCTTTCCGTCCGAGGTCGCGGGCGGTGCGGTAGACCTCCCAGTTCGTCCATGACATGAAGGGCGCGGAGCTGGTTCGCTCACCCTTCATGGGGAACGTGCGCGCGGCATAGGGACCGATGCGGTAGGGGATGTAACCGTCCCCGTCCTGGGCCTCCATGAACACGCGCTGGGAGTCCATGGCGCTGCGCGCGTCGAAGAGCACGTAGGCCAGCATCGACAGGCTCTCGTGGAAGACCTGGCCGTCGTGCCCCCAGCCCCAGGTCGGCTCGCGGGAGAACACGTAGTAGTTGTAGCGGACGCGGCCCTCGCCGGGCAGCATGCACTGCCGCGCGAGGCCGAGGGCGCTCCAATAGACCATGCGGCGCGTGGGGTCGGCGAGGCCGGGGTCGTACGCCGTGCGATAGGGCTTCGCGGCGTCCTCGACCAGGTCTTCTTCGCTCTTGTGAAGCGCTTCCCTCGCCGCTGACGCCAGCCCTTCCGAGCGATCCTCTTCGCGCGCCACGGCCCGCACGAAGCGGAAGCGCTCTCTCGCCCCGGGACGCAGGTCGAGCGCGAAACGCAGAGCGGCGACGCTGCCCTCGGCCGGAGCCATCGCGCCGAAGCCACCGGCCGGAGCCGCCGCCAGCATCTCCGCCTCGCCGGAGAAGACACCGGCGGCCTCGGGCTGGGCGTCGGCGGCCAGCCAGTCCCGGAAACGGCCCGTGAAGCCGGCCGGCGGCGTCTCGGAGAGCTTGTCCGGCGGCTCATCGTGCGTGAAGGTGAGGCCCCGGCGGGCGGGATCGAATCGCCCCTGCGTTCCGGCCGGGCGGCGATACCAGACGATGACGGAGCCGCGGACCGGGCGGTCCGAAGTGTTGCCGACGGTGAGCGCGAGGACGGCGGCGCGCGAGGACCAGACGGCGAAGGTCGCGCTCGCTTCGAGGCCGGCGACGGGCTGGAACGAGAAGCGCGCGAGGCTGGAGAGCGACGACTCGACGCGCGGGGGCACCGCGTAGTCGCCGACGGCATGGGCGACCTGCTCTTCGAAACGGAAGCTCAGGCCCCAATCCCCCGCGGTGTCGGTGGTCAGTGCGAGCGGCTCCTTCGGCGAGTAGAAACGCAGGTGATAACCCTCGTCGACGAGGTACTCGGAGCGGTGGAGGGGAGCCGCATAGGTCGTGAAGATCGGATCGGCGGCGGTGGCCGGCCCCATCTGGGGAAGGATGCCGGCGGCGAAAAAGAAGAACAGGAGGGTGGACACCGCGAGAGCGCATCTTGGCACTTGGACCCCTCGGGTACAATCACGCCGCAATGGAGCGCCCGCTGATCGACCCTCGTTGCCGCCCGAGCGGGATTCATTCCCGCGAGGGCGGAATTTTAATGGACGCGCTCGATCAAGGGCGCGGAGTTCAGGCGCGCGTAGCGCGCCGCGTTGCAATCGAATGACGGGACTTTCCTTCCAGGGCGTCACGAAGTCTTTCGGTGCCGTCCGCGCGCTGAAGGGCGTGACCTTTCCCGTGGAAGAGGGCGAAGCGCACGCGCTCGTCGGGGAGAACGGGGCCGGCAAGTCGACCCTCATGCGCGTGCTCGCCGGCATCGTACGTCCCGACGGCGGTCAGCTCGTCTGGGACGGCCGCAAGCTCGAGCTGCACAGCCCGCGCGCCGCCCTCGATCAGGGCATCGGGATGGTCTACCAGGAGATGCTGCTGTTCCCCAACCTCACCGTCAGCGGCAACATCTTCGCCGGGCGCGAGGTGACGGGCCGGGGGGGCCGGCTCCGCGAGCCGGAGATGCGCGCCCGCACCGCGCGCCTGCTCGAGGAGCTGCATCTCTCCGTCTCTCCCGACGCCGAGGTCGCGTCCCTCAGCATCGCCCACCAGCAGCTCGTCCAGATCGCGCGCGCCCTGGCCTTCGAGTGCCGCATCCTCATCCTCGACGAGCCCACCACCTGCCTCACCGACGCGGAGACCGCGCACCTTTTCGCGATCCTCGACCGGCTGCAGCGGCGCGGCGTCACGTTGATCTACGTCTCCCACAAGCTCGACGAGGTGTTCCGGCTCTGCCAGCGCATCACCGTGCTGCGCGACGGCGAGCACGTCGGCAGTTTCGAGACGGGAAAGACGACGCCGCGGGAGATCGTGCGCTCGATGGTGGGACGCGACATCGATCCCGCCGCGCGCGTCCCCCGTACCGTGCCGCCCGATGCGCCGGTCGTCCTTGGCGTCGAGCGCCTCACGCGGCAGCCGTGGTTCGAGGACGTCAGCCTGAGCGTGCGGGCGGGGGAGATCGTGGGCCTGTTCGGCCTCGTGGGCTCGGGCCGCTCCGAGCTGCTCGAGACGCTCTTCGGCCTCTACCGGCCCGACGCCGGCGCGGTCTCGTTCGCCGGCCGGCCCGTCCGCTTCGCCTCTCCGGTCCAGGCCATCCGCACGGGCCTGGGCCTCGTGCCGGAGGAGCGCCACCGCCAGGGGCTCTTCTTCAACCTCACGGTCCGGCACAACCTCCTCATCCCGGCGGAGAACGCCTCCGGCCCGTGGCGCATCGACGACGGGCGCGAACGCGACGCCTCGCGGCGCCTCGTCGAGCAGTGGCGCATCAAGGCGGCGGGCGTGGAGACGCCGCCCGACGGCCTGAGCGGCGGCAACCAGCAGAAGGTGGTCATGGCCAAATGGCTGCAGGCCTCGCCCCGCCTGCTGCTCCTCGACGAGCCCACCAAGGGCGTCGACGTGGGGGCAAAATGGGAGATCCACGACCTCATCCGGCGCCAGGCCGACCAGGGCATGGGCTGCCTCGTCGTCTCGAGCGAGCTTCCCGAGATGCTGGCGCTCGCCGACCGCATCGTCGTGCTGCGCGAGGGAGCAGTGCAGGGCGAGCTGGCGGGGGCAGGGGCGGACGAGGAGTCGGTGATGCGGCTGGCCACGGCGGTGAGGCACTGATCACACCATGAACGCGCGGCTCAAGTCGATCTGGAAGACCCGCGAGCTGAGCACGCTCTTCGTTCTCGCCCTCGAGGTCGCGTTCTTCTCCTGGTACCTCTGGCCGGAGGGCGGGCGCAGCCATCCGTTCTTCAACCTCGGCAACTTCGTCCTGATCCTGAAGTACTCCTCGCTCTACGGCATCGCCGCCATCGGCGCGGCGATGGTCATCATCTCCGGCGGCGTCGACCTCGCGCCGGGAGCGGTGATGGCGCTCGCGGGGGTCGTCGCCGGGGACCTCTTCGTCATCCAGGGCCATCCGCTGCCGGTCGCGGTGACGGCGGGGATCCTCGCCGGGTTGCTCTGCGGCATCCTGAGCGCGACGCTCGTGGTCCTGGTCAAGCTGCCCCCGTTCATCGCCACGCTGGGCGTGATGGGCATCGCCCGCGGCATCGCGTTCATCATCACCGAAGGACGCTTCTTCGACCTGTCGAGCCGGCTGCCCGCGGGCTGGAAGCCGTTCGGCCTGCCCGCCGACTGGCTGGCGCCGATCGTGCTCGTGGTGCTGGCGGTCGTGTTCCAGTACCTGATGCAGCGCTTCCAGTGGGGAAGGGCCATCTTCGCCATCGGCGGCAACGAGACGGCCGCGCTGTTTTCGGGCATCCGGGTCGGCAAGGTGAAGGCTTCGGTGTACATTGTCGCGGCGCTGCTCGCCTCGCTCTCCGGGGTCATCCTGGTGGTGATCCAGGGGCAGGGCCGGGCGGACCTGGCCACCGGTTACGAGCTGGACATCATCGCCTCGGCGGTGGTGGGCGGGGCCAGCCTCACCGGCGGCCGCGGGTCGGTCGCGGGGGCCGTGCTCGGCACGCTGATCTTCGGCGTGCTGCGCAACGCCCTGCCCCAGATCCCGGGGGCGACGTTCTACGACCGGCTGATCGTGGGGGTGGTGGTGGTGGTGATCGTGGTCGTCGACCAGTTCATCGCGCGGAAAGGAGCATGAGCATGCACCGAGTGGCGGCGCGTTTCCTCGTCGTGGCGGCGGCGGCGGCCCTGGCGTCGGGGGCGTGTGGGAAGAAGGAGGAGGCCGCGGGCCCCGCCGGGAGCCCGCCCGCGAAGAAATACCGCTTCGCGGTGATGCCCAAGGCCCTCAACCTGCCCGTCTTCACCTACGCGCGCACCGGCGCCGAGCGCGCGGCGAAGGACCTGGGCAACGTCGAGGTTCTCTGGCGCGCTCCCGAGAGCGCCGATCCGCTCAAGCAGAAGGAGATCCTGGAGTCGTTCATCACCCAGGGCGTCGACGGCATCGCGATCTCCTGTACCAGCGCGGACCTGCTCAACGATCCCATCAACAAGGCGATGGACGCCGGGATCCCCGTCGTCACCTGGGACTCCGACGCGCCGCGCTCCAAGCGCATCGCCTTCTGGGGTGTCGACGACTTCAAGTCCGGCCAGATCATGGGCGAGGAGGCGGCCAAGCTCGTCGGCGGCAAGGGCAAGGTGGCGCTCATGACCAGTCTCGGGGCCGAGAACCTCGCCCGGCGGCTCGACGGGGTGAAGGAGAGCCTGAAGAAACACCCGGACATGAAGGTCGTGGAGACCTACGACATCAAGGAGGACCCGACGCGATCGGCGGAGATGATCGCCGCCGGCATGAGCCGGTACCCCGACCTCGCGGTGTGGATCTCGGTCGGCGGCTGGCCCGTGTTCGTGCGCAACGCGCTCGACCCCATCGACCCCGCCAGGACCAAGTTCGTCTGCTTCGACACCGTGCCTCCCGCCCCCGACCTGCTGAAGACGGGAAAGGTGCAGGTGCTCATCGGCCAGAAGTATTTCGGCTGGGGCTCCGAGCCGGTGAAGCTCCTCGCCGGCATCAAGGAAGGCCGGATGCCGCCGCAAAAGATCATCGACTCCGGCGTGGACGTCGTCACCCGCGAGAACGTGGACGCCTACCTCGAGCAGTGGAAGAAGTGGGAGAAGGGGGAGTAGTCACGCGTCAACGTGCCGCGCTCGCCTGAACGCTTGCAGCTCGTGCGCCCCTCCCGGGGTGCAGGGAGGAGAGGCGACTTCAGGATATTGCCTTGAGAACCCTTCTGAGATATCCTTCATAGATATACGCGGAGGGATCCATGGAGGCCATATCGCTGAAGTTGCCCGAAGAACTCTTGGAGGAGAGCCGGCGCAACGCGCAAGCGCTGAAGATGTCGCGATCCGAGTACATGCGGAGGGCCATCGAGCGCATGAACCGCGAGGCGCGGGCGCAACTGCGAGCCAGGCGCATCGCCGCGGCGTCGAGGAAAGTGCGCTCGGAGAGCATGAAGGTGAACGCCGAGTTCGCGGCCATCGAGCGCGATCCCGATGCCTGATCGGGGAGAGGTGTGGCTCGCCAACCTGGACCCTCGTCGCGGAACCGAGCCCGGCAAGACCCGGCCTGTGCTCGTCGTCCAGGCTCAGGCATTGCTGAGCGCAGGCCATCCTTCCACCCTGGTCGTTCCTCTCACTACCAAGCTCGTCGACGACGCGGAGCCGTTGCGTGTGCGCGTGAGAGCTACGGCTCGGCTGCGCCGGGACTCGGACCTGCTCATGGACCAGCTCCGGGCTATCGACAATGGGCGGCTCGTCGGTGGCCCGATGGCACGGCTGTCGCGAGTCCTCATGGCCCGTGTCAACGAGGCTCTCCGGGAGGTCCTGGACCTCGAGGACGAATGAGCCGAGCTCAAAGAGAAGAACCCTCAACTACGGCGAGGTCGACGTAGTCCTTGTCTGTGCCTCCACGACGTTGACGGAGCCTTTGCGGATCGCATAGGCCTTGAACTGTCTGTCGCTCTCGTCTGGGATCATCACAATCCACCCATTTGACTCGGGAACTGCCACGAACTGCCTCACGGCCGAGAACCAAGAAGCCACCTCCGGTCACGACCGCGGATACGGGCAGGGGGCGGGAAGGACGGATGCGCCGTCCTCCCCGCCCCGCGGTCGGTCAGCTCGGGCCGCCGGGCTTCCGGTCAGCGGACCTTTCGGTGGGGACGTGTCCGGTCAGCGGGCCCGGAACACCTCGTAGACGGCGCCGTTGCTGAGCGACACCACGAACAGGTTGCCGTTGGGTCCGGTCTGGATGTCGGTGCCGATGCCGAAGTTGCGGCCGAAGAGCAGGCTCTCGCTCTCCGTGATGTCGAACTTGGCGTTGTTGTCGGCCACGCGGTCCTCCAGCCGCGGGTCGTCGACCGCGATCTTGCGGCGGTTGCCGGTCAGGTTGAAGCGGAAGATGTAGCCGCCCTCGAGGTTCGTGCGGGACGCTCCCACGAACAAGTCGTCCTCGTACTGAGACCCCAGCGCCCGGCTGGACAGGAAACCGATCCCGGCGGGGGCCACCGCGAACTTCCAGCTGAACTCCGGATCGCTGTAGTGCGAGCCGGGGATCACGAACAGCCGCGAGAGCGCTTCCGCCGGCGTGTCCGCGATGTTGGTGGGCGGCCAGCGCACCTGCTGGAGTCCGAAGAACGCGGGGCTGGTCTCGATTCCCTTGAACTGGGCGATCCGGCTCACGGGACCCATGATCTGCACCCAGCCCAGGTTGGACCCGGGCTCGACCTGGTTCATCTCGTCGAAGGAGTCGTCGCCGTTCTGCTCGTCCCACAGTCGTCCCGAGACCGGGTCGAAGGCGAGGCCGAAGCTGTTGCGCACTCCGTACGCGAAGATCTTCTGGATGTTGGCCCCCACCTCGCCGCCCAAGCGCTCTCCCGCCCGGAAGAAGGGGTTGTCTTCGGGAGCGCTGCCGTCGTCGTTGAGGCGGAGGATGACGCCGGTGAGGTGCGTGTCGTCGGGCTGCGGGCCGCCGAACTGGTCGTCCGGTTGCCCCGGTCCGAAGGGCCCGTCGACGAGATTCTGCATCTGGCCGCGACGGCCGTTGTCGCCGAAGATCAGGTAGAGCTTCCGGTCGGGGCCGAAGCGAAGGACGCCGCCGTTGTGGTTGCCGCGGGGGACGCCGTTGGTGACGTCGTTCTGGAAGGCGTGCAGCTTGATGAGATTGCGATCGAACGTGAGGGTGGACCCGTCCCAGATGAAGCGGTCGATCCGATTGCCGAGCAGGGGGACGGCGAGGATGTCGCTGGTGTCGGCTCCCGTCGGCGGCGTGTCCGGGCATTCCCGCTCGCTGGGCACGAAGGGATCGACCGGGTGCGTGCTCGCGCAGGTCCAGTACAGGTACACGGCGCGATTGGTCTCGAAGTCCGGGTGCAGGGCGATGCCGAGCAGGCCGCGCTCGGAAGCGTTGTTCACGGCGAGGTCCAGCACCGTCTGCATGGTGCCGCCGGTCACGCGCTGGACCTTGCCGGTCTGCTTCTCGAGGACCAGCATGTCGTCCGGTCCCAGGAACGCCATGGTGGTTGGGGTGACGAGGCCGCTCGCCACCGTCCGCACCGACAGCTTCGGATCGAGCAGGCTGGGACCGGAAGCCTGCGCTTCCGCGCGCGGGCCGAGGGCGGCGATCGCGGCGGCGAGGGTCACGGCGAGCACGGCCAGGAGGGATCCCGGCGCGGGCATTCGGGTATGGCGCATGTCTGCCTCCTTCGTCGAGTTGCGGCCCGGCCGCGGGCAGGTCGCGGACGAAGCCAGGTTGCGTCTGGGTGAATCGGAAGGGAGCAAGCGCTGTGCCGGGCCGCGATCGATCGATTCACCCGGATCGGTGCCCGGAGGCTCGGTAGACGCGTTACGAGCGCCGTAAGGAATTACGGCCGATGAAACCGCTGGCTCAGGCGAGGCGGCTCACGGCGGGTCCAGGTAGACGGTCTTGATCTGCGTGAAGAAGTCGCGGGCCGCCTTTCCCTGCTCGCGGCTGCCGCTGCTGCTCCCCTTGAACCCGCCGAAGGGCACCTGGGGCTCGGCCCCCGCGGTCTGGGAGTTGACGTGGACGATGCCGGCCTCGATCTCGCGCACGAAGCGCATGGCCAGGCCGAGATCACGCGTGACGATGGAGGCGCTGAGGCCGAACCGGGTGTGGTTGGCGAGGCGGACCGCATCGTCGAAGTCCTTCGCTTCGATGATTGCCACCACGGGGCCGAAGATCTCCTCCTGGGCGATGCGCATGTCGGGGCCGACCCGATCGAATACCGTCGGGGCCACGAAGTAGCCGCGGTCGTACTCGTCGCCCCGGAGCTTGGTCCCGCCGGTGAGGAGGCGGGCGCCTTCGGCCTTGCCGGCCTCGACGTAGCCCATCACCGTCTTCTCCGCGTCGGCGCTCACGAGCGGCCCCATGTACGTGTCGGGCTTCATCCCGTCGCCCACCTTCAGCGACGAGGCCTTGGCGGCCAGCGCCTCCCGGAAGCGGTCCCCGATCTGCCTCTCGACGATGACGCGGCTGGTGGCGGTGCACTTCTGGCCGGTGGACAGCATGGCCCCGGCGATCGTCAGCTCCACCGCCTTGTCGACGTCGGCGTCGTCGAGAACGACCACCGGGTTCTTGCCTCCCATCTCGAGCTGGAACTTCGCCCCCCGCTGCGCGGCCTGCACCGCCAGCCGCGTGCCCACCTCGTTCGAGCCCGTGAAGCTGATGGCCTTGATCCGCTCGTCGGCCACCAGGGCCGGCCCGACCTTCGATCCGCGGCCGACGACGAGGTTCAAGACGCCGGGAGGAAGCCCGGCTTTCTCCAGCACGTCCGCCAGGTGCCAGGCCGTGACCGGGGTCAGCTCCGCCGGCTTCAGCACCACGGTGTTGCCGAAGGCGAGGCACGGAGCGACCTTCCAGGTCGGGATCGCGACCGGGAAGTTCCAGGGAGTGACGAGGGCCACGGGACCCAGCGGCACGCGCTCGGCGTAGAGGAACGTGGCCGTGGCTGCAGAAGGGTAGACCTCACCGATGGGCTGCGTCGCCTCCCCGGCGAAGTAGCGCAGCAGGCTCACGCCGCGCGCGGTCTCACCCTTGCTCTCGGCGAGGGTCTTGCCTTCCTCTCGCGTGAGGGCCTCGGCCACCTCGTCGAGGCGCGCCTCGAGCAGCTGGGCCGCCTTCAGGAGGATCTCGCCCCGCTTGGGCATCGGCGTGCGAGACCAGCCGGGGAACGCCCGGGCCGCGGCCTCCGCCGCCCGGTCGGCGTCCTGGGTGCCGGCGGAGGGGAAGACCGCCACCACCTCGTCCGTACGGGCGGGGTTGAGGTCGGAGGTGGTGGCGCCGTCAGCAGCCGGCACCCACTCGCCGCCGATGCGGTTGAGGTACGTGCGCGCGCTCGTGGTCACGGCTTGAGCATAACCTTTACCACGGCCTCCGGGCGGTTGCAGAGCAGGTCGAAGGCCTTCTCGAACTCCCGCAGGGGGAGCGTATGGGTGACGAGAGGCCTCACGTCGAGCTTGCCCGACTCGATGATGCGCAGCGCCTGCTCGAAGCTGGCCGTCGTGTAGGCGAACACACCGTCGACCCGCAGGTCTTTCAGCGAGAAGACGTCGGATTCCAGGAGCATCCGCCGGTTGCCGCCGGCGATGCCGGAGAGGATGACCGCGCCTCCGCGCCGAGCGAGGTCCAGGGCGAGCGTCACCGCCGCCTCGCTCCCCGCCGCCTCGAACACCACGTCCGCCCCGGCGCCGCCGGTCATCTCGCGGACCTTCGCCACCGGCTCGTCCTTGACGGTGAAGTAATCGGTGGCTCCCATCTTGCGAGCCGTGGCCTCGTTGCTTCGGTCGAGGCCGATGGCCACCAGCCGGGCCGGCCGTGCCATCGCCGCCCAGCCCACCGCCAACAATCCGATCGTCCCCGGTCCCACGACCACGACGGTGTCTTCCCGATGGATCCGGGCCCGCTGGGCGCCGTGGACGACGCAGGCGAACGGCTCGACCATCGCCGCCGCCTCGAAGGGCAGCGCCTTCGCGAAGGGGTGGGCGAGGTCGGCCCGCACCGCCACGTACTCGGCGAAGCCCCCGGGGAGCGTGAAGCCGATCTCGTTGTACGAGGCGCAGAGGTTCGTCTCCCCCCGGCTGCACCAGGCGCAGGCGCGACAGAAGTTGTGGCCCTCCACCGCCACGCGGTCACCCGCGGCCACGCGCTTGACTCCCGAGCCGACCTCCTCCACCGTCCCGCACCACTCGTGGCCGGGGATGATCGGGTACTTGACGTAGGGGAGCGGCCGCGTGCCCTTCATCACCTCGACGTCGCTCATGCAGACGCCGGCGACGGCGACCCTGACGAGAACCTGGCCGTCACCGGCCTTCGGATCGGCCTCGTCGCGGAAGAACGCGCGGTTCGGCGTGCGGATGACGACCGCCTTCATGGCCATAGGGTCTCCCCGCCGGCCCGCGAGGAGACCTGCCGTTCGGCAGGTGACAGGCTTCGTGCCCCTCGCTACCTTTTCGCGGTGAGGAGGACACGATGACGGCACGGCTGAGATGGGAACGGCTCTGGCCCTTGCACCTCGCGGCCCTGGTCCTGCTCGGGGCCACGGCCCTCGAGGCGCAGCTCACGACCGGCTCGATCCTGGGGACGGTCACGGACCCCGGGGGAGGCGTGGTTGCGGGAGCCACGGTGACGGCGACCCAGCGCGACACGGGCTTCAGCCGCGCCGGCAAGACCGACGCGGCGGGGGCCTACAGCTTCCCGAACATGCCGCTCGGCCGGTACGACGTCAAGGTCGAGCGCGACGGCTTCAAGACCAAGGTCGTGGGGCCCGTGACGCTGATCGTCGACCAGAAGCTGCGAACGGACATCGCGCTCGAGCTGGGTCGGATGGAAGAGACCGTGGAGGTGTCCGGGGCGGCCACGCTGCTGCAGACCGACCAGCCCGACGTCAACCAGATCGTCCAGGAGAAAGAGATCAAGGCCTTGCCCCTCAACGGCCGCGACTTCTTCTCGCTCCTGCTTCTGAGCAACGGCGTCCAGGACACGTCGAACGACCAGGGCGGGGCCACGACCAACGTCACCTTCTCCGTCAACGGCGCGCGGCCGGAGTCGAACTCGGTCACGCTCGACGGCGTGCAGATGTCATCGGTCCGGGAGTCCGACGTGGATCTCCGCCCGAACGTCGACGCGATCAGTGAGTTCAAGGTCCTGACCTCCGTCTTCTCCGCCGAGTACGGGCATACCGCCGGCGGCGTGATCTCGATCCAGACCAAGAGCGGCACCAACGCCGTGCACGGCAGCGCCTTCGAGTTCCACCGCAACGACGCCTTCAACGCCGCGAACTATTTCCGCAACCCGGTCGACCCCCAGAAGGCGCCCCTCAAGCAGAACCAGTTCGGCTTCACGCTCGGCGGCCCCCTGCGCACGGACCGGACGTTCTTCTTCGTCGACTACCAGGGCCAGACCGTACGCAAGGTGACGGAGGCGTTTGCCAACGTGCCCGAGGAGCCGTTCCGGCGCGGCGATTTCTCGTCGCTGCTGCCCGGCACCGTGATCTACGACCCGGCTACCGGCGGGAATGTGCCCTTCTCGAACAACATCATTCCTCCCGACCGGTGGGATCGCTTCGGTTGGACGCTGCTGAACATGGTCGACCTGCCCAACCTGCCGGAGGGCTACCCGCTCGGGAACTACTTCGTCCGCCAGAACCACCGGATCGAAGGCCACGAGGGAGGCTTCCGTGTCGACCACGTGGTGTCCGCGGCCGACCACGTGTTCCTCCGCTTCCGGATGAACCACAGCCGGCTGTTCACGAGCGACGCGATGTCGCGGCCGGACGGCCCGCTGCCGGGACTGGCCCGCGGCGTCAACGACGACAGCCGCGGCATCATCCAGGGCGGCACCCACGTCGACCGCAACTACAACGCGGTCCTTTCCCACGTACATCTGTTCGGGTCGCGGCTGGTCAACGAGGCCCGCATCGGCTTCCACCGCTACGAGCTGGACGTGGAATCGAACGCGCAGGGGCGGAACCTGGCCGAGGCCAACGGCCTGCGCGGCGTGAACCGGGACGTCCTCTCCTCGGGCCTGCCCATCATGTACCTCGACGCCTACACCGGGATGGGTGGCGACGACTGGAAGCCGCTCTACTTCAAGAACACGTTCTGGCAGTTCAACGACACCCTGACCTACAACCTGGGCCGGCACGCGCTGAAGTTCGGGGCCGAGTACCGGCGGCGCCGGGAGGACGACTACTTCGCGGTCTTCCCGGCCGGGGCGTTCTACGTCGGAAACTACGGGACCTCGTATCAGTTCTCCTGGTGGCAGGGCAACGAGCTGGCCTCGCTGCTCCTCGGCCGTCCGAGCTTCAGCTACCTGGGGCGCCGCTTCGGCAGCCCCATCCTCGACGACCGGCAGTACGCGGCCTTCGTGCAGGACGACTGGAAGGTCAACAACAAGCTGACGCTGAACCTCGGCATCCGCTACGACTACGGGACACCGTTCTTCAGCCCGACCAACGAGCTGTCGATGTTCGATCCCGACCAGGGCCGGATGCTGATCGCCGGCCAGGACGGCGTCTCGCGTTACATCGTCAACCCGGACCAGAAGGACTTCGCTCCCCGCGTGGGCGTCGCCTACCAGCTCGACCGCAAGACGACCCTGCGCGGCGGCTTCGGCGTCTTCTACTCGCCCGAGACGGCCAAGCGCGACGACGTCCGCCACAACCCGCCGTTCTACCGGCAGGCGGTGCTGTACGACGCGTGGAAGTTCTCCGACCCGGCTCCGCCCTCCCTCCCGGAGCCGGGTCCGTATCCCACGGGCTACGACGTCAAGACGATCGACAAGAACCTCAAGACGGGCTACTCGCTGCAGTACTCGGCGGCGGTGCAGCGCGAGCTGCCGGGCGGCGTGCTCTTCGAGGCGGCCTACGTCGGATCGCAGGGCCACCGGCTGCCCTTCCTCGTCAACATCAACCAGGCCCGGCCCGACGGCACGCCCGCGCCCTTCCCGGGGGTCGGGCAGGTGCAGGACGTCCGCGCCATCGGCGACTCGACGTACCACTCCGGGCAGTTCAAGCTGGAGAAGCGATTCAGCCAGGGCCTGTTCCTGCTCGCGTCGTACACGTGGTCGAAGTCGATCGACACCGTGAGCTCGGCGATGTTCGACTCGAGCGTCAGCGGCGGCGTGCAGAACATCTTCGATGTGAAACAGAACCGCGGACCCTCGGACTGGGACGTGCCGCACCGCTTCTCGCTGAGCTACGTCTACGACCTGCCCTACGGGAAGCGCGGCTCCGGCGGCGGCGCGCTGAGGGCGCTCTTAGGCAACTGGCAGGCCAGCGGCCTGTTCGTGGCGCGCTCGGGGATGCCCGGCACCGTCACCGTAGGCAGCTCGATCCCGGGCGGCGACGCGCGCCCGAACCTGCTGCACGACCCCAACCTTTCCTCGTCGGAGCGGAGCGTCGACCACTGGTTCGACACCACCGCGTTCGTCGCCAGCCGCGCCGCGGACGGCAAGACGCTCCTGGCCGGCGATGCCGGCCGCAACATCATCCGGGGGCCGGGGTACTACAACCTCGACATGGGGCTCATCAAGTTCATCCCGGTGAAGAACGACGTGCGCCTGCAGCTCCGGGTCGAGGCGTTCAACGTGACCAACACGCCGCACTTCGCGATGCCGGTGCTCAGGATGAGCGATCCCGCGTTCGGCAAGATCACGCACACGCGGAACTCGACGAACTTCGGCTCGACCGCCACTTCCTTCGCGAACCGGATGATCCAGCTCGCCTTGAAGCTGGAGTTCTAGCACGTGTGAGAGATTTGCCTTTCCACGCAGAGGCCGCAGAGAAACGCAGAGGCCGCAGAGGCTGAGCAGGTCTTGGAGACGCTTCGGCGATAGCCTGACAATCCCCTCTCCCCTCTGGGGAGAGGGGCAGGGGTGAGGGGTTCTCAGGAAATCGGCGCCTGGAGGATCACTTCGGTGCCCTGGCCGGGGTGGCTGGTGATGGTGACGCGGCCGCCGATCTGCTGCGCGCGCTCACGCATGCTGGTCAGGCCGAAGCTGCTCGCCGCGGGCGCCACTGCCGGGTCGAACCCCCGGCCGTGGTCCCGCACCCTCAGCTCGACGCGGTCGCCCTCGAACGAGAGCAGGATGTCCACCCGTTCGCTCTGCGAGTGCTTGAGGGCGTTGGTCACCGCCTCCTGGCCGATGCGGAAGACGTTGCGCTCGGCCTGACGACCCAGACGCCGGGGCGTTCCCTTCACCTCGAGCACGGTCTTCATCGTGGTGTCGGCGGTCAGCTCGCGGGCCATCGACGCGAGCGCGGCGGGCAGGTCCCCCTCGCGCAGGGATTCGGGCTGCAGGTCCCACACCGAGCCCTTGGCTTCGGCCAGGCTGCTCTGCACCAGGCGCTCGATCGTGCTCAGGTGCCGGCTCGCTCCCTCGGTCAGCTCCCGCTCCGACTGGCGGAGCGCGCCCACGTGGAGGGCGATCCCGGCCAGGCCCTGGGCCAGGCTGTCGTGCAGCTCGCGGGCCATGCGGTTGCGCTCGGTCATGACGGTGGCGAAGCGGGCCTCCATCCTCGCCACGCGCAGCCGGTGGACGGTCCATCCCGCCAGGAGCAGCGCCGCGAGCACGAGGGCCTGGAACGCGCGCGTCTGATGGAAGCGCGGTTGCAGCTCGAACGCGAACGAAGCGCCCTCCTCGTTCCAGACGCCATCGTTGTTCGCGGCGGCGACCCGGAAGCGGTACCGGCCCGGCGGAAGGTTCGTGTAGTAGGCCGTGCGGCGGTCGTGGGCGGCGGTCCAGGCGGGATCGAGGCCCTCCAGGATGTACCGGAAGCGCACCTTCTCCGGCGAGACGAAGCTCAGCGCGGTGTAGTGGAACTCGAACTTCTTGCGGCCCGGCCCCACCCGGGCGCCCGGCTCCAGCGGGACCGGATCGTCGTCGCTCAGCACGCGCTCGATCACGACGGGGGGAGGCAGCCGGTTGGACTGCAGGCGGCGGGGATCGATGACCGCGACCCCCTTGGTCGTGGCGAACCACAGACGGCCGTCGGCGGTCTTGCCCGCCGCCGGCTGGATGTAGGAGGGGTTGTAGTCGGCGCTCTCCATCCCGTCCTCGACGCCGTACACCGTGAACGAGACCGCCGGGAGCGCTCCCTCCGCGTAGGCGTCCAGGTCCTGCTTGCGGACCCGGACGATGCCACGCCGGCCGTTCATCCAGAGAGAGCCACCGTCGTCCTCGAGGACCTGCGAGACGACGCCGGCGCCCAGGCCGCCCTGCCCGGCGAAGCTCACGAAACGCCCGTCCTTGAACCGGCACAGGCCGGCGGTGGTGGCGATCCAGAGCGTACCGGCGCTGTCCTCGTACACGGAGTGCACCGTGTCGTCGGGCAGGCCGTCCTTCTCGGTGTAGAGCGTGTAGCGGCCATCCTGGAACCGGCCCAGGCCTTCCACGGTGCCGAACCACAGCGCGCCCTTCCGGTCACGCATCACCGAAAAGCGGTACTGGCCGCGGTCGGTGGCCGCGTCGTACGGGACGAGCCGGCCGGAGTCGAACCGCAGCAGGGGCCGGTCGCCGGCGCCCACCAGCAGCCGACCCTGCTCGTCCTCGCCGAGGAGCGACACGAAGCGCCGCTCGCCCGAGGCGTCGGTACGATAGGTCGTCACGTGGCCCGCGGCGATCCGGCTGACGTAGCCGTCGCCGCCGGCCCAGAGGCTGCCGTCGCGGGCCTCGAAGAGGGGACCGATGTAGTTGCTGCCCAGGCCGTCGCGAGCGGTGAAGACGCGGACCTGCCCGTCCTTGATCCGGTCCAGGCCTCCGCCGTCCGTGCCCACCCAGATGCCGTCGTCGCGGGTCCGCAGGATCGAGTTGACCGCGTCGTGGGAGAGGCCGTCGCGCGTCGTGTAGCTGGTGAACGGGACGTCCTTGATCCGGTTGAGGCCCCTCTGCGTGCCCACCCAGAGGCTGCCCTCGTGGTCCTCGTGGAGGCAGGTCACGTGGTCGTTCGAGAGGCCGTCACGGCTCGTGAAGGACAAGAACCTGTCCCCGCTCTTGCGGAGGAGTCCCTGCCCGAGCGTTCCAACCCACAGGTTCCCGTCGCGGTCCTCCCAGATGGTGCGAGCCGCGTCGGCCGGGAAGCCGTTTCTGCGGGTGAAGACGGTGACGGCGCCATTCTCGATCTGCGTGAGGCCGCCCCGGGTGCCCACCCAGATCGATCCCGCGCGGTCCTCGAAGATGAAGTACACGAAGCCGTGGGGCAGGGCCTCGCCCGCGCCGTAGCGGACCAGGCGTCCTGCCTTCAGCACGGCCAGTCCCTCGGTGGTGCCGAACCAGAGGTTCCCCCAGCGGTCCTCGTGGACGGCGGTGACGGTGTGCCCGGGGGAGACGGGCTCCTCGTTTTCGACGCGCCGCCCCTGCCGGAACCGCCGGAGGCCGCCCCCGCTCGTCCCGACCCACAGGCTGCCGTCGGCGCTCTCGTGGAGAGAGCGAACGTACTTGAGCGAGCGGTCGCCGGACTCGGAGGGAGGCTCGAAGGGTCGGATGACCCCGTGCTCCATGCGGGCCACCCCTCCCGCCGCGGTCCCGATCCAGAGGGTGCCGTCGCGGGCGGGGCACAGCGCCAGGATACGAGCGTCCCTCAGGCCAGGGGTGTTGCCGGGGTCGAAGACGGTGAAACGGACACCGTCGAAACGAACGAGCCCGCCCAGGCTCCCGATCCAGAGATATCCGTCGCGAGTCTGGGTGATGGCCTGGACGAACTCCTGGGGCAGGCCGTCACGGGTGAGCCAGACGTCGTGCCCGTAACGGCTGGGCGCGCGCACCGGGTCGAGGGCGAACAGCGGCGCCGCCCCACAAAGCGCCAGCCCGACGCCGGCGGCCCCGACTCGGAGGAAGGACGCAAGCCTGCCCATGCGCTCACCACGGCCCGCCGCGCATGATAAACCTTCGACCGGGAGATAGAATCGGGATCTCGCGGTGGCACATGGGGTCCCAATCCGGGTCCTGATCGCTGATGACCACCCGCTCGTGCGGCAAGGGGTGGCGGCCGTGGTCGCCGCCCAGACCGACATGACCGTCGTGGGCGAGGCGGGAGACGGACGGCAGTCGGTGGAGCTGTTCCGGAAGCTCCGGCCCGACGTCCTCCTCGTGGACCTGGGCCTTCCCATCCTCGACGGGATCGGGGTCATGGAAGCGATACGTTCGGAGTTCCCCGGCAGCCGCTTCATCGCCCTGACCGTTTACCAGGGAGACGAGGACATCCACCGGGCGCTCCAGGCCGGGGCCCAAGCCTATCTTCTCAAGAGCGCGCCGGCGTCCCAGCTCGTAGGAGCGATCCGGGCCGTGCACGCGGGCCTGCGCAGGATCCCGCCCGAAATCGCCAGCCGGATCTCCGACCGGGGGCCCGGAGCCGGCCTGACCGCCCGCGAGATCGAGGTGCTGAGGCTCGTGGCCAAGGGGCGGACCAACGCAGAGATCGCGACCGAGCTGCGCATCACGAGTGGCACCGCGAAATGGTTCGTCAGCAGCATCCTGTCGAAGCTGGGCGTGGACGACCGCACGGAGGCGGTCACGACCGCCCTCGAGCGCGGCATCCTGCACGGTTGAGGTCCAGATGAGGCGCATGTTCCTGCGTTCGCTGCTGGCCGGAGCGGGTGGCCCGCTGCTGAGCGGCGCTCCGGCCCGCGGGGGGGAGGCCGCCGACAACGCCGCTCCCATCCGGATCCGGAGGGTCCGCTGCTATCTCCCGCCCCGGCCGCGGCCGCTCCTGAGCCAGAGCAACGCGATCGTGACGGTCGAGACCGATCAGGGGATCACCGGCATCGGCGAGGGCGGCTCCCCGGACACGGTCAAGGCGCTGGCGGGCCTGCTCATCGGCGAAGACGCCACCCGCATCGAGCACCTGTGGCAGCTCATGTACCGCGGCCATTTCTATCCGCCCGGCCGCGAGAAGCTGCATGCCCTGGGCGCCCTGGACCTGGCGCTCTGGGACATCCGAGGCAAGGCTCTCGGCCAGCCGGTCCACGCGCTCTTCGGGGGCCTGACCCGGGACCACGTGGAGTGCTACTCCACGGCCTTTCCGGCCCTCGGCACGCTGCGCGAGACGGCGCGTGCCTGCATCGAAGCCGGCTTCCGGGCCTTCCGGATCGGCGTGGCCGATCCCGAGCGCGGGCAGCCCTTCGATGCCCGGTCCATGGTGAGGAAGAGCTACGAGCAGTGCCGTGAGGTTCGCGAGGGTGTCGGCCCCGGCGGCGAGTGGGCCATCGACTATCACACGCGCCTGGACCAGGCCGACGCCGTGCGCCTGAGCGCGCTGATCGAAGAGCTGGAGCCCTTCTTCGCGGAGGACCTGGTGCGCTCCGAAGACGCCGCCGTCTACCGGGTGCTGCGGCAGCAGGTGAAGGTTCCGATCGCGGTCGGTGAGCAATTTGGTGACCGCTGGGACATCAACGAGCTGGTGGAGCAGCACCTGATCGACTATTCCCGGGTGACGATCCCCAACGTCGGTGGGCTCACCGAGCTCCGGAAGCTGGCCTCGCTCTGCGAGCTGCACTACGTCGGCCTGGTGCCCCATTTCACCGGCCCCGTGTCGACCGCGGCCCTGGTCCATGGGTTGGCCACGGTACCCGCGCCGGTGACGATGGAGATCCTGGGCGCGGGCCCGGAGCCCGAGCCCCACCTGCCTCAGCATTACGATTTCCGCGGCGGGAAGGTGTGGCCCAACTCGCGGCCGGGGCTGGGCGTGGAGTTCGCGCCCGATCGCGCGACGCTGGTGGCGGAGGTGTCCGAGCCCGTCAGGCCCATCCCCCTCTTCCGGCGGCCGGACGGGTCGCTCACCAACTGGTGAATATGCGCCAGGTCATCACGCTCGCCATGGCCGCCCTCGTGCTGGGGGCGGCGAACGCCGGGGCGCAGGACGAAGCCGTCACGTTCGACGCCGCCCGGGCCCGCATCCACAAGGCGGCACGTCAGAGCCCACTCACCGGGCCCGACGGGGCGACGACCGCCTCCGTCGTGGCGCGGTTCCTCCGCGACCACGGCGCGAGCCTTGCCACCGTAGCCTCGTTGCGCGAGATCTCCGTGGGCCGCGCGGCGAAGACCGGCCTGACCCACCTCCGCATGGAGCAGCGCGTCGCCGGACTGCGCGTGGCCGGCGCCTACGTGAAGGCGGCCCTCGACGAACAGGGCCGGCTCGTGCACCTCATCGAAGACCTCGCCGACGTGCCGGCGCGCCGCCCGGTGGCGGCGGCGGTCGACGAGCGGCGGGCGCTGCGGTCGGTGCTCGCCGTCTTCCTCCCGGAGGTGAAGGAGGAGCCGGCGGAGATCGGCCGCCGGGAGAACGTGGTCCTGTTCGACAAGGGCACCTTCTTCCACGAGGCGCCGCGCGTCGAGCGGGTGGCGATCTTGATGAAGAGCGGCGCGCTCAAGGCCGGTTTCGAGGTCCAGACGTGGACGGAGCGCGACAATCGTCTCTATGTCTCGCTCGTGGGCGGCGACGCCCGCGTCCTGGGCGTCGAGTCGCGCACGAGCACGGACCGCTACAACGTCTTCGCCGTGAACCCGGCTGTCTCCGCCCAGGCGGTGGTGGCCGGTCCCGGCTCCGGCAATGCCGAATCGCCCGCGGGTTGGCTGCTGAGTTCGGCGACCCAGAAGGACGCTGACATCAGCGGACACAACGTCCACAGCTACCTCGATGCCAACCACGGCAACCTAACGGATCCGGTCGGTACGCCCGTCGCAGACGGCAATTTCCTCGCCGCCGCGGATCTCGGCGCCTCACCCTCCACCGTCGGAAACACGGCCGTGGCCGTCCAGAACCTCTTCTACCTGAACAACGTCCTCCACGACACGCTGTACCGGCACGGCTTCGACGAAGCGGCGGGCAACTTCCAGACCGACAACTTCGGCCACGGCGGCCTGGGAGCGGACCCGGTCCAGGCCGAGGCCCAGGATGGATCCGGCACCGACAACGCCAACTTCGCCACGCCGCCCGACGGCAGCAAGCCCCGCATGCAGATGTACCTGTGGACGGGGAAGGGGACGGTCCAGGTCCACGTCAACACCCCGTCGCCGGCGAGTTACCCGGGCGCTCCCGCACAGTTCGGGCGGAAGCTGGACGCTACGGGGGTCACCGGCGACGTCGTGCTGGTAAACGACGGGACCGGCACGACCTCGGACGGTTGCGAGGCGATCACACAAGACCTGCGCCGCAGGATCGCCCTCATCGACCGGGGAGGCTGCGACTTCGTAACCAAGGTCAAGAACGCCGGGAGGGCGCGCGCCCGGGCAGCGATCATCGTCAACAACGTGAGCGATTCCTTGATCACGATGGGCGGGCGTGCGCTCTTTGCGATCCCGTCGGTCTTCATCGGCAAGAGCGACGGCGAAGCGCTGAAGGCCAGCCTCCCCGCCAACGCCACCGCGCGGCTGACCAATCCGCCCCCGCTGCCGCGCGACGGCGACCTCGACGCCGACATCGTGTTCCACGAATACGGGCACGGGCTGACGTGGCGGATGATCGGCGGCATGAGCGGCAAGATGTCGGGCGCCATCGGCGAGGGCATGAGCGACACCCTCGCCATCATCCTCACCGAGGAGGACGTCGTCGGCGAGTACGCGTTCGACGATCCCGTGGGGATCCGGACCGCCCCCTACACCGACTACCCGCGGAGCTACGGCGACATCGCCCCCGGCAACGAGGTCCACCTCGACGGGGAGGTGTACGGGGCGATCGGCTGGCGGCTGCTCCAGAACTTCCAGGCGGCCGGGATCTCCAAGGACCTGCTGCTCGACGACATCGTGGACGGCATGAACTTCACTCCGTCGGGGCCCGCCTTCGAGGACATGCGCGACGGCATCCTGCAGTCGGTGGCCAACAACCATCCCTCGCACGAGTGCCTGGTCTGGGACGCGTTCGCGCACTACGGCGTCGGGGTGGAGGCTCACGGTGAGGTCACGCTCGGCCAGGTGGTGGTCAGCGAGTCGTTCGCAGTTCCGCCGCAGTGCGCGCACTGAGCCGGAGCTAGGGCTTCAGGATCACCTTCACCACCGGCTCCCGCCGTTCGCGGAGCAGGTCGAAGGCCTGCTGGAACTCCGCCAGGGCGAACGTGTGCGTCACGAGGGGCGCCACGTCGAGCCGGCCCGACTCGACGAGGCGCAGCGCCTGATCGAAGCTCCGCGTCGTGTAGGCGAACACGCCGTGGATGTGGAGGTCCTTCAGGCAGAACAGGTCCGCCTCGAGCTGCGTGCGGCGGCCGCCACCGGCGATGCCGTAGAGGACGACGGTGCCCCCGCGGCGGGCGAGGTCGAGCGCGAGGGGAAGCGCGCTGTCGCTGCCCGCGGCCTCGAAGACGACGTCGGCCCCTGCGCCCGCGGTCATCTCCCGGATGCGCGCCGCGGGATCGTCGCCCACCGTGAGCAAGTCGGTCGCGCCCATGCGCCGCGCCAGCGCCTCGTTGGCGCGGTCCATGCCGATCACGACGATCCGCGCCGGCCGCGCGACGGCCGCCCAGCCCACGGCGAGGAGGCCGAGCGTCCCGGGCCCTATCACCGCGACCGTGCTGTCGGGTCCGATCGTCGCGCGCTGGGCGCCGTGGACGACGCAGGCGAGCGGCTCGGCCATCGCCGCTGATTCGAAGGGGAGCGTCGCCGCGAAGGCGTGGGCGAGGTCGGCGCGGACGGCGACGTACTGCGCGAAACCTCCGGGCAGGGTGAAGCCGAGCTCGTTGTAGGAGACGCACAGGTTCGTCTCGCCCCGGCGGCACCAGGCGCACTGGCGGCAGAAGTTGTGGCCCTCCACCGCCACGCGGTCCCCCACCGCGAAGCCTGCCGCGCCGGGACCGAGCCGTTCCACCGTCCCGCACCACTCGTGGCCGGGGATGACCGGATACTTCACGTAGGCCGGCGGCCGCGTCCCCTTCAGCGTCTCGACGTCGCTCATGCAGATGCCCGCGGCGCCGACCTTGACCAGGAGCTGCCCTTCTCCCGCCCGGGGCTCCGGCTCGTCGCGGAGGGCCGCGTGGTTCGGGGCCGAGATGACGACCGCTTTCACCGCCTCACCCGCACCATTCGAGAGCGGCGGCGAGGTACACCTCCGCCGTGCGCAGCACGGAAACCACCTCGACGTACTCGTTCGGGTTGTGGCTCCCGGCCCCCCGCGGTCCGAAAAGGAGGGTCGGGATCCCGAACTCCCGCTGGGCCAGGAACGCGTCGCACGGCCACTCGGAGGCGGAGATCTTCGCCTTCGCGCCCAGGATACCGGTCGCCGCGCCGTGCAGGCATCGCGTCCAGGGATGGTCGGCGGCGAGCTCGTGTCCGAGCAGCGGCGGGTCCACGATCCGCCGCACCTCGATCGGATAGCGCCGGAAGAAGGGGTCCTGCGCGCCGAACGCGCGCAGCGACGCTTCGACCTCGCGGACGACGGCCGGCACGTCCTCGTGGGGCAGGAACTGGAAATACACGCGCACGCGCGACACGAGCGGCACGCTCCAGGGCACATCGGGATCGAAGCGGTTCGCCTCCAGGGCCAGCACCTGGACCGGGACGGGATCCGGGAAGTCGCGGTAGATCTCGCCGCGCTCGACCGCCCGCCGCCGCACGGTCCAGCCGTCGATCCAGCCGAGCAGGCGGCCGACGGGGACCGCGGGGCTGACGACCTCTTCCTTCGAGAAGTAGCCCATGGGATCGCCGGCCCGGCACACGAGGTCGAAGAAGTGGCCGCCGCGCGTGGCCCGGACCACCTCGTAGTTCGTTCCCTCGGCGATGGCGCAGGCGTCGGCGTTGTCGCCGCGCAGCCGGCCGGCGAGCGTGCCGCCGCCGCCCGCGAACTCCTCGTCCACCACGGACTCGCAGAGCAGGTCGCCCCCCAGCCGCGTGCCGGCGTTGCGCAGCGCCATCCCGACCGCGAACTGCGCGGCGAGGCCTCCCTTCATGTCCCAGCTCCCCCGGCCGTGGAGCCGGCCGTTGCGGACGGCGCCCGACCACGGGCTGCTCCTCCATGGCTCGCGGCCGACGGGCACCGTATCCATGTGCCCGCTGAGGAGCAGGCTGCGGCCGCGGCCGCGCCCCGGCAGCCGCGCGACGAGGTTGTGCCTTCCCGCGTAGCGTCGGTCGCGCCGCACGTAGCGATGCCGGGAGCGGCGGAGGAAACCGGTGTCGTACAGCTCCACGTCCATCCGGTAGCGCTTCAACGCGTCGCGCAGCACCTTCTGGGCCGCGGTCTCGTGTCCGTCCGGGGGCACGGACACCGAGTCCGTGCGGACGAGCGCGCGCGTGAGGGCGACGATCTCCTTGGCGAGCGGACGCAGCAATCGCCGGGCATCGCGTACGGAGGCGGTGGGCGACGCCCTCACTGCGGGCCTCGCATCTTCTCGGCCAACGCCTGGAAGAGCTCGCGGACCTCGCGGAAGCCGCCGATGGCCACCAGCGCCGAGACGAGCGCGAACGAGGCCACGGACACGTAGAACACGATCGCCCACAGGATGAGCCAGCTCATGCCGCGCCTCGCGCAGTGGCCCTGCTCGCGCGTCCGGGCCGGAGCAGGGAGCCGGCGACCAGGCCGAGCAGGGCCAGTCCCCAGCTCAGGTTGCCGGCGGCGCCCACGCTGAGGCCGAGGCCCGGGAGGAGGTAGGCCAGCGACGCGGCGGCGCCGAGGATGAAGCAGGCGTAAGCGCCGAGGGCGGACGCGCGCCGCCAGTACAGGCCGAGGACGATGGTGAGCAGCGTCGGCGCCATGAAGAGGTTCGCGGTGACCTGCAGGTAGAAATACGCCGGGCCGGGCACCTCGTACACGAGGCTCCACACCATGATGAACGCGGTGAGGGCGACGATCGTGACGCGCGTCAGCCGCAGCTTGCCTTGCGGCGACAGCTCGCGCCCGAGCAGCGGGCTGACGACGTCCTGCGAGATCACGGCGCTCCAGCCCAGGAAGTATCCCGCGTAGGTCGACACGGACGCCGCGAGCATCCCGGCCATGACGAGGCCCAGCCATCCGCCCGGGATCAGGCTCGCGACCATCCACGGCATCGCGACCATCCCGATCTCCTCGCGCAGCGCCCGCGCGCGCTGCGCATGCGGCTCGGAACGCTCGGCCTCGGCCAGCCTCTCCAGCCGCTCCACGCGGGGCAGCAGGGCTTCGAGCCGTCCCTGGTCGAGCAGCGGCCGAAAGCCCGTGGCCAGCTCGGCGTCCACGCGGGCCATCTCCGCGGCCGGCACCTCGCCGGGGACGGGAGCCGCGGGCGCCGCGCGGCCGGCGAAGAACGCGAGGGCCGCGATTCCCCAGGCCATGGGGATGACGGCCCGGCCGAGGAAGAGCACGCTCGTGAGCGTGAAGACCTTGCGGCCCGTGGCCGCGTCGCGGGCCGAGAAGGCCCTCATCGCCGTGGATTGCCAGACCGTCATGAACGCCACCCAGAGCAGCACCTGCCAGAGGATGAACGCCGGGCCGACGCCGAGGTCGGCGAAGGGATCGAACCCGCGCCCGTGCATGTGCTCGAGAACCGCTCCGGTCATCGCGGACCAGCCGATGCGCGACAGGCACGCGGCGGTGACGATCAGGGTGCCCGCCGCGAGCAGGACGTACTGGAGGTAGTTCGTGACCATCAGCGACAGCATGCCGCCGAGCGCGGTATAGACGAGAGCGATGAGGAGCAGGGCGGCCATCGTCCACGCGACGTAGCGCGGCGGGATCCCGGTGGTGATCGTCAGGAAGCGGGCCTCGATGATGGGGAAGATCCCGAGGTTGAGCGAGCCGCCGAACGCCATCAACAACCCGGCGAGCACGCGGACACGGCGGCTGTAGCGGCGCTCCAGGTACTCCGGCACCGTCATGACCTGCATCTCGCGCAGCGGCGTGATCACGAAGCCCGTGCGCCCGACGGCGAAGCACACCACGATCGTGATGAGGCCGACGACGAACGCCGAGAAGCCGGCCAGGAACCCGAACTGCGCCTGGTACATGTACGTGATGATGCCGATCTCGGTGGACACGAGCGAGGCGGTGCCCACGTAGACGCCCATCCCTCGGTTCGCCACCAGGTAGTCCTCGATCCGCCCTACGTGCCGGCGGGTGAGGAGCCCGATCCACACCGTGCCGGCGAGGGAGGCGAGGGTGATGGACCAGTCGAGAAGGCCGAAATGCACTACAGATTCCCGCGCCCGATCTCCTCCGCGAGGTGGTCCGTGGCCCGCCACGACAGCGCGAGGATCGTGAGGGTGGGGTTCTTCTCGCTCGCGGTCGTGAACGCGGACCCGTCCACGACCAGCAGGTTCTTGACCTCGTGCATCTGGTTGAAGCGGTTCAGCGCCGAGCGCTTGGGATCGTCCCCCATGCGGCAGGTGCTGTGCTCGTGGATGGCCGACCCGTTGTTGTCGAGGACGCCCCGCTCGAAGACCACCAGCTCGGCCCCCGCCGCCCGGCAGATCTCCTCGACGGTGTCGTACATGTGGGCGGCCATCTTCTTCTCGTTGTCGCCGATGCGGTAGTCGATCTTCAGGAGCGGCACGCCGTAGCGGTCGGTCTTCTTCTCGTCGACCGTGATCCGGTTGTGGGCGTAGGGCAGCACCTCGCCGAAGGGATGGAACTCGAACCACGCCGGGAAGTGGCGCTTGATGCTCGTCTTGAGCGAAGGGCCGAAGCCCGGAAGCTTGCCCGCGAAGTGGTTGACGCCGTCGGTGCTGCAGCCGGTGTTCCAGAACTGCGCGCCCCATCCACGCAGGTAGTCGCGGCCGAAGCCGGGACGGTGGTTGAACCGCGGCATGTACACGTGCTCGCCGCCGATCCCGCGATCGTTCTGCCAGGGCTGGCCGTAGAGATCGGGGAGGAAGCCCTTCACGTGGATCCGGATCTGCTCGCAGAGGTAGCGCCCGATCACGTCGGAGCCGTTGCCGATGCCGTTGGGATGGCGCTCCGACTTCGAGTTCAGGAGGATGCGGGTGGAGTCGACGCAGCTCGCCCCGAGCACCACCACCTTGCCCAGCACCTCCCGCTCCTGCCCGGTCTTCCGATCGAAGTACTGGACCCCCCGGGCGAGGCCGCGCTCGTCGACCAGGATGCGGGCGGCCACCGAGTTGGAGCGGATCTCGAGCTTGCCCGTCTGCATCGCGAACGGAAGCAGGTGGTCGGCGGAGCAGAAGAAGGAGGCCGTGTCGCATCCGCTTCCACACTTGCCGCAGTAGTGGCAGGCGGGAAAGCCGCGCGTCGGCCGCGTCATGTTCGCCCGGCGGCCCGCCACCATCGGGATGCCGATGTGCGCCGCCGCCCTCTTCAGCAGGTTCTCGCCGCACCGGGGATGCGGCGGAGGCTGCAGGTACTTGCTTCCCGGCAGTACCTCCGAATCGTCGGTGCCGCCGCAGACGCCGATCATCTGCTCGACCTGGTCGTAGTAGGGGGCCACGTCCGCGTAGGAGATCGGCCAGGGGATCTCCCAGCCGTCTCGCTCGGCGGACTTGAAGTCCATCTCGGCGTAGCGGAGGCTGACCCGTCCCCACACGTTGGTCTTGCCGCCGTGGCCCCAGACGCGGATGAGCTCGAAGGGCTGGCCTTCCGGAGTGAGGTAGGGCTGCTCCTTGGTGTCGAGGAAGAACTGGGGCGGGTGGTCGCCCTTCGCCAGGCGTACCCGCGCCTCCCACGGCCGGACGTGGGTCCAGAACGTCGAGCGGTCGAACTTGTCGCCCGCGTCGAGAAGGACCACCTCGACGCCCTTCCGCGTGAGGTTCCAGGCCGCCATCCCTCCGGCGGCGCCGCTGCCGATCACGATCACGGGATAGACCTTCTGCGGCTCGATGATCTGCATGGGCCCGGTGCCTCCGCGACCCGGATGATATAGTTCCCGCACTCAGGAAGGGAAACTGCAGCACGGCATGGCTGTCGCGGGCGCGGCGCAGGCCGCCGCGTGGAACGCCGAGCAGGTGGCCGCGGCCTTCCGCTCGCGCTTCGGGACGGACCCCTCCTGGCTCGTGCGCTCGCCCGGTCGCGTCAACCTCATCGGGGAGCACACCGACTACAACGAGGGCTTCGTGCTCCCGATGGCCATCGACCGCGCGGTGTGGATCGCCCTCCGCGCCCGGGCGGGCCGCGACGTCGTCGCCACCTCCCTCGACTTCGCCGAGGAGAAGGCATTCTCTCTCGACGGCCTGCGCCGCGAGGGCAGGGGGTGGGGGGAGTACCTGAAGGGCACGGCGTGGGCCCTCGCGGAGGCGGGCGATCGCCTCGCGGGATGGGAGGGCATCCTCGCCGGCGACGTCCCCATCGGCGCCGGCCTCTCGTCGTCGGCGGCCCTCGAGATGGCCGCCGCCCGCGCTTTCGCCGCCGTGTCGGGCGGGCCGTGGGATCCCGTGCGGATGGCGAAGCTCGCGCGGCGAGCCGAGAACGAGTGGGTCGGCGTCGGCTGCGGGATCATGGACCCGCTCATCATCGGCGTCGGCCGCGCGGGCCACGCGACGCTCATCGATTGCCGCTCGCTCGAGATGCGGCCGGTCCCGCTTCCGCAGGGGACCGTGGTGGCGGTGCTCGACACCTCCACCCGGCGGGAGCTCACGGGCTCGGCCTACAACGAGCGGCGGGCGCAATGCGAAGAGGCGGCGCGGGCGCTGGGAGTCAAGTCGCTCCGCGACGTGACGCCGTCGGCCCTGGAGGCGCGGGGGGAGTGGCTGAGCGACACCCTGCGCCGCCGGGCCCGCCACATCGTGACCGAGAACGCCCGCACGGTGGAAGCGGCGGAGGCGATGAAGGCCGGCGACGCGCGGCGGCTGGGGCGATTGATGAACGAGAGCCATTCCAGCATGCGCGACGACTTCGAGATCTCGACGCCCATGCTCGACGCGATGGTGGAGTGCGCGCAGGCCGCCGTCGGATGCGACGGCGCGCGCATGACGGGCGGCGGCTTCGGCGGCTGCGTCGTCGCCCTGATGGACGAGGCGGCGGCCCCGGCCTTCCTGGACGCGGTCGGCCGGAGCTACTCCGAGCGCACCGGCCTGACGCCCAGCCTCTACCTCTGCCGCCCCGAGGGAGGCACGTCCCTGGCCCCGCTCGCCGGCAAATGACGCGCCGGGTCGTTCTCTGCGCGCTCCTCCCTTCGCTCGCCGCGAGTGCCTCCGCGCGGGCCCAGGAAGCCGCCCGCGTGGCCCGCCCCGACGACTTCGAGGCGCACGCGGCGGACCTCGTGTCGCGGATGACGGTGGAGGAGAAGGTCTCGCAGCTCATGAACGATGCGCCGGCCATCCCGCGCCTGGGCATCCCGGCCTACGAGTGGTGGAACGAGTGCCTGCACGGAGTGGCCCGGGCGGGCGCGGCGACGGTGTTCCCCCAGGCGATCGGCATGGCGGCGTCGTTCGACAAGGCGCTGATGCGCGAGGTGGCCTCCGCGATCAGCGACGAGGCGCGCGCCAAGCACCACGAGTTCGTCCGCCGGGGCCAGCGCGGCCGTTATCAGGGCCTGACCTTCTGGTCGCCGAACATCAACATCTTCCGCGACCCGCGATGGGGGCGCGGCCAGGAGACCTACGGCGAGGATCCGTACCTCACCGCACGCATGGGCGTCGAGTTCGTGAAGGGGTTGCAGGGCGACGATCCCCGCTACCTGAAGGTGATCGCGACCGCTAAGCACTTCGCCGTGCACAGCGGCCCCGAGCCCGACCGCCACCACTTCGACGCGCGCCCGAGCGAGCGGGACCTCTTCGAGACGTACCTGCCCGCCTTCCGCGCCCTGGTCCAGGAAGGCCGGGTCGCGTCGGTGATGGGCGCCTACAACCGGCTGAACGGTGAGTCGGCGTCCGCGAGCCAGCGGCTGCTGCTGGACATCCTGCGCCGGGACTGGGGATTCGACGGCTACGTCGTCTCCGACTGCGGCGCGATCGACGACATCTACAAGGGGCACCGGATCGTATCGACGCCGGAGGCCGCGGCCGCGCTCGGCGTTCGGAAGGGCTGCGACCTCGAGTGCGGGTCGACGTATCGCTCCCTGACGGCCGCGCTCGCCCAGGGGCTGATCGGAGAGAAGGACATCGACGTCTCCGTGCGCCGCCTGATGCTCGCGCGGTTGAAGCTCGGGATGTTCGATCCGTCCGAGCGGGTGCCCTACGCGCAGATCCCGTACTCGGTCAACCAGTCCGCCGATCACGATCGGCTCGCGCGGCTCATGGCCCAGGAGTCGATCGTCCTCCTCAAGAACGAGGGCGTCTTGCCGCTCTCCCGCGACGTGAAGACGATCGCCGTCGTCGGGCCGAACGCGGACGAGGTGATGACGCTGCTCGGGAACTACTACGGCACGCCGGCCAGACCGGTGACCATCCTCGCGGGAGTGAGGAACGCGGTCGGTCCGGGCACGAAGGTCCTCTACGCGCGCGGAGCCGACCTCGTCGAGGGCCGGGAAGATCCGCGGGCCGTTCCCTCCATCGACACCGCCTATCTCCGAACGGGCGCGGGCGACGCGCCGGCGGGGCTGCGCGGCGAGTATTTCCGGGGGCGCGAGCTGCAGGGACCGGCGATGCTGACGAGGATCGACGCGACGGTCGATTTCCGCTGGGACCGTGGCTCGCCGACCTCGGACCTGTTGGCCCGGGGTGAGCTGCCGCCCGACCACGCCCTCCCGGACGACGACTTCTCGGTGCGCTGGACCGGGCAGCTCCGGCCGCCCGTCTCGGGCCGCTACGAGCTGACGGTCACGGGCGACGACGGCTTCCGCCTCGACGTCGACGGCCGGCGCGTCATCGACGAGTGGACGACGACGTCACGGGCGCGCGCGAAGAGCGCATCGCTCGACCTGGACGCCGGCCGCGCGTACGACGTGCGTCTCGAGTACTTCGAGTCCATCCGCGACGCCGAGATCCGCCTGGGCTGGCGCCTGCCCGGGGCGAAGGAGCCGTTCGACGAGGCGCTCGAGGCCGCCCGCGCCGCGGACGTCGTGGTGTTCGTGGGCGGCCTCACCGGCGACGTCGAGGGCGAGGAGATGCGCGTCTCGTATCCGGGGTTCGCCGGCGGAGATCGGACCGACATCGGCCTGCCGGCGACCCAGGACCGGCTGCTGCGCGCGCTCCACGCGACCGGCAAACCGGTGGTCCTGGTGCTGACCACCGGCTCGGCGATCGCCGTGGAGTGGGCGCACCAGAACCTGCCCGCGATCGTGGTGGGCTGGTACCCCGGCCAGGAGGGCGGGAACGCCGTCGCCGACGTGCTCTTCGGCCAGGTCAACCCATCGGGCCGCCTTCCGATCACCTTCTACAAATCCGTCGGCCAGCTCCCGCCCTTCGCCGACTACGACATGAAGGGAAGGACGTACCGGTACTTCGAGGGGGAGCCGCTCTATCCGTTCGGCCACGGCCTCTCGTACACGCGCTTCGAGTACTCGGACCTGCGGATCGGCAAGGGCATCGTGGGCCCGCGCGAGGGCGTGGACGTCTCGGTGAGCGTGAAGAACACGGGCGCGCGGGCGGGCGACGAGGTCGTCCAGATCTACGTGCGCGCGGTCGCGCCGAAGCTGCCGATGCCGCGCAAGCAGCTCCGCGGCTTCGACCGCGTGTCCCTGAAGCCGGGCGAGGAGCGGCGAGTGGCATTCCGGCTCACGCCCGCCACGGACTTCTCGCACTACGACGTGTCGAGCAAGGCCTTCGCCGTGGACCGGGGTGAGTACGAGGTCCAGGTCGGCGCGTCGAGCGGCGACATCCGGCTCCGGGCCCGCGTGCGCGTGCAATGAAGTGCCTCCAGGTCGCCGCCGCCGGCGGCCCGGTGCGCCTCGGCCTGCTCGAAGGCGCGCGCGTCCGCGTTCTCGCGAAGCCCCACGACGGAGTGGCGACCACACTCGATCTGCTGGTGGCGGTAGACGAGCGCGGCCTGGACACCGTCTCCTGGACACGTGCCGCGCAGTCGGCCGGCGCGTTCGAAGAGATGTCATGGGCGGACCTGGCCGCGGGCCGGCAGCCATCCAAGCTCACCGTGCCGCTGACGCCGCCCGAGGTCTGGGGCGCGGGCGTGACCTACAAGCGCAGCGCCGATTTCCGCGAGGAGGGCTCGGGGATCTACGACAAGGTCTACGAAGCCGAGCGTCCCGAGCTGTTCTTCAAGGCGTCGGCCGCGCGATGTGCGGGGCCGGGCCAGCCGATCGGACGGCGGCGCGACTCCTCGTTCACCGCGAGCGAGCCCGAGGTCGCGGTCGTGGTCGGCCGGCGCGGGTCGATCCTGGGCTTCACGCTGGCCAACGACGTCTCCGCATGGGACATCGAGCGCGAGAACCCGCTCTACCTGCCGCAATCCAAGATCTATCAGGGGTGTTTCGCGTTCGGCCCCGTCATCGTGACGCCCGACGAGGTGGGCGACCCGTATGCCCTCGACGTCCGGTGCCGCGTGGAGCGCAGCGGCCGCGAGGTGTTCGCGGGATCGGCGAGCACCTCCCAGCTGAAGCGCCGCTTTCCCGAGCTGATCCAGTGGCTGCTCCGCTCCAACGACGTCCCCGCGGGCACCGTCCTCTCGACGGGGACGGGAATCATCCAGCCGCTGGGGTCGGGGTTGGAAGAGGGTGACGTCGTGACGATCAGCTGCCCGCAGATCGGCGATCTGCACAACGCAGTAGTCCTTGTCTAGGGAGCATCACTCGCATCGCATCGCCGCCATGGGATCGACCCTCACCGCACGCCGGGCCGGCAGATAGCAGGCGACGAAAGCGAGAGCGGTGAGCACGGCCGCCGCGGAAGCAAACGTGGCCGGATCGGCGGCGCCAATCCCATAGAGCAGGCTGGACAGGAGCCGCTTGAGCGCCAGGGCGCCGAGCAGCCCCAGCCCCGCGCCGGAGAGGGCGAGAGCCATTCCCTTTCCGAGCACGAGCCTCAGGATGTCGCCGCGGCTCGCGCCGAGGGCCAGGCGCACGCCGATCATCTCGGCCTTGACCGGCGCATCCAGCCCCATCTGCCGGACGTCCCCCGCGATGCCCACGATCGTGATCCAGGGATGCCGGGAGGGATCACCGACCTTGAACCGCTTTCCGAGGGCGTCCACGCCGGGCCAGTACTGGCGGGCCATGGCCTCGTTGACGACGGCGACCGGCTGCGATCGCGCGCCGTCGGTCCTTTCCAAGGAGCGGCCTCGCCGCCGCGGAATCCCCATGGTTCGGAGGTAATCGGCGCTGATCTGCCGGTGGTTGGCGTAACAGGACCGGTTCGGGTCGACCGGGCCTTCGGGCAGGAACTCGCTGGTTCCGCCCTTCCATTCGAGCGGTACTGAAGTGCTGTAGCCGGCGGATAGGACGCCCGGCAGGCGTTGCACCCGCTCCAGCACGTCCTCGTAGAAGGCCGCCCGTCGAGAGGGTTCGGCGTACCTCGGCTGCGGCAGGACCGTGCGGAGGGTCAGCAACTGCTCGGGCTGGAGGCCCAGTCCCGCGTAGCGCATGTGGTAGAGCGTCTGCCCGAGCAGGCCGGCGCCCACGAGCAGCACCAGGGTGGCCCCGAGCTCAGCGACCACCAGGGCGCTCCGAAGCGTCCGATGGCCGGTGCCTGTCGACCCGCGCCCGCCCTGCCGCAGGGCCTCGTTCAGGTCGCTCCGGGCCGCCTGCAGCGCAGGCACCAGACCGAAGAGCAGTCCGGTGGCGGCCGACAGGGCGAGCGTGACGGCGAGCGCCCGCGCGTCGAGCGTGGGGTGGACTCCAAGCGCGAGTCCCGGAGGGATCAGCTCCTGGAGCGAGGAGAGGGCCCACGAGGCCACGAAGACTCCCGGCAGGGCGCCGATCGCCGCCAGCAGGAAGCTCTCGGTCAGGAGCTGCCGGACGATACGGCCGCGCGTCGCGCCCATGGCCGTCCGGACCGCGATCTCGCGGCCGCGCGCCGCGGCCCGGGCCAGGAGCAGGCCGGCGACGTTCGCGCACGTGATCAGGAGGACGGAGGTGATGGCGAGGACGAGCACGATCAGCGGCCGCCGCGCGTCCCCCACGAGCTGCTCCCGGAGGGGGAGGACGAAGGCATGGAACTCCTGATCGGGGAAATCGCGCATGAGGCGCCCCGCGATCGTTTCGACGTCCGCCTGCGCGCGCTGAACGTCGACGCCCGGCTTCATCCGCCCGACCGCGTTCAGGTAGTGGCCGCCGCGGTTCGTCAGCTCTTCGGGGCCGAACGCCGCCGGCACCCAGAGCCCGACGTAGCTCTCCATGAACTGGAAGCCCGGGGGCATGACGCCGATGACGGTGTGCTTCTCCCCGTTCAGGAGGATGTCTCGACCCACGACGTTCGGATCTCGCCCGAAACGCCGCTGCCACAGCCCGTGGCTGAGCACGGTCACGCGGTCGGCTCCGGGCCGGTCGTCATCGGGTCGAAAGGCGCGTCCGATCCGGGGTGCGATGCCGAGGACCGGAAAGAAGGATGCGGTGACGCGCCGCCCCTCGACCTTCTCCGGCTCTCCTTCGCCCGTCAGCGTGAACGCGGCCTCGGCGACCGCGGCCAATTCGTCGAACACCTGGTTTTGCGCCCGCAGCGCGGCGTAGCTCGCCGGCGTGAGGTCGTTGCGAGGGAACCCCGTCTCGGACGCGTCGTCCCACACCATCAGCAGGCGTTCGGGATCGCGAAACGGCAGCTTCCCGAGCAACACCGCGTTCGCCAGGCTGGCGCCACGGCTCGACCGTTCGGCGGTCTGAAACGGCCCCCACTGTGCGGTTCCGGGACTCGCTCGTTCCGAGAACGATGCGTTCAACGAACGGCGCGCCGATCAGTTACGCTACGTCTGGTGGTGGCATGAAGGACGGCGGACCGTCGCTCGACAGCGTCCTCGACTCCGGGGACGAAGGGCTCTTCGACGTGACCGCGTCGCAGCCGGGTCCCGCCGGCCGCCTGCCCCTGAAGCCCGGCGACCTGCTCGACCGGCCGAGCGGCGACGTCTTC
>QHVJ01000568.1 GCA_003222275.1 Acidobacteriota bacterium | reverse complement strand
AGGCGAGTCTGACCGCGGGTTCGCGTGTGATTCGAGCTTCGAGCCGCCGATGAATCCCGCCCAAGCGCCGGAAGTGTGGCCACTGCTGGCAGCAAGGGGGCCCGCCGGCTCTGGGCAAGGGTGCCGGGTATGGCGTGAGCACCCTGGTGCGGGGACCAGAGTTACGCTGAGGACTCCCTGAACGGCCCGGCGTCGATGCCGTACTGCTTCATCTTGCGGTGCAGGGTCTTGTAGTCGGTTCGGAGGAGTCGGGCCGCCTCGGTCTTGTTCCCCCTGGTGGCCTGGAGGACCTGGTGGATCGCCCGCCGCTCGGCGTCTGCCGCGGCCGCCTCGGCGATCACCTTTAGAGAGGAGCCGACGAGAGAGGAGTCGAGGAGCGAGGAGCCGACCGGCGGCGGCTCTCCGCGGAGTGCGGTCGCCGCAGATGGGTCGACGGGCAGGACCGAGAGGTGCTCCGGCTCGATCACGTCCGAAGCGAGGAGGATCGCCCGGCGAATGACGTTCCGGAGCTCCCGCACGTTCCCCGGCCAGGGGTAGCGTAGAAGGACCTGAGCCGCCGCCTCTGAGATTTTCCGGCAAGGGCGGCCGAGCTCCATGCTGGCTTCGGGGAGAAACTCGTTCGCCAGATGGAGGATGTCATCTCGCTCCCTGAGGGGCGGCAGGGTGATCCCGAATTCGTTCAGACGGTAGTAGACATCCTGACGGAACCGTCCAGCCCGCACCTCTCGCTCGAGGGGGACATTGGAAGCGGCGATGATCCGCGCGGCCACTCGGACCGGCCGCTTGCTGCCGAGCGGCTGGACTTGTCGTTCCTGCAACGCACGCAGGAGCTTCGCCTGCGTGGGGAGGGGAAGGTTGACGATCTCATCGAGGAAAAGGGTCCCCCCTCCGGCAAGCTGGAACTGCCCCTCCTTGCGCTGATGCGCCCCCGTGAACGCGCCCTTCTCGTAGCCGAAGAGCTCCGACTCGATCAGGGTGTCCGGTATCGCGCCGCAGTCGACCGCGACAAACGGCTTCTCGCGTCGAGAACTCAGGCGATGGATCGCCCGCGCGACGAGCTCCTTGCCAGTGCCGGTCTCGCCCTCGACGAGGACAGTGAGCGGAGAGTCGGCCACCTGCTTGATCTGCTCGACGATCTTCTCCATTTGGCCATTCGGGCCCATCAGAAACCGCAACGGGCTCTCGATGACCTTGTTCGTCTCCCGCAGTTCGCGCGTGCGCTCCTCGACGATGGCCTCGAGTTCGTTGAGGTGACGCTCCAGCGCCAGCTGCTGTTCCTTGACCCGGCGACTCAGCGCGCGCATCTCAATCGCTCGGCGCAACGACGCGACGAAGTAATCCCGGTCGATGGGCTTCTGGATGAAGTCGTAGGCCCCGGCTCGGAGGGCGTGCACCACCAGGTCGTGCTCGCCGTGCCCGGTGATCATCAGGGTGGGGGTGTCGGGCCGGTGCGTCCGGATCTCGGCCAATAGCTCGAGACCGTCCATCCCCGGCATCTTGATGTCGGTGACGATCGCGTCGTAGTCCCGGGCGGCGATCCGGTCGAGCGCGACCGCCGCCGAGTCAGCCGTCTCCACGGTCGCCTCGGCCATTCGGAGCTGAAGAGCCTGGGGAAGCGCCTGCAGCAAGGCCGGGTCGTCGTCCACGATGAGCACGCGAGGCTGTTCGCTCCCGCGCCCGAACTTCTCCACGATCTGTTCCAGCTCGCCGGTGCAGCGCTCCAGGGCCACCTGCCGGTCCTTCACCCGCCGATTCAGTGCGTGCGCTCGCATCGCGCGAGACAACGCCGCCACGAAGTGATCCCGGTCGATCGGCTTCTGGATGAAGTCGTAGGCCCCGCCGCGGAGAGCCTGAATCGCCAGCGCGTGCTCGCCGTGCCCGGTGATCATCAGGACGGGCGTGTCGGGCCGTCGCGCCCGGATCTCGGCCAGGAGCGCCAGACCGTCCATGCCCGGCATCTTGACGTCGATGACGATCGCCTCGTACTCCCGAGCGGCGATCCGGTCGAGGGCGGCCGCCCCCGAGTCGGCGGTGTCGACCGTCACGCCGTCCATTCGGAGCCGGAGCGCTTCGGGCAGCGCCGCCAGCAGGGCCGGGTCGTCGTCGACGATGAGCACGTGCGGCGCCGTCATGGCTCGTTGGTCTCGGCAGCGGCCAGGGGCAACTGCAGGAGGAAGGTGGCGCCTTCGCCGGGCCGGCTCACGACCGAGATCGTGCCGCCGTGCTCTTTGACGATCCCGTAGGTGATGGACAGGCCCAGGCCCGTGCCGTGGCCGACCTCCTTGGTGGTGAAGAACGGATCGAAGATCCGCCGCTCGAGCCCGGGCGGAATCCCGGGCCCGGTATCGGCGACCGCGACCTCCACCGCCGCCGGGCCGACCGCGCCCGAAATCCGAATCGCCTTGCGGGGCGCGTCGGCCACCGCGTCGCGCGCGTTCGTCAACAGGTTGAGGAACACCTGCTCCAGCTGGATGGGGTTGCCGACGACCACGGGCTCAGCCGGGCCCAGATCGGCCGTGACCTCGATCTCGCGCAGCCGGAGCTGCTCCCGCATGAGGGCCAGCGACCGCTCGATCACCTGCCGGAGCGAGATCGGCTCGCGGCTGACGGGGGCCGCCCGGCCGAACGTGCGCAGGTGCGAGATGATCTCGGTGGCCTTGCCCACCTGCTGCAAGGCCTGGCGCAGCGCGCGGACGATCGGCCCCGTGTCCGTGCCGCCGAGCTCGAGGAGGTCGACGGCGTTGCCCACGAACAGGCCGGTGTTGTTGAGCGGGTTGTTGAGCTCGTGGGCGACGCCGGTGGT
>QHVJ01000565.1 GCA_003222275.1 Acidobacteriota bacterium | reverse complement strand
TTCCACATGGCCGTCGTCGACTGGGGGCTCATCATGGCCGCCGGCGTCATGGTCACGATTCCCGCGCTCGTCTTCTTCATCGCCGTTCAGCGCTATCTGATCGCCGGCTGGGGCGCTGGCGGCCTCAAGGGCTAGGCGGCTCGGCGCCGGTCCCTGGGCCAGAAGGCCTCGACCAGTCGACGCGGATCACAATCCCGTCCAGAGCGACACGCCGATGTCGTGTGCCGTTTGCTGGAGTCGTCGATCGGCAGTTGCGAGAGCCACGCCAGTATCGGTCGCGAGCGCGAGGTAGAGGCAATCGTAAACGGGATGGCCCGTCGTGACAGCCAGATGAGCGGCTGCGCTCAAGAGCGGCGTGCTTTGATATAGGCCGATGCCAAGCGCCAGCAGGGCTGTGATGGCCGGTTGTAACTCGGCCGTCGTCATGTCTCCGCGCCGGATCTTCTTCCAGAGGACGTTGGCGACTTCGACCGGCAAGAGATCGGGTGCGGTAAGCGGACCGCCGTCAACGATCACACGGGTGGCTGGTTCCGAGTCTGGCTCATGCGCCAGCCATTTGACCACGATCGAGGCATCTACGACGACCGCAGGGGAGAGGGCCACTCAGCGTCGCACGGACGAAGTCACCGGTCGCGGTCCTCACGCACGAGATCTTCCGCACGCGAGCGGTTCAGGGGCTGACGCGCCCTGATCTCGGCAGCACGCCTCAGGAATTCCTCCCGGCTGAGGCGGGGCGGTTCGCTGGGGACGAGCCGTGCCACTTCCTTGCCCGCGCGGGTGATGATGATCTCCGTTCCCTGCGCAACCTCGTCCAGGACGGCGCCGAGGTTTTCCTTCACTTCGACGTCACTGAGCGTTCGCATGACTTTTCTCATGGTGAGCCTACCCACGCTTCAGTCTCTTGCCAATGCCAAGAAAAGGATACCTCGCGGCCGCCCTCACCGCCGCAGGGTTGCCAGAAACGCCTCCGCGTTGCGCCGCAGCACCTTCTCGAGCACCTCCTCCCCATAGCCCTCGGCCTTCCAGTCGCCGAGCAGGCGTTCGTAGCCGAGCAGGGGATAGTCGGCGCCGAACATGACGCGGTCCTGCAGCCGCCGGCCGATCTCCAGCTTGAGGTCGGCCGCGAAGTAGCGTGGCGACCAGCCGTGCAGCTCGTACCAGACGCTGGTCTTGTGCAGCAGGATCGCGATCATCTCGGTCTGCCACGGCCACGCTGGCCGCGAGGCGACGACGATGAGCTCGGGGTGGCTGGCAGCGACCTCGTCGAGATGGCGCGGATGGCTGGCGTCGAGACGCACGCCGCCGCCGCCGGGCTGGCCGGCGCCGAGGCCCGTGGTGCCGACCATGATCAGGACCGGGGCGCGGGCCTCCGCGCACAGTCGGTAGAGCGGCTCGTAGCTCGGATCGTCGGCGGGGACGTTGAACCCGGCGCCCGGCACGCCGAGTCCGATTACACCGGGCGCAGTGCGCAGACAGCGGTCGAGCTCGTCGACGGCGTCGCGGCCGTGGCGCGGGTCGATGTGCAGCCAGTGGCCGAGGATGACGTCGGGGTGCGCGCGCTGGGTCTCGAACGCGTAGTCGTGCAGCGCGCTCGCCTCCTCGATGGGCTGCGACATGCGCACGCCGAGGTCGAGCATGACGCGCACGCCGGTCTTGCGGAAGTGCTCGGCCATCTCCGCTTCGCTCACGTAGCGCGGCTTGGACTTGAACACGCGTTCCTGCTGGGCCAGCTCCTCGGGCGTCTGGAACGGATAGCCGCGCCGCGTGCCCCAGTGCGAGTGCATGTCGAAAATCGTCATCACGAAGAGCGGCGCGCGAGCACCTGGCGCGTCAGCGCGTGGCGTTGGATCTTGCCCGTCGGCGTGAACGGGAACTCGTCGAAGATCTCCAGCTCCTCGGGCAGCTTGTAGGTCGCCACGCCGTCGCGCAGGAACGCGACCATCTCCGTCAGGCTCACGGATGTGCCGGGTCGGGGGATGACGCACAGACAGTTGCGCTCGCCCAGCCGGGGATCGGGAACGCCGACGATGGCCGCGTGCAGCACGCTCGGATGCGTGTAGAGGATCTCCTCGACCTCGCGCGGGAAGAACTTCTTGCCGCCGCGGTTGATCATCTCCTTGAGCCGCCCGACGATGCGGACGTTGCCCGAGGGCTCCATCACGCCGAGGTCGCCGGTGCGGAACCAGCCGTCGGCGGTGAAGAGCTCGGCGTTGGCGGCCGGGTTCTTGTGATAGCCGAGGTGCACCGAGGGCCCTTTGGCCGCGATCTCGCCCTCCGCGCCGGGCCGCACGTCGCGGCCGTGCTCGTCGATGAGGCGCAGCGCCATTTCCGGCGCCGGGCGGCCGATGGTGCCGGCGACGGCCTCCGGGTCGTCCTCGAAGCGCGTGAACGTGTGAAAGCCGGTCTCGAGCATGCCGTAGAGCTCGATCAGGTGGCCCGGGATGCGGGCGCGGAAAGTTCTGATCGTCTCGACGGGGCAGGAGGCGCCGCCCGTGATGACGACGCGCAGCGAAGAAAGATCGAAGCGCGCGAGCTCGGGATCGTTCAGCATCGCGATGATCGAGGCCGGCGCGCTCGGGATGAAGGTCACGCGCTCGCGCTCGATCAGCTCCAGCGCCGCGCGCCCGCTGAAGCGGTCCAGCAGCACCGCGCGCGCGCCGGCCATGATGGATTGCAGCAGCGTGAGGTAGCCCCAGTTGAGGCCGAGCGGCAGATAG
>QHVJ01000105.1 GCA_003222275.1 Acidobacteriota bacterium | reverse complement strand
CCCCGCTGCGCGCCGGCGCGCGCATACAGGCCGGCCAGCATCGTCTTGCCGCTGCCCGTCGGCCCGCGCACGATCACGATCGAGTCGCGCACGAGGCCCCCGCCGATCATGCTGTCGAGGCCATGCAGGCCGCTGGAGTAGCGGCGCACCTCGGAGTCCTCCGGCCGCTCCCGCGCATCGAGGGGGAAGATCGTCAGGCCCCGCGAGGTGATCGTGCATGGAAACTCGCCCTTGTGATGCGCGCTCCGGCGGTACTTGTTCACCTCCAGGCTGCGGCGGCGGCGCTCGCCGTCCACGACGTTGCGCTGGATGATGACCATGTCGCAGACGTAGTCTTCGACGCCCAGCGTCGTGAGCTGGCCGTAGTCCTCGGAGGCCTCCGCCACCACCACCGAGGTCAGCTCCATGCTCCGGAAGGAGTGGATGAGCTGGAAGAAGAGGCTGCGCAGCAGCTCCTGGGGCGGCCGCGGGCTGAAGAGGGCGGTGGCGGAGTCGAGCACCACGGCGCGCGCGCCCGTCTGCTTGACGATGGCCCGGACCCGGTGGATCAGGCCGGAGATGTCGTACTCACCGCTCACCACCATCGGCCCTTCCATCGGCCGGCTGGCATCGCTGACCCGCAGCGAGCCCTCCTTGATGGCGCCCGTGAGGTCCATGCCCAGGCCGTCGCCGGTGAGGATCAGGTCCTGCGGCGACTCCTCCACGGCGAGAAGGATCGTCTTCACCCCGTGCCGGCTGAGGTTGGCGGCGATCTGGAGGGCGAGGATCGTCTTCCCCGTCCCGCTCCGTCCGGTGACCAGCACCGACCGGCCCTCGGGGATCCCGCCGTGGGTGATGATGTCCAGCCCCGGCACCCCCGTGGGCAGCTTGCGTATCTTCGTCGCCTCGTTCACGTCGCCTCCTCCGTTTCCATCGACCGCAGGACCCGCAATACCTCTTCGCCGTTCGTGAGATCGCCCACGATCCACGTCAGGAGAGGCCTGCGCACGACGAGCGTGGGCGTGAACAGGATCCGGTCCGCTTCCGCCCGTTCGGCGTCCTCCGAGACGTCGCAGATCGCGAGGTCGACCTTCGAGCCGTCCAGCCGGGCGATCAGATCCTGGATGTTTTGCTGCGCCCGGGTGGAGGCGGGGGAAGCGGGGCTCACGTACAGCACCAGCTCGACCGGACGCCGCGCGGCCGCTCGGTCCGGCTGCTCGCCACTCGTCACGTCGACGGCTTCAGGCCGCAGATCTTCAGCAGGTCGATCACCACTGCGGCGTCGGAGAGATCGCCCAGCACCCAGGCGCGCGGTCCGGGACTGCGTTTGACCAGGGTGGGGGTGAAAACGACCTGGTCCTCCTCCGCCTTCGCGGGCTCCTCGCCAACGTCGCAAACGGCGTAGTGAAGTGGGGCTCCGGCGAAGGTGCGCAACGTAAGGTCCATGCTCCGGCGCGCCTTCACCGATGCCGCGGAGCCGGCGCTGACGTACAGCACGAGGTCGCAGGCCGCCGCGCCGCCATCCGCGGACAGAGGCGGGACGGCGCGGACCTTTCCCGAAGCTCCGACCACGCGCTCGACCTGCGACATCAGCCGGTCCAGGTTGACGGGCTTTCGGATGATCTCGAAGCCGTCCGCGTCGTCGGGCTGCGTGTGGGCGGTCACGATCAGTACGGTGGCGTCCCCCAGAAGCCCCGCCCGCGACGCCTCCCTCAGCATCGTCGCCCCGGTCTTGTCGGGCAATTCATAGTCGCTGAGCACGACGTCGAAGGGGCCGCGCTGCAGATGGCGCAACGCCTCTTCGGCGTCGGCGGCCTCCGCGACCGAGTACCCGTGGGTCTGCAGCGCCACCGCCATCATCTGCCGGACGTCGTCGTTGTCGTCAACAACGAGGATGCGGGCGCGCTCCGCTCCGCATGGGTCTTTATCAAGCGCGCTCGCGGGGGGAACCCCCGCTTCGCGCGGCAGAGGAGATGCTCCGCTTTGCGCACCCGGACGCTGGGCGGGAAGTCCTCTTTGCTGGTTATGGAATTCGGTCAATGGAGAAGCCCCTGCCTGATTGCAGACTAGCATCGCCCTCCGGACGCGTGTCTACGCTCCACGCTTTTTCCCCTATAATCGCTGCATGAGCCCGCGAACCCGCCTTCTCGTCGCCCTCGCCTCCACCGTCCTCGTCGGCTACATCGCCATCGGCTCGCTCCTCGGGCGCGTGCTCGGGGACACGACCTACGGCCAGCTCTCGGTCTTCAACGAGGTGGTGCGCCTCGTGCTCGAGGCCTACGTGGAGCCGGTGAACCTGGACCGGGCGATGGCGGGCGCGCGCCTGGGGCTGACCGACGCCCTCGACGGCGACAGCGCGTACCTCGACGACGAGGAGGTGAAGGCCTACAACCAGATGAGCAAGGATGACGCCGACGTGGGCCTCCTCCTTTCGCGCCGCGGGCCCTTCCTGATGGTCGTCTCCACCCGCGGGGGCTCGCCGGCGGAGAAGGCGGGGATGAAGGCCGGTGACGTCATCAAGACGATCGACGGCCGGCAGAGCCGTCCGCTATCGGCGCCGATCGGGCAGCGGCTGCTCCGGGGCGCCCCCGGCTCGGTGGTGAAGGTGACCCTGATGCGGGCGGGCAGCGACTCCGTCGACGTCTCGCTCGTCCGCGAGCGCGTCGTGCCGCCCTCGCCCCACGAGCGCGTGCTGGCCGACGGCACCGGCTACGTGAAGGTGCCCGAGATCGATCCTCGCACCTCCGACGATCTCCGCACCGAGCTGGACTCCCTACGGAAGGGCGGGGCACGCGCCTTGATCCTCGACCTCCGAGGATCCGGCTTCGGCGCCCCGGCCGACGGCGTCAAGGTCGCGGAGCTGTTCTTGAAGGGCGGCACGGTCACGAAGCTGGCCGGGGCCAAGTACCCGGAGCAGGTCTTCACCGCCGATCCGGCCCGGTCGGCCTGGAGCCTGCCCATGGCGGTGCTGATCGACACGGGTACGGCGGGACCGGCGGAGGTGATCGCGGCCGCGCTGCTGGACGCCGGCCGGGCGCCCATCGTGGGCGAACGGAGCTTCGGCCGCGCGCCGCTGCAGAAGCTCGTCCCGCTCCCCGAAGGCGGCCTGCTCGTCACGGTGGCGAAGTACTCGTCGCCGAAGGGGACGGCGATCCACGGCCACGGCGTGGAGCCGAGCGTGCCCGTGGAAGCGGTCGAGGACGAAGAGGGCGCGCCCGCCGGACGCGACGTGATCCTCGAGAAGGCCCAGGAGCTGCTCAAGGCCGAGGCCAAGAAGGCCGCCTGAGCCCATGAACCGGGCCGAGGTCGTGGGCCGGGTGGCGAGGGATTCCGGGCTCACCAAGGCGGACGTCGACCGGGTCCTCGGCTCCCTCATCGAAAACGTCTCGCGCTCCCTGAAGAAGGGCGTGAAGGTGAAGCTCGTCGGCTTCGGGACGTTCGACGTGGCCCGCCGGAGGGCGCGCTCGGTCCTGAATCCGCGCACGGGCGCCGCGATCCGCATCCCCGCGCGCCGCGTGCCCCGCTTCACGCCGGGGAAGGATCTGCGGAAGCTAGTTCGTTAGCTGGCGTTACCTCTCAACGCAGAGGCCGCAGAGGACGCGCAGAGGCCGCAGAGAACGAACAATAAGGGTAAGAGCCACAGCTGCGAGCGGAGCGCGATTCATTCGCGCGGAGCGAGCGGGGGGTCTGGGGGGTGCGCCGCTAGCACCCCCCAGCTCATTTGACTTCGAACGTCGCTTCCTGCGACATGTCCTTCTTGGCCACGTTGTCCCGGACCTTCACCTGCGCCACGTACTTGCCGGGAGTGAATTTCGTCAGCGGCACCGGGCCCACGGAAGGCCCAGCTCCGGGCGTGTCGTAGTTCTGCTCGTCGGCCTTCGCCACCGGCTTGCCGTCCTTGAGGATCGTGAAGCTCGCGGTGCTGGAGGGCTTGCCGGTCGCCGCATCGACCTGGGGGTTGTAGAGGAAGGTCAGGAGCGTGATGGAGTCCTCCGGGGAGAAGACGTTGCCGTAGTGCGGTATGAACCGCATCGGGCCGAGCTGGAAGGCGGCCAGCGCGTCCTGCGGGTTGGCCGGCATGTCCTGCACGTCGCGGAGGACCAGCAAGGGGGACAGCACGAGGCCCTCGGAGTTGTAGTCGGGCAGCTTCAGCGGCATCGTCGTCACGGAGCCCTTGCCGGTCTGCGGATCGAGCAGCGCGACCCTCAGGGTGTACGTTCCGGGCTTCAGGGCCATGCCGTAGGAGGCCACGTAGCTGCCGTCGGGGGCCGCGTCCACGACGGTTTCCCGCTCGGTCGTGCCTGAAGGCTTGCCCGTCTCGTCCACCGCCTGAATCCCCACCACGACCTTCGCCGTCTTCTTGCCGGCCGCATCCTTCAGGGTGAGCACGGAGGCATCGCCCTTGATGAGACCGGCCACGTAGCTGGCCCCGTCCTGTCCCCGAAGAAACATCGTCTGCTCGGTCGTGATCGGAAAGTCCTGCCGCGGCGCCTTCAGCAGCGCGTTCGCGGGCGAGGGCTTGGGGAGCTGCTCGGCGAGCTTGACGATCTTGCCGTCGGCACCGCGCCGGTAGGCGATGTTGGGGCTGGTCACCTTTCCTTCGGCGAGACGGTTGAGCTGCTCGCCCATGCGGTTGCCCTGGGGCAGAGTGCAGGTCTCGTCGAAGCCGAGCTGGATCTGCCCGGTCGGACCGAACTTGAAGCCGGGGCGGTCGCGGTAGGTCCACGTCTCGGGCGCCCGCCGCCCGGGGATGGCCGCGTCCGTCGCGTCGCCCTTCTTCACGTCGTCGGGGGGTCCGAGGAGGATGAAGACCCGGCCGCAGTCGGTCTGGGAGCCCGGGGTCCCGGCGATGCGATAACGGCTGTCGGCATCCGCGCGCGCCTTCTGGTACTCGGCCTCGTACTCGTTGGCGGGCGTCTCCAGGTCCGGATCGCGGCGGGCCCAGAAGATCCTCTGGAACTCGGCCACGTCGTTCTTGTCCTTCAGGTCGCGGTACGTCTTCTCTTCCTCGGGGAGCATGATGGGCTTGACCTCGTCGAGCCACTTCTTCGCTTCCTTGTCGAGCGCCCGCACGGCCGGCGCCGACAGGAGGCACAGGGCGAGGCCAACGAGAGATGCTTTCTTCCGCACGGGCATGTTCGGTGTCTCCTTATCGCATTATTCCCAGTCTAGGCCGAGCCCGAGCGCGCCCGCAACCAGGGCGTCGTTGGCGGCGAAAGGGGGCCCGCCGCCCGACAACCCGTGCGAAACGTGCTACCTTCCCGGGGCCATGAACCGTGGGGTCCGCCTGCTCGCCATCGCGATCGCTCTCTCGCTCTTCCTCCCTGATTGGACATACGCCGCGGCCGGCAAGAGGCGATCACGGGGGAGGCCGGCCACGCGCAGCGCGCGGCGGAGCGTGCCGCGCCGGCCCCCGGGCCCGCCGGCGCTGGTGGTGCCCGTGGCCGCCTCCGCGCGCGACGTCGCGGTGAGCGAAGCCGCCCGCCACGGGCTGGGGGATCTGCAAGGCGCGGTGGTCGTGATGGATCCCTACACCGGGCGGGTCCTCACGGTGCTGAACCCCTACCTCGGGCTGTCCACCGCGTACGAGCCGTGCTCGGTCTTCAAGATCGTGGTCGCGGTCGCCGGCCTGACCGAGCACGTGGTCACGCCCGACACCGTCTACAACTGCGCGGGCGGCTGCTGGTTCTGGCCGGGGCACGGCCCGATCAACCTGCGCCGGGCGCTCGCCGTCTCGTGCAACCCGTACTTCGAGTGGGTGGGCGAGCAGCTCGGCTACGAGCGCATCCAGAAGTACGCGTACCTGCTCGGGCTCGGCAGCCCGACAGGAGTCAACCTCCCGGACGAGGCCGCAGGGCGCATCCCCCTGTCGGTACCCGTGAACCGCGTCGGCCACCTCTCCAGCCACGCCAAGGGCGTCGGCACTACCGCCATCCAGCTCGCCGTTCTCATGTCCGCCGTGATCAACGGCGGCATCGTCTTCGAGGCGCAACTCTCCGGCTCCGCAGGCTTCGTGGCCAAGGAACGGTGGCGGCTGCCGCCTCAAGTGGTGATGGGCGGACTGACCGAGGGATTCCTGGGGGCGGTGAACGAAGGCAGCGCGGCCAACGCCTTCGACCCCGACGTGATCGTGGCCGGCAAGACCGGGACTTGCGCCGGGATCGGCTGGTTCGCTTCCTACGCGCCCGCCGACAAGCCCGAGATGGTGACCGTGGTGTTCGTCCGTCCGGGCACCGGCCACGTGGCCTCGGCCGTGGCGGGGCGGATGTACCAGTACCTGTACAAGTCGGCTCCCGCCGCCACCGCCACCGCCGGGTATTAGACTAGGGCCGCCCTATCTCTCCAGGTCCACGCCGAGGTCCGTGGTGTGTCCGGGCCGGATCTCCACCTCGCGCTCGACGGTGCGGAAGCCCGGTCGGACGACCTCGATCCGGTGACGGCCAGCGGAGAGGCTCAATGCGCGGAGCTGCCGGCCGGTGCCGCGGAAGCTGCCGTCGACGTAGACCGAGGCGTCGGGCGGTTGCACGTCGCAGCGCAGCGTGCCCATCTCACCGCTGTCCGCGCGGTCTTCATCGCGCGAGGCGCGGGTATCGTAGCGCCCTTCGTCACGGGAGTCGCGGGAGTCGTAACGGTCGTCGCCGCGCTGGTCGTAACGGGAGTCATACCGCGCATCGTCGCCCGGAACGCCCGCCGTCGCTTCGTCGACCTCGGCCCCCGAGCCCGGGACCATGCGGTAATGGACCTTCACGGTCTGGTCGAGCGGCACGTAGACCCGCACCCGGTACGTCCGGAAGCCGTCGAGCTTGAACATGATCTCGTGGCGGCCGGGGGAGATGTTCAGGCGCTGGAAGAGGCCGTCGAAGTCGTCCACGATGCCGGCGTAGTAGCCGTCCACGTACACGCGCGCCTGGTTCGGCTCGACCATCAGCCGCAGCGAGCCCGTGCGGTAGCCGTAGCTCGAGCGGCCGTAGCCGTAGGCGTAAGGCGAGTAGCCGTAGTAGCCGCTGTAGTAATAGGGCGAGTAGCCGTAGTAGAAGCTGCCGTAGAAGCTGTCATACGGGTAGTACCCGTAGCCGTAGGGGCGGTAGTAGTACGGTGACCCGTAGTACCCATACCCGCGGTGCCCGGTTCCCGTCCCCGGACGCGGATGGCGCTGCTCGGCGCCAGTTCGCGCGGAGAAGGCTTCCGGCGCGTAAGAGCTGCCTGCAGACGATGAACCCGACGACGAGTGGACATCCTGCGAGGGATGCCGGCTCTCGGCCCCACTCGAGTGCGACCCCCCACCGTCACCGCGATGGACGGCCTTGTCGTCCCCCGCTCGGGCGAGGCCGGCCGTCGCCAGCAAGAGCACCCCGAGCGCCACCGCCATCCGCCGAGCCGTCATCGCGTCCTCCTCAAGATCATCGATCTTTGGCTGCATTTGCCGGTGCAATTGACGTGCCGGGTTGCCACGTCTAGTGTCTCCCAACAAGGCCCGCGGAATCAAGACCTTGGGCTACGCGATGGGCTGTCCCCTGTCCAGGGAAAGAGACAGTGATCGGGGCCGCGTGGGGCGCCGAGGGGACACCTGTATACTGGCGCGCCGCCATGCGCATCCTTCTCTCCTGCGGCGAGACCTCCGGCGACCTCTATGCAGGAGAGCTCGTCCGCGAGCTCCGCCTGCGTCAGCCCGGGATCGAGGTCTTCGGCCTCGGGGGCGACCGGCTGGCCGCCCAGGGCGCAGAGCTGCTGGCGCACGTCAAGGACCTGGCCGTCGTCGGCCTGCTGGAGGTCGTCTCGCATCTGCGGTCGCTGCGGCGGGTGTTCGACCGCGTACTGTCCGAGGTCGACCGGCAGCTCCCCGACGTGGCCGTGCTCGTCGACTATCCCGACTTCAACCTCCGGCTCGCGCGCCACCTCCGCCGGCGAGGAGTGCGCGTCGTCTACTACGTCTCTCCGCAGGTCTGGGCCTGGAGGCGCGGACGGCTGGACACGATCCGCAAGACCGTGGATCACATGCTGGTCATCTTCCCTTTCGAAGAGGCGCTGTATCGCGAGGCGGGCGTCCCGGTGACGTTCGTTGGACATCCCCTCGTGGACCTCGTGCACCCGCCGGCGGACAAGCGGGGATTCGTGACGGGCCTCGGCCTCGACCCGGAGCGGCCCGTCGTGGCGCTGCTGCCCGGCAGCCGGCCCAAGGAGATCGCCCACAACCTTCCGCCCCTCGCGGGAGCGGTCGAGAAGCTGGCCGGCGAGCGTCCCGAGCTGCAGTTCCTCCTCGCGCTCGCCCCCTCGCTGAGCTTCCGCGCGGTCGCCGACGCGTTCCGCTCGCTACCCGTGCACATCGTCGCCAACCAGACCCAGGGTGTACTCGCGTCCGGCACGGTGTCAGTGGTGGCTTCCGGAACGGCGACCGTCGAAGCGGCCCTGCTCGGCGCGCCGATGGTCGTCGTCTACCGACTGGCGCCCCTGACTTACCTGCTCGGACGCAGGCTGGTGAAGGTGCCTCATTTCGCGATGGCCAACCTCATCGCCGGGGAGCGCGTCGTACCTGAAGTGATCCAGCGGGAGCTGACGCCGGAGCGCGTGGCCGCGGAGGTGCGGGCGCTGCTCGACGCTCCGGCCCGCCGGGAGGCCATGCAGGCAGGCCTGGCCGAGGTCCGCCGCAAGCTCGGGGAGCCAGGCGCCTCGGGCCGGGCGGCGGCCGTGGTCCTGGGTGCGGCCCAGAGATTGTGATAGAAAACGCTTGACACAAGGACAGTTCCATGCCAGTTTCTCACGTCATTTCTAGCCGGAAGGGGGGATCCATGGGAGGGATGCGAATCGCGGCGCTCGGCGCCGTCGGTCTTTTCGCGGTGGCATGCACGACCATCACCGAAGAGTTGCCCACGCGCCCGGATCCCACGACAGGCGGGGCGAACCCGGCGCCGCTCCCGGTCGTCGTCGTCCCGGTGCCGGTGCCGGTCCCCGCCGCACCCGCCCCGACGCCCAACCCGACGAACCCGAACCCGTCGAACCCCAATCCCACCCCGCCACCCAACAATGACGGCGGCGGCATCCCGCCGGACATCCCGGACAACACGGCTCCCGTCGCCAAGTTGGGAGCCAAGGTCTACTTCGTCGAGTGCGGAGGCGCGGAAGTGCCCGGGTCCGGAGGAGCCTCCGAGGCCCAGGTGGGCTGCCGCGTCCACCTCGACGTGACGCCGAAGGATGCGAACAACAAGCCCACCCAGGTCAAGCACACGCCCGAGTGGAGCTTCAGCGACATGAGCATCATCAGCTTGAGCTCGTCCACGACCGGCTTCAACCCGACCTTCATCGCGAAGGCGGCGGGCACCGTCACCGCGTACGCCGAGGCCGACGGGGTCCGGTCCAACGATGTGACCATTCGCCTGCGCAACTAGCCCGCCATCAGCGGGCGCGGCCGGCCCGTTGCAGAATGGGTCGTGCCGCGCCCGCCCCGCCACGCGTTCACCGCCGCCCTACGCCGGGCGCTGCCGCGTCCGCTCGACACCGGCGCCGAGAGTTACCTGCGGCTCCTCGACCGCCGCTTCGCGGCCCTGGCGCGCATCGCCAACGGCGGCGCCGGGGGCGCGCAAGCAGGAATGCAACCTTCGGACAGGGCGCGGGCCCGTCGATACCTGGCGGCGCGGAAGGCCGACTGGCACGACGGCGACGAGAACCTCGTCCGCGGGTACCTCGATCGCTGGGAGAGGGCCGCGCGGCCGAGCGCGGCGGAGCCGGCGCGCGCCCTGCTCGACGGCGCCTCCGCGCTGGCGGCCATCGGTGCGCCCCCGGGCGCGTTGTGGTTCTTCCTGTGGGAGATGGAGTCCGTCCTCGCCAGCTTGTTCCCGGCTGACAAGGACGAGCGCCCCTGCTAGAATCCGCTCCGCGACCGCCGGCCGATGAACAGGAACAAGAAGCCATTCGCCCAGGCAGCGCGCGGAGCGGGATCCACTCCCGCGGAGCGCGCGGGGGGGCGCGAAGTCGAGCGAAGCGAGACGAGCGCCGACCCCGCGTGTACGACACGACGCGCCAGCGTCGCTCCTTCTTCGAAGGGGGGGTCTGGGGGCTCACGGCCCGCCTCCGGACTCCACGGCTAGATGGGCAAGAAGATTCTCGTAGTGGACGACGACGAGAATATTCTCAACCTCGAGCGCACCATCCTGGAGCAGAAGGGCTTCGACGTCACCACCGCCACGGGAGGCGCGGAAGCGTTGCAGCTCCTCGCCGAGCACCCCTTCGACCTCGTCCTGCTCGACGTGATGATGCCCGAGGTGGACGGCTTCACGGTCTGTCGCAAGATCAAGGAGGATCCCCGTTTGAAGGACATCCCGG
>QHVJ01000104.1 GCA_003222275.1 Acidobacteriota bacterium | reverse complement strand
CGACCCAGAGCGCCTTGCGCGACAGGCTCTCCTCGCGCCGCGCGGCCGGCAGTAACGGGTCGAGCGCGGCGGCGATGCCCGCGGTCGCCTCCTGGCTCTTGACCGCCGCCTGCCGCCGTAACTCCGCGAGCAGCTTGTGCAGCTCGGGCAGGTAGCGGGAGCGCCAGGCCTGCCAGGTCTCGCCGATCCGTCCCGTCAGGCCCTGGTCGAGCACCTGCACGACCTGGAGGAGCCGCGGCAGGATCCGTTGCGATTCCAGGGCTTGCCAATGGTCGAGCCCGCGGACGTGGACCGCCGCGTCCTGCAGGTCGGCGCTCCAGCGGAAGAGGTTCTCGGGGGGCACGCTGCCTTCCGACGTCTGGAGGCGCGCGGCGATGTCGCGCCGGAACTCGCTCTCCAGCGCGGCCACTATCGCGAATTGCGCGTCGATGTCGACCTCCTGCGTGCCGGCGGAGACGGACGCGAGGCGGAGCATGCCCTCGCCGGCGATCGCGTTCAGGGGACGGTTGACGAGGACCGCGATGCCGTGCTCGGCGGCGTGCTCGAGGACGGTGCGGTCCAGGCCGGAGCCGTTGTTCTTCTCGAGCGCGGCGCCCGATTCCAGCAGGTTCATGGGAAGCTGCAGCACGCGAAAGTGATGGCCACTCCCTCCCCCCGCTTCCGCCGCCGCGAGCATGCGGGCGAGCGAGGTGAACTCGGGGTCGTCGGCGGACCGCGTGCAGGTGTTGGAGGAGACGCCGTACGCGCGGAGCCGGCCCGCCGCGACCTCGCTTTCGAGCCAGGCGAAGGCGGCTTGCAGCCGGCGGTAGAACTCCTCGCGCCGCCGCTCCAGCTTTCCCTCGCTGCGCTCGTGCGCGTCGCTCAGGAAGTACTCCGGGTTGTGGAGCAGGCACACGTCGAGCGCCTCGAGCTGCAGGCGGGCGAGAGAGCGGGGGAGCTGGTCGGCCAGGAACTCAGGGTGCATGCAGTGCCAGACGCCTTCCCCGTACTTGACCATCTCGGGGAAAGGCCGGCCCTCCGCCTCGCGGCCCTGCGCCCGCTCGAGATTCGCCCCCTGCACGTAGCCGATCTTGGAGACGACGATGACCTCCTCGCGTCTCAACCGCCCCTGGCGCACGAGGTCCGAGAGCACCTCCCCGATCAACGTCTCGCTCCCGCCGTCGGTGTAGTTGGTGGACGTGTCGATCAGGTTGCATCCGGCGAGGAGGGCCCGGCGCAGCGCCTCGCCGTGCTCCGGCGTCTCGTCGTCGACGCGGTAGCCGCCGAAGCCGATGCGGCTGCCGACGAGGCCGGTTCGTCCCAGCGGCCCGTGGCCGGAATCTCCGGCGCGATGGCGGCGCGCATAGGCGGACGTGGCCTCCTCCGTGGCGGCGCCGGCGAGGCGTGCGGCGCCGACCGCGGCGGGGGTGCCGTCGGCAGCGGGGTCCGCGCGGCGGGAAGTGTCCAACGCCTCGCTCACCTTCGCGGGATCCGTCACCGGCCGCTGGCAGGCATAGCCGCGGCAGACGTAGAGCGCCGCGCGGCCGCCCACGAGCGCCTTGCCGCGAAGCAGGGGCGAGCGCGCCTCGCCGGCGGCGGGATCGTGATGGGCGACGATGCGGTTCGGAAGGTAGCGCGGGCCGATCTCGCGGCGCAGCGCGTCGAAACCGGCCTCGCCCGCCGTGCCGACGAGGGCCAGCTCCACCGGGCCTTCCAGGAGGAAATCGACGACGGCCAGGCCCTTCGCGAACGACCGCGGCTGGCGGCCGATCGGCTTGCCCCACGCGCGGACCGCCCGCACCGCTTCCTCGCGCAGGTCCGGGCGATCGAGATGGTACGAGAGGCGCGCGAGGGCCATGGCCGCCGCGGCATTGGCGCTGGGAATGGCGCCGTCGTGGCCCTCCCGCGGGCGGACGATGAGCGACTCGTGCCCCCGAGCAGTCGAGAAGAAGCCTCCCTCCTCGGCGGCGAAGTCCTCCCGGATCCTGTCCGCGAGCGCCGCCGCCTCGTCCAGGTACTTCGGCGCGCCGCCCGCTTCGTAAAGGTCGACGAGCGCCTCGGCAAGGAAGGCGTAGTCTTCGAGGTAGGCGTCGAGGTGGGCCCGGCCCGCGCGCCACGTCCGTAGCAGGCGGCCGTCGGGCCGGCGCAGGGCGGTGAGGAGGAAATCGGCCGCCTGGCGCGCGGCGGCGAGGTAACGCGCGTCGCCGAGCGCGCGGAATCCCTCGGCGAAGGCGGAGATCATCAGGCCGTTCCACGCCGTGAGCACCTTGTCGTCGAGGCTCGGAGCCACGCGCTTCTGGCGCGCCGCGTAAGCGCGAGCCCGCGCGTCGGCGAGCGAACGTTCCAGCTCGGCGGCGGTGATGCCGAGCTCGCGGGCCACCTCTTCGAGGGGGCGAGGAGCGTTGGGGATGCTCTTGCCTTCCCAGTTGCCCGCTTCGGTGACGTCGTAGTAGGCGCAGAAGCGGCGGGCCAGCTCGCCGTCACCAGGGCCCATCGCGTCGCGGACCTCAGCCGGCGTCCATACGAAGAACTTCCCCTCCTCGCCCTCGGAGTCGGCGTCGGTCGCCGAGTAGAAACCGCCCGCGCGGTCGGTCATCTCCCGCCGCACGTAGTCGAGCGTCTCGGCGGCGACGCGCCGGTAGAGGTCTTCACCGGTGGCCTGGAAGCCCTCCAGGTACGCGCGCGCGAGCTGGGCATTGTCGTAGAGCATCTTCTCGAAGTGGGGGACGAGCCACCGCGCGTCGGTCGAGTAGCGCGCGAAGCCGCCGCCCACCTGGTCGTACATCCCGCCGCGGGCCATCGCGTCGAGTGTCTTGCGGACCATCTCGAGGGCGCTCTCGTCGCCGAACCGGCGATGGACGCGCAGGAGCAGCGACAGCCCGGCGGAGGGTGGGAACTTGGGCGCGGGCCCGAAGCCGCCCCACTGTGCGTCGAACTCACGGCCGAGCTGCTCGGCCGCCGCGCGCAGCGCCTCCTCGCCCACCGCGCCTCCCGGAGCCGCTTGCGCGTTCTCCCGCAGGTACTCGGCGAGCTGCGCGCCCTGCTCCTTGACGGACTCGCGGTCCTTCGCCCACAGCTCCGCGATGCGCTCGAGCACGGTCGCGAAGCCGGGCCGGCCCCAGCGGTCCTCCGGTGGGAAGTACGTGCCGGCGAAGAAGGGCTCCTGGTCGGGGGTCAGGAAGACCGTCATCGGCCAGCCGCCCTGCCCCTGGTTCATCGCGAGCGTGGCCGCCATGTAGACGTCGTCGAGGTCGGGGCGTTCCTCGCGATCGACCTTGATGCTGACGAAATGGCGGTTCATGAGGTCCGCGATGGCCTCGTCCTCGAAGCTCTCGCGCTCCATCACGTGGCACCAGTGGCAGGCCGAGTAGCCGATCGAGAGCAGGATCGGCTTGCCTTGCTCGCGGGCGCGGGCGAGCGCTTCCTCGCCCCACGGGAACCAGTCCACCGGATTGTGCGCGTGCTGGAGAAGGTAGGGGCTGGTCGCGCCGATGAGCCGGTTGGTGTGCTTCGCGGCGCGCTCGCTCATTGCGCCACCGTAGCATGGATGTACACTCACGAAGCCATGAATGCTCCCGCGCGGCGGCCGGCGCGCGTGCCGGTGAGGCTGCAGCTCGAAAGCCGTGCGGTGTCCCGGGTGGAGACGATGTGGGGGACCGTGGTCAACCTCAGCGCCGCCGGGATGCTCGTCGAGCTCGGCTTCCCCCTCGCCCCGGGCACCGAGCTGGATTTCTCTTTTCTCCTCCCCGGCGAGGACTCGCCCGTGGCGGGCTCGGGGCAGATCGTCCGCCGCGCGACCCCGTCCCGCTACGGCGTGCGCTTCGACGGCCTCGAGGACGACGCGAGCGAGCGCCTGCGGAGGTTCGTGGCGCGGCGCGAGGAGAAGGCCTAGGCCGCGCGCGTCATCGACGCGCAGAGCGTCCAGAGCCGTTCTTCGGCGGCGGGGTCGTGGAAGCGGCACGGCACCGCATGCCGGTCGATCCAGAACGTACCGCTCTGGCCCTCGACGTCGGGACTGGTGGCGAGCCACACCACCGTGTCCGCCCCCTCTTCGGGAGTCTTGCCGGCCATCTTCGAGAAGGCCGATGCCGCCATCGCCAGCAGGCCCCCTCCCTTGGAGAAGAGAGGGGTGTTGACGCCTCCGGGATGCATCGCGTTGGCGGTCACCGCCGTGCCTTCCAGCCGTCGCGCGAGGGCCCAGGTCAGCATGCGGTCCGCCTGCTTGCTCTGCGCGTAGGCGCTCACACCCGAGTAGGAGCGGCGGCGGAACTCCACGTCCTCGAGGTCGAGGTCCCGGGCGAGCTGGGAGGCCACGTTGACGATGCGGGCAGGGGCGCTCTCGCGGAGCCGGTCGAGGAGCAGCTCGGTGAGCAGGAAGTAGCCGAGCACGTTCGTCGCCCAGGTCTGCTCGATGCCCTCCGGACTCTCCCGCCGCCGGTTGGCCCAGATTCCGGCGTTGTTGACGAGGACGTGCAGCTCGGGGTGCGAGTCGAGGAAAGCGCGGGCGAAGTCACGGATGGAGGCCTGGCGGGACAGGTCCACGATCATCAGCTCCACCGCGGGGTTGCCGGTCGTGGCGGCGACGTCCCGGCGGGCCGCCTCGCCCCGCTGGGGGTTGCGGCAGGCGAGGACCACGCGGTGCCCGAGCCGGGCCAGCCCGCGGGCGGTCTCCCGGCCGATGCCGGAGTTGGCGCCCGTGACGAGGCAGGTCCGCATCGCCCAACATTACCGTGGAATCGCTCCAACCCTTGCCGCGGCCGCAGCGTCTCATCCGGCAGCCCCGATCAAGGGGAAAGGAGCATCGCCATGCGCATCACGTCGACCCTGGGGGTCCTCGCCGTCGCCGCCGTTATCGCCGCGCCCACGGCGCGGGCGGAGGACTTCCGCTGGTCCGGCGCTGTCGCCCCCGGCAAGGTCCTCGAGATCAAGGGGGTCAACGGGGGTATCGCCGCCGGTCCCGCCTCCGGAAGCGAGGTCGAGGTGACGGCCCACAAGTCCGGCCGCCGCAGCGATCCTTCCGAGGTGGAGATCAAGGTGGTGGAGCACGGCGGGGGGGTGACGATCTGCGCTGTCTATCCCAACCCCTCCGACGGGCGGCCCAACGAGTGCCAGCCCGGCTCCGGCGGGCGGATGAACACGCGCAACAACGACGTGAAGGTGGAGTTCTCGGTCCGCGTCCCGGAGGGCGTGCGCTTCGTCGGACGCACGGTGAACGGCGGGGTCGAGGCGCAGGGCCTGTCCGCCGACGCCGAGGTCTACTCGGTCAACGGCACCGTGACCGTGACCAGCTCGGGCCTGGCCCGGGCGGAGACCGTCAACGGCTCCATCACGGCCGCCATGGGGCGCGCGGACTGGTCCGGGCCTCTCGAGCTGAAGACCGTCAACGGCACCATCACGGTCGAGCTGCCCGCGTCGACGAGCGCCCGCGTCGAAGCCAGCACCGTCAACGGCGGGATCGAAACCGACTTCCCCCTCACCGTCACCGGCCGCTTCGGTCCCCGGCACGTGTCGGGGACGATCGGCAGCGGCGGCCGCGACCTGACGCTCGAGACCGTCAACGGAGGGATCCACATCCGCCGCGGGCGGTAGCGAGCCTGCGGGGAGAGGGGATTGCCTAGCTCTCCGGGACCCGCTGCTTCTTCGGCGCCTCCGCCGCGGGGCCGCGGGGCGGCTCGAACGTGAAGCTCAGCGCGTCGCCGTCCAGGCCGATCGCGACGGTGCCCCCGTGCTCGAGCCGGCCGAAGAGGATCTCGTCGGTCAGGCGGTCGCGGACCTCGGTCTGGATGACGCGGGCCAGGGGCCGCGCGCCATAGACGCGGTCGTACCCCTTCTTCGCCAGCCAGGCCCGCGCCTCGGTGGAGAGCGCGATCGCCACCCGACGCTCGGTGAGCTGCGCCTCGAGCTGCAGGATGAACTTGTCGACGATGGTCTCCATGACTTCCATCGTCAGCGCCTTGAAGGTGATGACCGCGTCCAGCCGGTTGCGGAACTCGGGGCTGAAGACCCTCTCGATCGCGCTCTTGCCGCGCTTGCCCGCTTCCCGCGCCACGTCCTTCGAGAAGCCGATCATCGCCCCGCTCATCTCCCGCGAGCCGGCATTGGACGTCATGATGAGGATCGACTGGCGGAAATCGGCCTTGCGGCCGGTGTTGTCGGTGAGGGTCGCGTGGTCCATGACCTGGAGGAGGATGTTGAACAGGTCGGGGTGCGCCTTCTCGATCTCGTCCATGAGCACCACGCTGTAGGGATGCGTGCGGACCGCGTCGACGAGAAGGCCGCCCTGCTCGAAGCCCACGTAGCCCGGGGGCGCGCCGATGAGGCGAGCCACCGCGTGCTTCTCCGCGTACTCGCTCATGTCGTAGCGGATGAACTCGTTGCCGAGGTGGAGGGCGAGCTGCTTGGCGAGCTCCGTCTTGCCGACGCCGGTCGGGCCGGTGAAGAGGAAGCAGCCCGCGGGATGGTCGGGATGGCCCAGGCCCGCGCGGGCACGCTTGATCGCCATGGCCGCCGCGTGTACCGCCTCTTCCTGGCCGAAGACGACGCGCTGCAGCGACTCCTCCAGCGTCCGTAGCCGCTCCCGGTCGGAGGACGACGCCTGCTTCTCGGGGATGCGGGCCATCCGGGCCACCACGCGCTCGATCTCGGGGACGTCCACCGTCTTCGTCTCGCCTTCCTTGGCCACTCCCGACAGCAGGCGCAGGGCGGCTCCGGCCTCGTCCAGCACGTCGATCGCGCTGTCGGGCAGGCGGTGGTCGCGCAGGTGACGGCGGGCCAGGCGGGCCGCCGCCTCGACCGCGCCCTCGGTGTAGGCCACGCGGTGATGCTCCTCGTAGCGGCCCCGCAGGCCCTTCAGGATCTGGACGGTGTCCTCCAGGGTCGGCTCGTTGACGGTGATCTTCTGCACGCGGCGGGCGAGGGCCCGGTCCTTCTCGACGTGCTTGAACTCCTCGAACGTCGTGGAGCCGATGAGGCGGATGTCGCCCTCGGTGAGCACGGGCTTGACGAGGTTGGCGAGGTCCATCGTGCCGCCGGTGGTCGCGCCCGCGCCGACCATGGTGTGCATCTCGTCGATGAAGAGGATGGGCTTGGGCCTCTTCTTCAGGGCGGACAGCACGGCCTTGAAGCGCTCCTCGAAATCGCCTCGGTAGCGCGTGCCGGCGAGGAGCGCGCCCGTGTCGAGGGCGAAGACCTCCGCGCCCTTGAGGACCTCGGGCGCGTCCGGAGCGAGCAGCCTCGTCGCCAGGCCTTCCACGAGCGCGGTCTTGCCGACGCCGGGGTCGCCCACGAAGACGGGGTTGTTCTTGCGGCGGCGGCACAGGATCTCCAGCGCGCGCTGCAGCTCCGCGCCCCGGCCGATGACAGGATCGAGCTTGCCCTGCCGCGCCCGCTCCGTGAGGTTCACCGTGTAGGCGGCGAGCGGGTCCCGGGACGTGGCGGGGCCCTCCTCGCCCACGCCGCCGCCCGCGGGCTCGCCCTCGTCTTCGTCCTCACGAAGAGGCGTCTTGCTGACGCCGTGGGAGATGTAGTTCAGCACGTCCAGGCGCGTCACGCCGTGAGAGGCGAGCAGGTCGACGGCGTGCGAGCGCGATTGCTGCAGGATCGCGGCCAGGATGTCTCCCACCTCGGCCTCGGTCTTGCCCGCGCTCTGCACGTGCAACACCGCGGTCTGCAGCGCCCGGCGGAAGGCCAGGGTCTGCTCGGGCTGGCGGCGCGCGCCCGCCGGCAGCGTGTCGAGGGTGTCGCTGAGCACCGTCTCCAGCTCCGCCTTGAGGCGGGACGTGTCCGCCCCCGCCGCGCGCAGGATCTTCTCGCCCGCGGGCTCGGCGAGGATGGCGAAGAGCAGGTGCTCCAAGGTGAGGTGGGCGTGGCGGCGGGTCACGGCCTCACGGGCGGCCGAGTTCAGGACCCTCTCTGCCGTACGGCTGAACATGCTCAGGCCTCCTCCACCGTGGCCCGCAGCGGAAAGCCGGCCTCCTGGGCCAGATCGTGAACGGTGGCCACCTTGGTCTCGGCCTCCTCGTAGGTATACGCGCCGCAGATGCCTTTCCCCTCGAGATGCACCTGCATCATGATCCGGAACGCGTCCGGCTCCGGCTTGTGGAACACCGACTCGAGGATCTTCACCACGAACTCCATGGTCGTGTAGTCGTCGTTGTGCAGCACCGCGTGGAACAGGCGCGGCTTCCGGGTCTTCGGCTTGCGCTTCTCGAGGACCTCGCCGCCGGCCTTCCCCTCGGGTCTCGGCACGTCCTTATTTTAGTCTGGCCGGTACCCGCGCTCCAGACGTGAACCGGATCGCCGGGAATGGAGGCCCGGGGGCCGGCGATGTTACAGTTGGAGCATGTCGACCAGAAACGCCGTCATCGCCGGTTGCGCCCTCCTGGGGGCAGCGTTGGCCTTGCTGGCCTCGGGCCCCGGGCAGAAGGCCACCGACGCCGGAACGGCCTGGGCGGCCGGAAAGGGCGCGAAGACGAAGATCATGATCGAGAAGGTGGTCAAGTCCGACGAGGAGTGGCGCAAGGTCCTCACCCCGATCCAGTACGAGGTCCTCCGCAAGGCCGGCACCGAGAGGGCGTTCACCGGGGAGTACGTGGACAACCACGAGAAGGGTATTTACGTCTGCGCCGCCTGCGGGCTCGAGCTCTTCGGCTCCGACACGAAGTTCGAGTCCGGGACGGGCTGGCCGAGCTTCTGGGCCCCGATCGCCAAGAACGTCGTCGACGAGCACTCCGACGCCAGCGGGGGAATGATCCGCACCGAGGTGCTGTGCGCGCGTTGCGGCGGCCACCTGGGCCACGTCTTCCCGGACGGTCCCCGGCCCACCGGCCTGCGCTACTGCATGAACTCCGCGGCGCTGAAGTTCGTCAAGGCCGCGCAGTAGCGCACCTCAGGTCTTCAGGTAGAAGAAGGCCAGCCCGAGCAGCGCGTAGACCGCGAGCAGGAGCACGCCCTCGAACCACGTCGTCTCGCCGTCCTGGGCGATGGAGTTGACCGCGAAGGCCGATCCCGCGATCGCGATCAGCTCGAGCGGGTTGGCGAAGACGAGGTTCATCGGGTGGCCGATGGCCCACGAGATCAGGACCAGCAGCGGGGCGGTGAAGAGCGCGACCTGGATCGTCGAGCCCACGGTGATCGTCACCACCAGGCCCATCTGGTCCCGGCGCGCGAAGTAGACGGCGGAGATGTACTCGGCGGCGTTGCCCACCACGGCGAGGACGATGATGCCGAGGAAGAACGTGGACAACCCGAGGCGGCCGGCCGTGCCCTCCAGCGCGCCGGAGACCAGCTCCGCCTCCAGCGCGATCACCGCCGTGGCGCCGACGAGCACACCGAGCGCCTTCCACAGGGGCCAGGCCGCCTTCTCCTTTTCTTCTTCCAGCGCGAAGACGTCGCGGTGGGTGAGGAGCGTGTAGCCGAGGTTGGCGAGGTAGACGAGGATCAGCACGACGGAGACGCCGAGGCTCAGCCGCTCGTCCAGGCTGTGCCGGCCCGGCACGTCCGCGCTGCGCTCCGTGTAGTCGAACAGCGCCGGCAGCATCAGCGCGATCACCGACAGGATGAGCAGGCTCGACAGCAGGCCCGCGTGCTGCCGGCTGAAGGTCTGCTTGTCGCGTCCCCAGCTCCCGGCCACGATCCCCAGTCCCAGGCCGAGAAGGCTGTTGCCCACGATGGAGCCCGTGATCTGCGCCTTCACCACCTCGGCGTGCCCCGCGCTGAGGACGAAGAGGGCGAGGATCAGCTCGGCCATGTTCCCGAACGTCACGTTGAGCAGCCCCCCGATGGTGGGACCCGCCAGACGCGCCGTCTGCTCGGTGGCGCGCCGGATCCATTCGGCCAGCGGTACGATGGCGAGCACGGACGTCGCGAAGACCCAGAGGGCGGAGGCGTGAACGACGTAGGCCAGGGCGAGGGAAACGGGGACGAGGAGGAGGAGGGCCCCGAGTATCATCCGCGGCGGCGGCGAAGCCAGCGGCGGCCGGGCGTACGCTTGCGCGCCTGGGCCACGAGCGCCTGCGCCACGTCGCGGCCCCGGGAGAGCGCCTGGCGATAGAGCCTCTTCACGGCTCCCGGGTCGAGGGCCTGGCCGTAGGCGGCCCACGCCACGACCGCCTTCCCGATGGCGAGCGTCCCCGCGTAGGCCACCGCCACCTTCGGGACGATGCCCACCACCGGGATGAGGCCCACCAGCTGACGGGCGCCCTGGCGGAAGAGGAAGCCTCCGCCGATCACCCCGAGCACCTCGCCGATGAGCTCGCGCGCGCTGCCCTTCTTGCCGGAGGCGAGCGCGATGCGGTAGCTCATCACGAGCTGGTTCTTCGTGAGGACCACGATGTCGGCCAGGTTCAAGGGCACGTCCAGGATGGGGACCGCCTCGGCGATCCCGGTGGTGAGCGCGTACATCGCGTTGGTCCGCGCCGTCTCTTCGATCATCTCCGCGAAGAGCGGCTCGCGCAGCGGGACCAGGTGGCGGGCGAGGGCGAGACGCAGCTCCGGCGATGCCGCCGACAGGACCGCCTGCGCCACCGCCGGCACCGCCGCCGCGTCCAGCGCCGCCACCGCCGCCCGCGCCGCTTCTCCCGGCCGCACGACCGCGGTCATCGCGCTGCGGCGGCCGTAGGCGATCGTCACCACGGGGACCTTTGCGGCGCGCAGCGCGTCGGCGGCGAAGCCCAGCGCCGGGGAGAGGTCGGGCGCCGGGCTGATCAGGACCGCCAGGTCCAGCATTCCCGAGGACGCGGGATGGCGGGCCTCGGCCGCGTCCGCGGGCACGAGCCACGGATGGCGCATGCCATCCGGCCCGCTCAGGAGGGCGCCGAGCTGCTCGGCGTCCGCCACATCCTCGGCCACGAGCAGCGCCTGGAACGGGCGCTCCGCCTGGCGGCGGATCGCGTGCAGATCCGCCTCCTTGAGGACGCGCCACATGTCCGGAAGCTTCGGCAGGCCCAGCATCGAGCGAGGTTAACACGGGGGAATCCGGCTAGACTGTTGCCTTTCCGACATGGAGGAGCCGTGGCCACCACACCCCTCGAAATGCCGGCGGAAGACCGTGACCTCGGCTTCGGCACCAGGGTCCTTCAGCGCACCGACGCCCGCTTCCTGAACCGCGACGGAAGCTTCAACGTCGTGCGCGAGAACCAGTCCTTCCTGCGCTCGCTGAACCTCTACCACGAGATGCTCAACGCCCCCCTGTGGGTGTTCTACGCCGTCATCTTCAGCACGTACGTGCTGGTGAACCTGCTCTTCGCGGCGGCGTACCTGCTCTGCGGGCCGGGGGCGCTTCACGGCTCGACCGCGGTCACGCCGGGGGAACGGTACCTGGAGGCGTTCTTCTTCAGCGTGCAGACCCTCGCCACCATCGGCTACGGCCGGCTGAGCCCCGAGGGCTCGGCCGCCAACAGCCTCGTCGCGATCGAGGCCCTCGTCGGCCTGCTCGGCGTGGCCTTCGCCACCGGCCTCTCGTTCGCCCGCTTCAGCCGGCCCCTCGCCCACATCCTCTACAGCGAGAGGGCGGTCATCGCCCCCTACCGCGGGATCACGGGCTTCATGTTCAGGATCATCAACGAGCGGCGGAACCAGCTCATCGAGGTGAAGGCCCGGGTGACCCTCAGCCGGATGGTGAACGAGAACGGCCGGCGTATCCGGAAGTTCGAGCCGCTGTCCCTGGAACGCAGCACGGTGCTGTTCTTCCCCTTGCATTGGACCCTGGTCCATCCGATCGACGAGAAGAGCCCGCTCTACGGCGCCACGGCCGAGGGCCTGCGGGAGGCGAAGGCGGAGTTCATGATCCTGCTCACGGGCACCGATGAGACGTTCTCGCAGACGGTGCACTCACGATCCTCGTACCTGGCCGAGGAGGTGACGGTGGGCGCGCGGTTCAAGGACATGTTGGTGGAGAGAGGCGACGGCCGCCCCCGCGTGGACATGCGCCGGTTCCACGAGCTCGAATCGGTGTAGACATGATCGTCGCCCTGCTCGCGGCCCTGGTCGGGTTGGTGCTCGGCGTCGGCCTGGCCTGGCTGATCCTGAGCGGCGTCCTCGCGATGTCCTTCCAGCGGGCGCGCACGGCGATCCGGCGGATGGTCGAGCGCCGGCGCGCGGCTCGTCCGGGAAGCGAGCGGCGCGGGCAGGAACGAAGGAAGAGGTAAACCGCCGATGAGGTATTCGTACGCCGCCTTTGCGCTGCTGACCGTCGCGGCCTGTCGCACGGTCGAACCCCCGCCGCCTCCCGCCCCTCCGATCGGTCGATCGCCGGCCGCCCCGACGCCGGTCGCCGCCACGCCGACGCCAACGGCCGCGCCGTCAGCGTCCCCCCCTGCGTCACCGTCGCCGGCGCCCGAAGCCGTCAACTTCGAAGCTTCCGTAAAGCCGCTGCTCGCCCGCACCTGCACGCCGTGCCACGTCCCGGGCGGGAGGATGTACGAGCGGATGCCCTTCGACCGGCCGGAGGTCGTCTTCGCTCACAAGGACGGCGTCCTGCGGCGCCTGAAGAACCCGGACGATCGCCAGCTGCTGGAACGCTGGCTCGCGCAAGCGAAGAGCTAGGCGAAACGGACCAACCATTCAACGCGGAGGGCGCGGAGGGTAGCTAGGAGAGCCCGAGAACGCGGAGAACAACGAGGAGTGTATCCATTCCTCCGCGTCCTCTCCGTTTACCTCCGCGTCCTCCGCGTTAAATGGCCGTCTCGCCGTCGCGCCGGGCCCGGTGGAACCCCCGCTTCGAGCCCCGCACGAACGCGATCATCTCGTCCACCCACGGATCGTCGAGGGCGGCCATGCGCTCGAGGGCCGCTTCGAGGCGGAGTGATGAGCGGAGAAGGAGGCGATAGCCCTCCTTGAGGGCGCGGAGCTGGGCGGCCGCTACGCCGGCCCGGCGCAAGCCCACGACGTTGAGGCCGCGGGCGCGGCCGGGCACGCCGTCGGTGATGACGAACGGCAGGCAATCCTGGACGATCTTGGAATTGCCTCCGAGCATCGACAGGCGCCCCACGCGGCAGAACTGGTGCACGACGACGCCGCCCGAGAGGAAAGCCTGCGGCCCGACGTCGACGTGGCCGGCGAGGGCGACGTTGTTGGCGAGGACCGCGCCGTCGCCGATCACGCATTCGTGGGCTACATGGGCGTAGGCCATCAGGAAGCAGCCGGAGCCGACGACCGTCTCGCCTCCGGGCCGGGTGGCCCGATGGATGGTGACACCTTCGCGGATGCGGTTGCCGTCGCCGATGCGCAATCGCGTCTCCGCTCCCGCGAAGCCCACGTCCTGCGGCTCGCCGCCGAGGATGGCGGCCTCGTGCACCGCGTTGCCCTTGCCGATCGTCGTGAAGCGCTTGATGACGACGTGGGCGCGGAGCTCGGTGCCGTCGCCCACTTCGGCGTCGTCCTCGATGACGGCATACGGTCCCACGCGGACCCCGGAGCCGAGGCGGGCGGAGCCGCTGACGACGGCCGTGGGATGGACGTCGGGGAGGGGACTCATGGCGCGGATCAGAGGCCGGCCAGCAGCCGCCAGAGCTTCTGCATGTCCACCGGCTTGACGAGATGGTCGTCGAAGCCCGCATCGGCGGTGCGCCGCCGGTCCTCTTCCTGCCCGTAGCCGGTCACGGCGACGATGACGGCGCGCTCGAGGCCGGCCTCCGGCCGCAGCCGCTGCGCGAGCTCGTAGCCGTCCATGCCCGCGGGCAGGCCGATGTCGAGCAGCACCAGCTCCGGGCGATGCTCGCGGGCGGCGGCCAGGGCCGAAGGGCCGTCGCCGGCCATCCTCACGTCGTGCCCGTGCATCTGCAGCAGGATGGCCAGGCTCTCGGCCGAGTCGAGGTTGTCGTCCACGACCAGCACGCGGCGGCGCTGGGCGCTCGGCGCGGCGGCCGGCGCCTTCACGACCGGCGGCCCCAGCGGCGCGTGAGCCGGCAGGCACGGCAACCGCACGACGAACTCGCTGCCGTGCCCCGGCCCGCCGCTGGTGACCGTGACCGTTCCCCCGTGGAGCTGGGTCAGGCTGCGCACGAGCGTGAGACCGATGCCCAGGCCTTCCTGGACGCGCTCGGGAAGCCGGTCCGCCTGCGCGAAAAGCTCGAAGATGCGGCCCCGCATCTCCGGCCGGATCCCGATGCCGTTGTCGCGGACGCGGATCACGGCCTGCTCGCCGTCGCGCGCGACCGAGAAGTCGATCGTCCCGGAGCCCGGCGTGTACTTGGCCGCATTGCTCAGGAGGTTGGAAAGGATCTGCTCCAGGCGCGTGGGATCGGCCTCGAGCAGGATCGGCTCGGGCGGTAGCGAGAGACGGAGATCGTGCGCGCGATCGTCGAGGAGCGGCCGCACGGTTTCGACCACCCGTTCCACGGCCGTGCGCAGGTCGACCCGCTCACGCCGCAGCTCGATCTTGCCCCGCGTGATCCGGGAGACGTCGAGCAGATCGTCCACGAGCCGGACCATGTGGGCGGTCTGCCGCTCCATCATCTCGTGCATCTGGGCGGCCACGGCGGGATCCGTCTTCCTCGTCCTCAGGATTTCCAGCGCGTTGCGGATCGGAGCCAGCGGGTTGCGCAGCTCGTGCCCGAGGAGGGCGAGGAACTGGTCCTTGGCTTCGCTGGCCTGTCGCAGCTCCACCTCCGAGTCTCGTACCGCGGCCTCGGACCGCTTCCGGGCGATGAACTGGCCGATCTGGCTCCCCACGACGGCGAAGAGCTGGAGCAGCGTCTCGTCGGGGCGGCGGATCTGCCGGCTGAAGAACTCGATGACCCCCAGCACCTCGCCGCCGAGGGAGATCGGGAACCCGAACGCGGAGTGGAGTCCCTCGCGAACGGCGACCGGCGCGCGCGGGAAGTTCGGATCGCGGACGACGTCGGCGATCCAGGCCGGCCCTCTTGCCTGCCATACGCGGCCGGGCAGGCCGATACCCTCGGCAAAGCGGCGCTCCCGGGTCGCGGCCACGAACTCGCGCACGTCGAGCTCCGGACGGTGCCAGACCTCCAGGCACCGCAGCTCGGCACCGGGGGCCTCCACGCCCCCGACGGTGCCGACCACCCATAGAGCGCCGACATCCCACTCGAGGCACTCGCAGATCGCCTCGAGGATCTGGGGGGCCGCCTCCTCGAGGGTGGCGCTCTGGGCCATGATCCGGCCCACGGCGTAGTCGGTCATCCGCCGGCGCTCGGCGGTATCGCGCTCGGCGATGGTGGCACCGAGGACGAGCGCCGTGAGCGCAGCCACGGCCAGGAATACCTGGAGCATCATCAGCGGGTGGCCGGTGCGGGCGGCGCCGAACGGCCCCAGGCCGCGGACCGTCAACGCGACCGCGATACCGGTGACGATCAGGATCGCGGGAGCCGCTCCGCGCTGGCCGAACCGCAGGGCGAGCCAGATGAGCAGGGGGAACACGAGGTACGCGAAGTGGCTGCCGGTGAGCTGCTCGAAGCGACCTCCGAAGCTCGCGGCCGTGGTCACGACGACACAGGCGCCGAGGGCGACGGCCTCCACCGCGCGGGGGCGGGACCACCGGACGTAAGGCCGGCTTCCCCAGATGAGCAGCGCCGGCGCGAGGACCAGAATGCCCATCGCGTCCCCGAGCCACCACACGGACCAGAGCCGGCTGAAGGCGCTCCACGGCTGGATGCCGCTCAGACACAGGCTCGTCGCTCCCACCGTGGCGGCCACCGTGGTGCTGAGACCCGCGGCGAGGCCGAACAAGCCCATCACGTCCCAGACGCGATCGAGACCCTCGTGGAAACGAATACGCCGCAGGAGCCAGGCGCCCACCAGTGCTTCGATGGTGTTGCCGGAGGCGATCGCGAGGGCCGTGCCGACGCCCTCGTGGGCGAGGGCGTTCGCGGCCAGGGCGCCCAGCCAGACGCCCGGCCAGACCCGGAAGCCGAGGACGAGCAGGGCGGCCAGCGCAATGCCGGAAGGGGGCCACACGACCGTAACCTGCTCGGCCACCACGGCGAACCCCAGGCCGAAGCGGGCGGCGGCGAAATAGACCAGGGCGACGGCCGCGACGAGCGCGGCCCGGGTCCATCCGGCCGTCCTTCCCGAAAGCATGCGCACCGCTGGCAGGATACCCCTGCAGACTATAATTTCCTCGTTCCCGGAGATTCGTTTCACATGTTGCTCGCATTTCTGGCCCTTTTCGCTGCCGCTCCCGCGCTTCCCGCCTCCTGTGACCTCCTGTTCGCCGGCGGGCGGGTGGTCGACGGCACCGGCGCTCCCTGGTTCCGCGCCGACGTGTGCGTGGTGGGGGACCGCATCGCCGCCGTGGGCGACCTCGCCGGCGTCCCCGCGCGCCGGCGCGTCGAGGCCGAGGGCCTGGTCGTGTCGCCCGGCTTCATCGACATGCTCGGCCAGTCGGAATACAACGTCCTCGTCGATCCCCGCGCCGCGAGCAAGATCACCCAGGGCATCACCACCGAGCTGACCGGCGAAGGCAGCTCCATCGCCCCCGTCAACGCGCGGATGATCGCCGCCGACCGCGACGTGTGGACCCATTACGGCGTGACCCCGGACTGGACCACCCTCGACGGCTACTTCCAGGCGTTCGAGCGCGCGCGGCCGGCGATCAACCTCGGCACGTTCGTGGGCGCGGGAGGGGTCCGTGACCTCGTCATCGGCAAGGACGACCGTCCGGCGAGGGCGGAAGAGCTGAAGGCCATGGAGGCGGCCGTGGCCCAGGCGATGGAGCAGGGCGCCTTCGGGCTGTCCAGCTCGCTGATGTACGTGCCGGACCGCTTCGCGTCGACCGACGAGCTCATCGCGCTCGCGAGGGTGGCCGCCCGCTACGGCGGCAGCTACATCACCCACCAGCGCTCCGAGGAGGACGCGATCGACTCCAGCCTCGACGAGGTATTCCGGATCGCGCGGGAGGCGAAGCTGCCGGCGCAGATCTACCACCTGAAGACGTCCGGCAAGAAGAACTGGGGACGGATGCCGCACGTGCTGAAGCGGATCGAGCAGGCGCGGGAGCAGGGGCTGGACGTCTCGGCCGACATGTATCCCTACCCGGCCAGCTCCAACTCGCTCGACGCCAGCCTGCCGGTGTGGGTGCGCGAAGGCGGCCACGAGCGGATGCTGGCGCGGCTGCGGGATCCCTCCACGCGTGAGAAGGCGAAGAAGAGCTTCCTCGACGAGAACCCGGACTGGCCCGACGGCGGCGCCTCCCGCATCATGATCGTCAGCGTGCTGGACCCGGCGCTCAAGAAGTACGAAGGCCGCACGCTGGAGGAGATCGGCGGCGCCGAAGGCAAGGACCCGCTCGACGTCATGGTGGACGTCGTCGTCGCCGACAAGGCCAACACGGGCAAGATCACCTTCAGCATGAGCGAGGACGACGTGCGCATCGCGCTGAAGCACCCGCTGGTGAGCCTGGGCACCGATTCCGGCGCCCGGGCCACGGACGGCATCTACGCGCAGGAGAAATCCCACCCGCGGGCGTGGGGCTCGGCCTCCCGCATCCTCGGCAAGTACGTGCGCGAGGAGAAGCTGCTGCCGCTCGAGGAGGCGGTGCGCAAGATGACCTCGCTGCCCGCCTCGCGCATGGGGCTGCCGGACCGCGGGATCGTGCGCCCGGGCATGATCGCCGACCTCGTGGTCTTCGATCCCGCGACGGTGAAGGACCGCTCCACCTTCGCCGATCCCTTCCACTACAGCGAGGGAATCCCGTACGTGGCGGTGAACGGGCGCCTGGTCGTGGACGGCGGCCATCTCACGAGCGAGAGGCCGGGCCGCGTGCTGCGCGGGCCCGGCTGGAGGCGCTGACCGTGCGCGCCCGCGCCGTCCGCTCCCGGGCCGCCCTCCGCGCACGACCGGGCTCCCGCGCGGCCTCGCCCGAGGCCTCGCTCGCGCGCTCGGAGAACTCGCTCTACCTGAGCATCCAGGCCGTCAAGCGGAAGCACAAGCTCGAGCGGCTGGGCATCGCCCTCTACGACTCCGAGACCCGCATGCAGTGGTCCTACAACGGCGACGCGTTCTTCCACGCCGCATCCACCATGAAGCTGGCGGTACTCGTGGGCGTCTTCCGCCAGGTATTCCGGAAGGAGCTGGAGCTGGGCGCTCCCGTCCACGTGCGCAACCGGTTCTCGAGCCTGATCGAAGACGAGGCGTTCTCGCTCGACCTCGATCGCGAAGCCTCGCCCGAGGTGGCGGGCCGGCTGGGGAAGACGATGAGCGTCAAGGACCTCGCCTACCAGATGATCACCACCTCCAGCAACCTGGCCACCAACCTCCTCATCGACCTGGTGACGATCGGCGTGATCCAGAAGGCCCTCGACGAGCTTCGGGTGCAGGGGATCGAGGTGCTGAGGGGCGTCGACGACGAGAAGGCCTTCGCCGCGGGCAAGAACAACATGGTGACCGCCCACGGCCTGTTGAGGCTGCTGCGGCTCATCTCGGACGGCCGGGTCTACTCCCCGGAGATCTCCGCGGAGCTGCTCGAGATCCTCCTCGATCAGCGGCACAAGAGCGGGATCCCCGCCGGGCTGCCGGGAGGCGCCCACGTGGCCCACAAGACGGGCAACATCTCCACCGTCCACCACGACGCGGGCATCGTCTACATCGGCAAGCGGCGTCCGTACGCGGCGGTGATCCTCACCCAGTCCGCCGCCGGCGTCGGGAGCAACACGGCGGTGGCCGAGGTGTCGCGCCAGATCTACAGCGCGCTCGCGAGCCTCAGCCAGAGCGAGCTGGATCGACGCGAGCCGGGGAGTCAGGCGGGCTGAGTCAACGTCGTCGGCGGGCGTGGTGCTTCAAGAAGACGGCCACCTCGGGCTTGCCGATCTTGCTGGCGGCGAGTCCCATCACCAGCTCCGTGATCTCATCCTCGCTCGCCTTGACGTGCATTCGATTGAGCCACAGGAACGTAAGGGCGGCCCCGAGGGAGGCCCGCTTGTTGCCGTCGATGAAAGGATGGTTCCGGCAGATGTGGAAGAGATAGGCCGCGGCCATAACCGTTCGTACGGGGCTCACCCCTCCGTGCGCCGGGTGGAGGCGTCGTCCGCGATCGTCTCGTGGTCCCAGGACGGGCGCGGCGTATCCGGGAACGGCGGGCAGGCCCGGATGGCCGGAATCAGCTCGCGGCGGACGTCGACCATGCTCGGATAACGGTCCTCACGATCCTTGGCCAGGCACAGCTGGAGGACCCGATCCAGCTCCCTCAGCTCCGCTGCCTCCCCCTCGACGTGGAACGGGTCCTGAAGGATGCCGGTGACCATGGCCGCCGTCGTGGGGGCCTGGAAGGGATGCCGGCCGATGAGGGCTTCGGCCACCAGGACCCCGATCGAGAAGACGTCGCTGCGCTCGTCGGTGGGCTCGCCGGAGAGCTGCTCCGGGGACATGTAGCGGAGCGTACCCAGGACCGTGCCCGGTACCGTGAGGCTCTTGGGGTCGGGCGGCTCGCTGAAGCTGAGCTTGGCGAGGCCGAAATCGAGGATCTTGAGCAGGTCACGGCCTTGCGGGTCGCGGGTGACGATGACGTTGTCCGGCTTGAGGTCGCGGTGGATGACGCCCGCGGCGTGCGCCGCCCCCACCCCGTCGAGGATCTGGTCGAACCAATCCGCGGCCACCGGCGGGTGCAGGCTCCCCACGCGGTCGAGCTCGGAGCGCAGCGTCGTCCCTTTCAGCAATTCCATGACCAGGTAGGCGCCCTCCGTGCCCAGGGTGCCGTAGTCGTGGACGGTGACGATGTTGGGATGGCGCAGGCGAGCCGCGGCCTGGGCTTCGCGCTCGAAGCGCCGCAGGGCGCCCGGGTTGCCGAAGTTGCGGGCGAGCAGGATCTTCAGCGCCACACGGCGGCCGAGGCGCAGGTCGGTGGCCTCGTAGACGGCGCCCATCCCTCCCGTGCCGAGCACCCGCTCCAGCCGGTACTTGTCGTCGACGGTTCGCTCGACCGGGATCGTCAGCACCAGCGGAGAGCCGTCCGCCGGACACGTCTCGACGGCGGCATCGCAGCACGTCCCGCACTGCGGGCACTCCTTGACGACGTTGAACTCGTCGCGCGCCAGGCGCGACAGCACCTCGCGCCGCGACTGCTCCTCGCGGGCGACCCGCCGCTTCAGCGCGGTGTTCTCGTAGAGGACCGCGATCTGGGCCGCCAGCGCCTGGAGCAGGCGGCGGTCCTCGACTCCATAGGGGACCTCGGACTTCTTTTCCCCGAGCAGGATCATTCCCACGAGCCGCCCTTCGGCGGTGAGCATGGGCACCACGAGACGGACGGCGAGGCGGGAGAGCCATTCGCGCTCCTCGGCGGGAAGCGCGGCGTCCTCGGGGCCCGGCTCCAGCGCCGCGGCCCGGGCCTCCATCACGCGGACGAGGGCGGCGTCCTCCGGGATCCGCAAGCCGGCGGAGCTGCCGCCGCTGGAGTATTCGAGGGAAAAGTCGCGCCCCTCGAGGCTGCGATAGACGAGATGGAGCCTTTCGGGGTGGAGGGTCGCCCCCAGGCGGTCGCTCACCAGCCGGGAGAGATCGGTGAGGCTGTCGCGGGCCCGGATGTCGTCGGCGAGCGAGAGCAGTACCTGCTCCTCGTCATAGGCCTCGCGGAAGAAGCGGCGGTCGATCCCGCGGGCGAGCGAGCCACGGAAGCGAAGGCTGAGGGCGGCGGCGGCGATCAGGACGAGATGGAACGGGTGCTGGAAGAGGATCTGGGCCACCGTGCGCTCGGGGTTCAGGAGCACGCTGCCGGCCAGCAGCGCCATGGGCAGCAGGAGCACCGCCCGCAGGACGTTGCGCGCGAGCAGGTAGCGCACGCCGCGCCGGATCACGATGCGGATGCCGAAGACGCGGTGCTTGACGACCGCGTAGGCCAGCGTGATCGGGGCCACGGCCAGGAACAGGAACGCGAGGTTGTCGAGGACGTTCTCCGTCTCCGAGGCGATGAGCCGCGTCCCCGACAACAACACCTCCTGGACGAAGCGGAGGGTGAAGAGCGCCGTCACGGGGACGAACGCGACGAGGGCGCCGAGGAACGCCCAGCGCATCCGGCGAAGCTCGCCGGGGCTCGTCTCCTCGCGGGCGTTGAGGACGATGACGGCGGGGATGGCGGCGAAGACCACCGGTCCGAACAGCGAGTCGAGGGCGAGGAGGCCGCGCCATGCAAGAGGATGCTGCCAGGTGAAGGCGACGGCGCGGTCGGGCCGGAAGATCATGAAGTAGTACTCGACGTTGTAGAGCACGCACACGACCGCCGCCCAGAGATAGAAGAGGACCCGCGCGCTCCTCCAGCCTCGGCCGCGATCGACGCCCCGCGGGAACTCCTGCGCGAAGTGGAAGCCGACCGCGCCATGGAAAGGGGAGTGGACGCGGCACAGCCACACGACGAGCGCTTCGCCGGGGCGGAGCAGGCCGCTCCGGAGCATGTCGAGCAGCAGCGGATTGGCGAAGAAGATCGGCGCCGACAGGAGCACCGCCAGCGAATAGAGCCGGGCGGCGCGCTGCTCGGGCCGCAGCAGGCCGACGGTCAGGCCGGTCGTGCACAAGAGGAGGGCCACGGCCGCGCGGACGATCGCCGTCCATTCCCAGCCCGGCCGCGTCGAGGCCGTCACGGGCAGGCGCACCTCGATCTCGCGGCCATCGCGGGCCACGCGCAGCGTGTAGTCGCGCCCGGGTCTCAGGGGTTCGATCAGCCAGGCGAAGGATGCCCAGCTCACGCGCCGGTCGCCGTCGACGCCCACCACCCGGTCGCCGGGGGCGAGGGCGCCGGCCGCCGGTCCCCCGAGGTCGACCCCCGCGACGAGGACGCCGCCGTCGGAGGCAGGGGCCGGGCGCCAGCCGAGGTGGCCTTCGCGGCCGCCGTGGCGGGCGACGAGCACGAAGGCGGCGGCGAAGAGAAGCGCGAGGCCCGCCCCCAGGCCCAGCACGATCCACTGAAACGGGGGCCGGCGCGCCCCTGAAGCCACGGTCGTCACACCGTGAGCACGATCTTGCCCACGTGCCCGCGCGACTCCATGAGCCGATGAGCCTCGGCCGCCTTCGCGAGAGGGAAGGTCTGGTGGACGAGCGGCCGGACGGTGCCGTGCTCGAGCATCGGCCAGACCGAGCCCTTGAGCGCCCACGCGATGGCGGCCTTCTCCTCGACCGGGCGCGGACGCAGCGTCGAGCCGGTGAGCGTCAGGCGGCGATGCAGCATCGGGGTCAGGTCGATCTGCGCCTGCGCGCCCTTCAGGAAGGCGATCTGGAGGAGGCGGCCCTCCACGGCCAGGCACTCGATGTTGCGGGGAAGCTCCTCCCCGCCGAGGATGTCGAGGATGACGTCCACGCCCCGTCCGCCGGTCAGCTCGCGGATGACGGCGACGAAATCCTCTCGACGGTAGTCGATGGCCTTCTCCGCGCCCAGGCTCTCGCACACCGTGCACTTCTCCGGCGACCCGGCGGTGGCGAAGACGCGCGCGCCGAAGGCGCGTCCGAGCTGGATCGCGGTCGTCCCGATCCCACCCGCGCCTCCGTGGACGAGAAGGGTCTCGCCCGACTTCAGCCCCCCGCGCTCGAACACGTTGGCCCACACCGTGAAGAACGTCTCGGGTATCGCGGCCGCCGCGACGTCGTCGAGGCCCTTCGGCACCGGCAAGCATTGCGGGGCCGGGGCGAGGCAGTATTCCGCGTAGCCGCCGCCCGCGACCAGGGCGCAGACGCGCTCGCCGACGCCAGCCGTGGGAGTGTCTTCCCCGACCGCGACCACTTCGCCCGCGACCTCCAGGCCCGGGATGTCGGGGGCGCCGGGAGGCGGCGGGTATCGGCCCTGTCGCTGCAGCAGGTCGGGGTAGTTGACCCCCGCCGCGGCCACGCGGATCAGCGCGTCACCCGCCCGTGGCCGAGGCACCGGCCGCCGCGCCGGCCGCAGCACGTCGGGCGGCCCCGGGCGCGTGATCTCGACTACGGTCATCTCTTCCGGCAGCGGACGGGCCATGGCGCGAGTCTACTCCCGCTGCCGTCAGTCTCGCGGCGGTGTCGTCAGCTCGGCGACGGTCTGCAGCCCGGCCGCGACTTCGGGGATCACCCCGAGGCGAGCGTAGATGGGGCGGATCTGCGCGCGCAGGCCGGGCAGCGCCCGCGCGAAGCCGGCGGCGGCGAGGAGGCACGCGATCCCGCCCAGGATGACGGTGGCGGGGGCGCCGACGCGCGCGGCGAGCAGGCCGGAGAGGAGGCTCCCGAGCGGGACGCTGCCCATGAACGCCATCGCGTAGAAGCTCATCACGCGCCCGCGCTTGTCCTCGTCCACGATCGTCTGGAGGATGGTGTTGCTCGCGGCCATGTGCACCATCATGCCGAGCCCGGCCGCGACGAGCAGCGCCATCGAGAGCCACTCGTTGCGGGAGAGGCCGAAGCCGACGAGAGACAGGCCGAAGAGGACCACCGCGGCCAGGATGACCCGGCCGAGGCCGCGGACGCTGCGGCGCGCGGCCAGGAGCAGCGCGCCGCCCAGGGCGCCGAGGCCCAGCGACGACATGAGCAGGCCGAGGGTGTGCGCCTCGCCGTGAAGGACGTCGGTGGCGAAGACCGGCATGAGCACGGCGAAGGGCACGCCCATCACGCTGACGACCCCGATGAGGAGGAGGAGCGAGCGGATCGGCGCGAAGCCGAAGACGTAGCGCACGCCGTCCTTCAGCTCGCTCAGCACGGGCCGTCTCTCCCGGCCTCCGGCCGGCCGCGGCTCGACCCGCATCGCGACGAGCGCGGCGATGACCGCGATGTAGCTGAGGCCGTTCAGCAGGAACACGACTCCCTCGCCGACGAGGGCGATCATGAACCCGGCCACCGCCGGGCCCACTAGTCGCGCGGCGTTGAAGACCGACGAGTTGAGGGCGATCGCGTTGGCCAGATCGTCGCGCCCTCGCACCAGCTCGACGAGGAACGCCTGGCGCGTGGGGACGTCGACGCCGTTGACGAGGCCGAGGAACACGCTGAGGACGAGGATGTGGGCGACGGTGGCCCGGCCGGTGAGCACGAGGGCCGCCAGGACCAGCGCCTGGACCATGGCCAGCACCTGGGTGCCGATCACCATGCGGCGGCGGTCGGCGCGGTCGGCCCATACGCCGGCCAGCGGCGCCAGGAGCAGGCTGGGGAGCTGGCCGGCGAACCCCACCAGACCGAGGAGGAAGGGCGAGCGGGTCAGGCGATAGACGAGCCAGCTGAGCGCGACCTGCTGCATCCACGTGCCGGCCAGCGAGATCACCTGGCCGGCCAAGAACAGACGGAAATTCCGGTGGCGGAGCGCCCGGACCGCCGGGCTCACGCCCTCTTTCCGGCCGCGATCACGAGGCACCCGGACATTCTCGCCCGAGCGCCCCTTGACAGGGACGGAAACCCGAGTAGACTCGTAGGGTTGCCCTGCTTGCGGGTTGCCCGGAAGGGTCGTCTGTGAGCGTCGGAGGTTCAAACTGCCCACGGTCAGCCAGCTCGTCCGGGTCGGTCGGGAGAAGCTCAAGTCGAAGACCGACAGCCCGGCTCTTCAAGGATCGCCCCAGAAGCGGGGCGTGTGCGTGCGGGTGTTCACGTCGACGCCCAAGAAGCCGAACTCGGCCCTCCGCAAGGTGGCCCGCGTGCGGCTGACGAACGGCGTCGAGGTGACGGCCTACATCCCGGGGGTCGGACACAACCTGCAGGAGCACTCGATCGTGCTCATCCGCGGGGGACGCGTGAAGGACCTGCCCGGCGTGCGCTATCACATCGTGCGGGGGACGCTGGACGCGGTGGGCGTGCAGGGCCGGAAGCGGAGCCGCAGCAAGTACGGGGCGAAGCGCCCGAAGGCGTAGTTCGCGTCGTCGATCAAAGGATCGCAGGAGGTCTTCTCACTAGAACGTCGGCCGGGAGTCAGGCCGGCAAGACACGGTCGGGGAGATCAGGCCCACCGAAGCAGACGTGACCCGGGGGGCCCGGATCCTCGAGGCGGGGCGGTCGTTGAGCCTCAGACGACGCGATCGGGATCCGGCCGCGGAAGGCCGAGAGGGTCCCCGCGCCGTCTGTTTGTTTTTGGAAGGAAGCCACGAGCAGCGCGCGAAGCGGGATTCACTCCCGCGCGCGCGGGGGGTCTGGGGGGTGCGACGCAGCACCGCCCAGCTTGAAGAGGAATCAATGCCACGTCGCGGAACGGTGCCGAAGAGAGAGGTCCTGCCGGATCCCCTCTACAACAGCGCGCTGGTGACCAAGTTCATCAACTCGATGACTTACGGGGGGAAGCGGGCCGTCTCCCAGCAGATCATGTACGAGGCGTTCAACGTGGTCCAGGCCAAGACGCAGGAGGACCCGCTGAAGGTCTTCAAGCGCGCGGTGGACAACGTGAAGCCCTCGCTCGAGGTCAAGAGCCGGAGGGTCGGCGGGTCCAACTACCAGGTGCCGGTCGAGGTGAACCCCGCGCGCCGCACGTCGCTCGCCCTGCGTTGGATCATCGGCTTCGCCCGCCGGCGTCCGGAGCGCACCATGACCCAGAAGCTGGCGATGGAGCTGCTCGACGCCGCCAACATGCGCGGCGGGGCCGTGAAGAAGAAGGAAGACACGCACAAGATGGCGGAGGCCAACAAGGCCTTCGCCCATTACCGCTGGTAGACGGGACCGGGAAAGAGAAGGCAGTGCCCAGGCAGACCCCAATCGAGCGGACCCGCAACATCGGGATCGCCGCCCACATCGACGCCGGCAAGACGACCGCCACCGAGCGGATCCTCTATTACACCGGCGTGAGCTACAAGATCGGCGAGGTCCACGAGGGCACGGCCGTGATGGACTGGATGGAGCAGGAGCAGGAGCGTGGGATCACCATCACCTCCGCCGCCACCACCTGCTTCTGGCGCGAGCACCGCATCAACATCATCGACACCCCTGGCCACGTGGACTTCACGGCCGAGGTGGAGCGCTCGCTGCGCGTGCTGGACGGGGCGGTCGCCCTCTTCGATGCGGTGGCCGGCGTGCAGCCCCAGTCGGAGACCGTCTGGCGGCAGGCCGACAAGTACAAGGTCCCTCGCATCGCCTTCATCAACAAGATGGACCGCGTGGGGGCGGACTTCCTGCACTCGATCCAGACGATGCGCGATCGGCTCTCGGCCAAGAACGCGGTGGCCATCCAGCTCCCGTTGGGGACCGAGGACCAGCACCAGGGCGTCATCGACCTCGTGGAGATGAAGGCCTACCGCTACCTGGACGAGACGCTGGGCTCGAAGTACGAGGTGGAGGAGATCCCGGCGGACCTCAAGGACGAGGCCCAGCACCACCGCGAAGAGCTGATCGAGAAGGCCGCCGAGGCTGCCCACGAGGCCGGCGACGACACGGCCTTCGAGAAGTACGTAGCGGGTGAGAAGCCCACCGTGGCCGAGCTCAAGGCGGCCATCCGCAAGGGCACCATCGCGATGAAGCTCTTCCCGGTGCTCTGCGGCTCCGCCTTCAAGAACAAGGGCGTGCAGCCGTTGCTGGACGCCGTGGTCGACTACCTGCCTTCTCCGCTGGACGTGCCCCCGACCATCGCCAACGACCCCGCCACGGGCGAGCTCGTGACCCGGGAGCCCAGGGACGACGCGCCATTCGCCGCCCTCGTCTTCAAGATCATGACCGATCCCTTCGTGGGGCAGCTCGCCTTCTTCCGGGTCTACTCGGGCGACCTCAAGAGCGGCGACACCGTCCTCAGCAGCACCAAGGGCATGAAGGAGCGGATCGGGCGGCTCCTGAAGATGCACGCGAACAAGCGCGAGGAGATCAAGGAGGTCTACGCGGGCGACATCGCGGCCGCGGTGGGGCTCAAGAACGTCACCACCGGCGACACCATCTGCGATCCCCTGAAGCCCGTGGTCCTGGAATCCATCAACTTCCCGGCCCCCGTGATCGCGCTGGCCGTTGAGCCCAAGACCAAGGCCGACCAGGAGAAGCTCGGCGCCGGCCTGGCCAAGCTCATGTCCGAGGACCCCACCTTCAAGGTGGAGACGGACAAGGACACCGGCCAGACCAAGATCTCCGGCATGGGCGAGCTGCACCTCGAGATCATCGTCGACCGCCTCAAGCGGGAGTTCGGCGTCGAGGCCAACGTGGGCAAGCCGCAGGTGGCCTACAAGGAGACGATCCGCAAGCAGGCCAAGGGCGAGGGGCGGTGGATCAAGCAGACGGGCGGGCGCGGCCAGTACGGCCACGCCAAGATCGAGCTGGAGCCCGCGCCCGGCGAGGGCTTCGTGTTCGAGAACGAGATCACCGGCGGCTCGATCCCCAAGGAGTTCATCAAGCCCATCCAGGAGGGGATCAAGGAAGCGCTGGAGCGCGGCATCCTCGCGGGTTACCCGGTGGTGGACGTGAGGGCGAAGCTCTACGACGGCACCTACCACGACGTGGACTCCTCCGAGATGGCCTTCAAGCTCGCCGGGTCCCTGGCCTTCCAGGACGCGGCCAAGAAGGCGAGCCCGGTGCTGCTGGAGCCGATCATGAAGGTCGAGGTCGTCACCCCCGACGACTACACGGGGGCGGTGACGGGCGACCTCTCCAGCCGGCGCGGGCACCTCGAGGGCCAGATCTCGCGGGGTGGGACGCAGATCATCACCGCGATGGTGCCGCTGTCGAACATGTTCGGGTATTCCACCGACCTGCGCTCGCGGACCCAGGGCCGCGCCACCTATACGATGCACTTCGAGAAGTACGCAGAGGCGCCCCGCAACGTCAGCGAGGAGGTCGTCGCCAAGGTAATGGGCAAGGTAGAGAATGGCCAAGGAGAAGTTCGACCGGACGAAGCCGCACGTGAACATCGGGACGATCGGGCACGTGGACCACGGGAAGACGTCGCTGACGGCGGCGATCACGAAGGTTCTGGCCGCGAGCAACCCGAAGGTTCAGTTCAAGGCGTACGACCAGATCGACAACGCGCCGGAGGAGCGGGAGCGGGGGGTGACGATCAACGCGTCGCACGTGGAGTACGAGACGGGGAACCGTCACTACGCGCACGTGGACTGCCCGGGACACGCGGACTACATCAAGAACATGATCACGGGGGCGGCGCAGATGGACGGGTCGATCCTGGTGGTGTCGGCGGCGGACGGGCCGATGCCGCAGACGCGGGAGCACATCCTGCTGGCGCGGCAGGTGGGGGTTCCGTCGATCGTGGTTTTCCTGAACAAGGTGGACATGGTGGACGATCCGGAGCTTCTGGACCTGGTGGAGCTGGAGGTGAGGGAGCTTTTGAAGACGTACAAGTTCCCGGGGGACGACGTGCCGGTGATCCGGGGGTCGGCGACGAAGGCCTTGGAGGGGACGGGGAAGGACGACTCGGCCAAGCCGATCCTGGAGCTGATGGAGGCGGTGGACAAGTACATTCCGCTGCCGCAGAGAGAGATCGACAAGCCGTTCCTGATGCCGATCGAGGACATCTTCACGATCTCGGGACGGGGGACGGTGGCGACGGGGCGGGTGGAGCGGGGGAAGGTGAAGGTGGGGGAGGAGATCGAGATCGTGGGGCTGGCCGCCACGCAGAAGAAGGTGGTGACGGGTGTGGAGATGTTCAAGAAGCTTTTGGACGAGGGGCAGGCGGGGGACAACATCGGGGTTTTGCTGCGGGGGACGGAGCGGAAGGACATCGAGCGGGGGATGGTGCTGGCCAAGCCGGGGAGCATCACTCCGCACAAGAAGTTCAAGGGCGAGGTGTACGTGCTGAC
>QHVJ01000033.1 GCA_003222275.1 Acidobacteriota bacterium | reverse complement strand
TGTCGCTGCAGGTCCTGGAGCGCAGCGAGCACCACGCGGTGCTCGAGCTTCGGACCGGCGGCTTCTACGCGGTCCGGCAGGCCGACGGGAGCGTCGTGCTCGAGATCCCGGGGATGGAGGAGATCCCCGATCCGGGCCTGCCCGCGCTGCCGGTGAAGCGAGCTTTCGTGGACGCGGTCGTGGGCCGAGGCGTGAGGCTGGGCGCCGTCGTTCCGCGCGACGTGGTGAGCTTCCCGGACCTGGTGCCCGCGCTTTCCGGACGGCCGGAGATGGTGCAGAGCGGGGAAGGGGTGGTGCGGGCACGAGTGAGGCGCGCCGGCGGGGCGCGTTCTCTGGACGGCGGCCTGTTCCCGGTGAGCGCGGCGCGGCTGGCCGGCACCGCCTTCCAGGGCGAGCTGAAAAAGGCGCTCCTCGAGCTGTGGCCCCTGCGGTGGGACTCGTCGGCGAAGCGTCTCGAGCTCGCCCGGCGGCTGGTGGTGCGCCTCGAGTTTGCGGGCAACGAGGAGGGAGAGTCTTCGCGTGGCGCCCTCAGCCGCGGGCGGCGCGTCCCCTCCCGGCTGCGCCTGTCGGGCGATCGCCCGCTGGCGGACCTCGCCGTGGAGCAGCGGGGGCTCTACGCGGTGCGATTCGAGGACCTGTTCGGCCCTCTGCACCCCAGGGTCTCCGCGAGCGAGCTGCGCCTGAGTCGCCAGGGAGATGCCGTCGCCTTCCACATCGAGCCGGCCGGCTCCTCCTTCGGTCGCGGCTCGGTCCTGTACTTCTTTACCGAAGGCGCGGCGCTGAATCCCTACGGCAAGGAGGCCGTCTACGAGCTGAGCCTCAGCCGCAGCGGGGGGCCGACGATGCCGCTCGTCTCGGCCCATCCATCCGGTGACGTCCTCTCGTCCGCCTCGAGCCTGGAGCGCTGGGAGGAGAACAAGAGCTTCCAGCCCGGGTTGCTCGAGGCGCCGGACCTGTGGCTGTGGGACACCCTCGTCGCTCCGGTGAGGAAGAGCTATCACTTCGTCGTGGGGAGCGTCGGCTCCGCTTCCGAGGCCTCGCCGCTCACCGTCTTCTTGCAGGGCGGCAGCGATCAGGACGGAGTCGACGATCATCACGTGCGCGTCTGGGTCAACGGGACTGCGGCCGGCGACGTGGTCTGGGACGGAATGACGCCCAAGGCATTCTCGGCCTCGCTCGCTCCCGGGATCGTCCATGAGGGCGACAACCTGCTCGAGGTCGAAAGCCTCGGCGACGCGGGGGCGACCTATTCGCTCGTGTTCCTCGACCGCTTCGAGCTCGTCCATCCCCGTGCGCTTTCCGCGGCGGGCGGGGTCTTCGAAGCCAGCTTCCCCCTCTCCGGAAGCGCGGAGGTCTCGGGCCTGGGGTTGGGCAGCCTACTGCTCGACCTCACGTCGCCGAATACGCCGCAGTGGCTCTTCGGCGCTTCTACGACGCAAAGCGGGCTCGCCTTCCGCGTGGAGACCGGCCGGCGATACCTCGCCCTCTCTGCGCAGAACGTGCTCCATCCGGAGGTGAGGTCGCCGATCCCCAGCGCGTTGCGCAGCCGGCTCAATCGCGCCGAGTACCTGGTCATCGGTCCCGACGCCTTCCTTCCCGCCGCGCAGCCCCTGCTCGACCTGCGGGAGGGACAGGGCCTCGTCGTCAAAGCGGCCTCGCTCGAAGAGGTCTATCAGGAGTTCGGCCACGGCGAGGCGACGCCCCAGGCCATCCGCGACTTCATCGCCTACGCCTACCACTTCTGGCGTGGTCCCTTGCTTCGATACGTGCTGCTGCTCGGCGACGCCTCCTACGATTACAAGGACTTCCTTCATAGCGGGGCGCCGAACCCGCTGCCGCCGCTGCTCGTGAAGACGTCGTACCTGTGGACCGCCTCCGATCCCGCCTACGCGGCGGTCAACGGCGACGACCTGCTGCCGGACCTCGCGCTCGGCCGGCTCCCCGCCTCGACCATGGAGGAAGCCCACGCGCTCGTGGACAAGGTCGTCGCGTTCGAGACCTCCGGCCTGACCCTTACCGAGGGGCCCGCCGTCCTCGTCGCGGACAATCCCGATGGCGGCGGCGATTTCGAGAGCAGCGCCCAACGGGTCGCCCCTCTCCTCGCCGCCAGCCATACCGTCGAGACCATCTTCCTGCGCGAGCAGGGCAGCGCCACCCGCCCCGCCATCGCCTCCGCCCTCGACCGTGGGGCGGCGCTCATGAGCTACCTCGGACACGGGGGCATCGCGGTCTGGGCCTCGGAGAACGTCTTCAACAACCAGGACGTCGCCCTCCTCGCTCCCCAGTCTCGACAGCCCGTGCTGCTCACCATGGACTGCCTCAACGGCTACTTCCACTTCCCCTTCCTCAACTCGCTGGCCGAGGAGCTGCTGAAGGCCCAGGGCAAGGGGTCGATCGCGAGCTTCGCTCCCAGTGGCCTGAGCCTCCACGAGCCCGCGGACCTGTTCCACCAGGCCTTGATCCGAGAGATCACCTCCGGGGCCCACCCGCGCCTGGGAGACGCGGTCCTGGCCGCTCAGGCCGACTTCGCCCAGACCGGCGCCTTCCCGGAGCTGCTCTCGATCTACAACCTGCTCGGCGACCCCGCCCTCAGGATCCGCTGAGCCGCGGCTAGCAGCCGCCGATGCAGTTGCCCGAGCCGTCGCAGGCGCAGAGACAGTTGGCGGGGGCGGTGGAAGAGCAGGGGGTGCCGAAGGGCTGCGACGCGCAATTGGCGACGCAAGTCGCCGCGGCTTGCGCCGGAGTGGGGGCCAGGAGCGACGTGACGACGGGCAGGAGTGCCGCGATCCCGACGCGGCGGATCAGATCGCGCCGCGAGACTCGACCCGCCGCCGGCGGCCGTCTCACGCGCGGGCTCAGGAGCCGGGCCTTGTCGAGGCGGTCCAGCGCGAGCCAGACGCAGTCGGGATCGGCGGGCGCTCCCAGCTCCGATTCCAACAGCCGGGCCAGATCCTCGACGCTCCTCTTGCCGTCGCAGTGCTTGAAGACGACCGCGGCGGGCGGGTTGAGGCAGTGGGCGCGGTGGCGCTCGAGATCGTAGACGAGCACCTCGTCCATCAGCTCCGTGACCACCACTCCCTCCGTGCGTCTCGTCGGCTTCATGGCCGGCCGAGCATAGCACGAACCCTCGGGTTATGTTATGCTTAGAGAGGGTTTGGTGTTCTCGGTCACCGGCGATCAGGACCCCGCCCGCGGCGGGTAGCCGCGGGCTCCTTCGATCCTCCACCGGTACGCTTCGGGCTGAGCGCCCACCGTCGCTTCGAACGGGCCGGTGTCCAGCGGATTGACGCCGGGTTTCTTGCGCTCCGGCGCTACCTTCTTGAGGAGCTCGGCCGTTCCGGCGTCCGTAGGTGCTCCCCCCAAGGGCAGCAGCCGGTGAGGTGTCTCTGCGTCGACGAACTCGTCGCCTCGGAGCCGGCTCGTGCGCACGAGGATCTCGGTGATGCGCCATGCGCTGCCGTTGTAGAGGGTGACGGTGAGCTTGCTGCCGCTCCAGCCGCCGACTCCTTTCAGGAGGCGCAACTCGGCGGGTGGCAGGTCGACCTCCTGGTCGCTCCAGCCGGCCACGCCGGGCCCCCCGGCGCCCTGGGCCGTCTCGGTGGAGCTCGCCTCTCCCGCTCGCGGGGAGGCGACGAGCGTTCCTCTCTGGTTCGGCCCCCCGACGGCCGCCGGCGCCGGGCCTGCATTGTCGTTCGAGCGCGGCCAGACCAGCCAGCCCACCACCACGACCAGGAGCAGCACGCCGAGGGCTCCGAAGTACAGCGCGACGCTGGGCTGCTGCGCGCGCACCGCTCGTCCCTCATCTCCCGGAACTCGCAGCCGCGGGGCCGGGGCGGAGTGGACGCCCGGTGTCCCGGGCGATACGGTCGGCAGGAGCGCGCGCTCGGCCGCCGGAGCCTCGGCCCGGGCGAAGGGCGCGAGCTGGCTGTCGATCTCCGGCACGGCGCGGGCCGCCGTCCAGGCGGGCAAGCCGTGGCGCCAGATGAGGACGGCTCGAGGGTCGGGGAGCCCGAGCAGGGACTGGACGAGCTGGCGCCGGGGGAGCGGTCCCATGCGCCGCATGTCCTTGGCGTAGAACCAGCGCTCACGGGCCATCAGTACGCGGTCACCGCTTTCTTCTGCTCCGTGAACTGACCGATCGCGCTCGTGGACCGCACCACCACGAATTCCTTCTCGGTGCTCCTCACGAACTCGCTGAACGACCCGTCGGGCAGGACCTTCACCTCGTGACCATCGACGGTGACGGAAGCCCCCGGGTCCGTACGGCCCCTCACGTGAAGGATGCCTTCCTGCATGGCCGCGGCCCCGACGGTCAGGGCGGGCCCGCCGGCGGGGGAAGGTTCGGGCGAGGGCCTGACGACCGAGAACAGCGAGATCCTGGAGAACTCTCCCTCGAGGCCCTCCTTGCTCACGCCGGCGACGCGCCAGAAGTAACTGCCCGGATCGAGGCCTTGCAGCTCATGGGCGGTGGCGGTGATCCCGGGCCGGTCGAGCGCGGCCGAGAGGAGCAGGTCGGCCTGGCGGACGTTGAAGTCCATGACGACGCGATAAGTCTGGGCGCCCTGCACCCCCTGCCACTGGAGCTGCGTCGTGGCCTGGGGCGGCGGAACGTAGCGCAGTTCGGCCTTGGCGGGAGGGCCGGTGGGGCTCGGCGTGGGAGGCAGCGCGATCCGGGGTCCCGCCTTCCCTCGGGGATCGACGACCACGGCCTGGTTGTCCGTGAGGTTGACCGTTTCTCCCCCCCTCGTCGCCACCTGGGCGGACCCCCGGAAGATCTTCACTCCCGTCCCGCCGTCCTCCGTGACGTTGACGTTGCCGCTGGAGTTCGCGCTGGCCCGTGTCCGCGCGGCCGAGGTCACGATCTCCGTGTCCTTCTTCAGGTCGAAGTTCACCTGGCCTGACTGGACGTGCCAAGCCGTGGCCTCCTCCGCCACCGCGGCTTCGCCTTCGCTGATGAGCACGACGCTGTCGGGACGCACTCTCACCACGTTCCCGGTGAAGAACGCGATCTCGGCTCCGGACCGGTGGTCCGTCTGCACGACGTCGCCCGTGTTGAGCGGCCGGGACGGTTCGCCCTTCGTCCAGGCCTCGGCGCCCGCGGCCTTGACCCGAACGTTGCCCTCGATGCCGGTCAAGCGCGCCACCGGACCCGGGCCCGCCGGCCGCGGGGGCTTCACGAAAAAGAAGAAGTAGGAAGCGACGGCGATCAACGCGATCAGCAGCCCCACGAGCGTCGGAAGATGCTTTCCGCCGAGAGACGACTTCGCCGGACGGGCCGCGGGCGGTGGGCTCGGCTTCGACTCGGGTGGGGGGCTTTGACCCGCGCTGCTGGCCATTCGTTAGGGTCGCGGGCGGACTTCGGCCGGGCCGGTCCGCAACGCGCCTCCGACCTTACGTCGCGCGCGTCCTCGACCGCTGCGGGCACTCATTCGATCGCTCCCCTCAGGACGCGCGGGCGACGGCCGGCGCCTCCGCACCCAACCGAGCGAGCAGCGCGCGGGCTGCTACGTCGGCCTCGCCCCTCACGCCCTTCAGCACGACCGCGCCGGAGACCGCGCTCTGGAGGGCACGCAGGGCAGACCTCGGCCGCCGCCGGACGGGCACCGTGTGGGCCAGGAGGGCCAGCAGGGCCTGCCCCGGCGTCAGACGGACCGGCCGCCAGTGCCCCGCCACGCGGTAGCCCGTCAGGACGATCGCGCGGACCGGGAGCGGGTTCACACCGCAGACACCGCCCAGCTCTTCGGCTGAGCAGCGACGCACGAGGGCGCCTTCACGGATCGAGAGCGGCTTGGCGAACGGGTGGACGCGGCCGCGCCCGTCGAGCACCGCGAACTCATCGGAGTAATAGACCGCCCCCGCCCGCACCAGCTCGCGAACCAGGCTCGTCTTGCCGCTGTAGCTGCGGCCGGGTATCAGGATCGCGCCTCCGTGCCAGCCCACGACCCCCGCGTGGACGAAGACCCGGTCGCGCGAGAAGGCGGCGACGGTCTGGCGCAGGTCGGACTCGAGGGTATCGAGCGCCTCGTCGAGGCTCAGGGTGCGGGCACGCCGGACCATGCCCGCGTAGAGCAGATGGTAGCCGCGGGCGCTCCCGCGCGGCCGGCCGAGCCACAGGGAGAAGAGGCGGTCGACGATCTTGGACGACGAAGGCTTCCAGCCGGGAGGCAAGCGCTCGGACAAGCACTCCAGCGCCTCGGGCCGGTTCACGCGGACCCCGATCCGCAGGCCGTAGGCGTCGAACGCCAGGCCGGCCGCCCACCCGAGGCGGTCGAGCTTGTCCATTCAAGTGGAGGGCAGGGGCAGGCGAGGCAACACCGGGGCGCGCACTCGGTGGAAATTGTCCCATCCGGACCGCCTGTATACAAATTAGCGGGATCACGCCGCTCTGGTTCACGAATGCGCGTTATTCGCTGACAGGCGTCCCCGCTCTCCCGGGGGCTCCTGTGACGCTACTCACGCCGTCCCCGTTCCGGAGCGCTCCCGGCGTTGACCCGCAGAGGGGCGGGCCGTAGGCTTTCCCCGGCGATGGACACCACCACGGACGTCCTGCGCGCAGCCGCCCTCGATCTCACCCGCACGTTCGACCTGACGTCCGTCCTCGACAAGCTGCTCGAGCACCTGGCGCAGCTCGTCCCCTACGACACCGCCAGCGTCATGCTGCTCGATGACGATGGGCGGCTGGCCGTGCGCGCGATCCGCGGCTACGAGCGCGGGGGCGATCCCGCCCTCACCCGCGACCACGCGTTCGACGTGCCGAATCCCGTCTTCGCCGCCCTCGTCGGCCACCGCCGCAGCATCCTGATCGCGGACACGCGGGAGTACCCCGGCTGGCCGGGCCACGCCGGGACCGAGCACGTCCGTAGCTGGATGGGCGTGGCTCTGCTCGCGGCCGAGGGGGTGATCGGGCTCTACGCCGTCGAGAAGGCAGAGGCCGGCTTCTTCACCCCCCGCCACGTCCAGCTCAGCGAGGCCCTGGCCCCGCACGCTGCGATCGCCGTCCGGAACGCGCGATTGTCGGAGCAGCTCCAGAGGAGCGACGAGCGGCTGCGGCAGCAGCTCTCCGACTTCCAGGCGCTGCTCGACGTGCTGCCGATCGGGATCGGCATCGCCCGCGATGCCGAGTGCCGCTTCGTGGCCGCCAACAGCCACCTGGCTCGCCAGCTCGGGCTGCCGCCCGGCGCGAACGCCTCCTTCACCGAGCCCGGCCACGAGCTCCGCGGCGTGCAGCTCGTGCACGAGGGCCGGCCGCTCGCCGCGGCCGACATGCCGATGCAGCGGGCGGCCGGCTCCGGCCGCGTGGTCGTGGACGTGGAAGTGGACGTGGTGCGGGATGGGCGAAGGACGGGCACGGTCGTCGGCTACGCCGCTCCGCTGCTCGACCTCGTCGGAAAGGCGCGGGGCGCCGTCGGCGCCTGGCTCGAGATCACCGGGCGCAAGCAGGCCGAGGAACAGGCGCGCAGCCTGGCCTACCACGACCCGCTGACCGGCCTGCCCAACCGGCTTCTCTTCCAGGACCGCCTCGGCCTGGCCGTGGCCCAGGCCCACCGCCATCGAAAGCCGCTGGCGATGCTCTTCCTCGACCTCGACCGCTTCAAGGTGATCAACGACTCGCTGGGCCACACCGTAGGCGACCGGCTGATCTGCGAGGTGGCCGGCCGCCTCCGCACCTGCCTGCGGGAGGGCGACACGGTGGCCCGCCTGGGCGGGGACGAGTTCACCCTGCTCCTGCCCGACATCGGCCAGGCCGTGGACGCGGCGAAGGTCGCGAAGAAGGTGCTGGACCTCGTCCGGATGCCCTTCGCGGTCGACGGGCGCGAGCTGTTCGTGACCGCCAGCGCCGGCATCAGCCTGTACCCGGACGACGGCAGCGACGCCGAGACCCTGGTCAAGAACGCCGACACCGCCATGTACCGCGCGAAGGAGCAGGGGCGCGACAACTACCAGCTCTACACCCCGGCCATGAACGCGACCGCTCTCGAGCGGCTGGCGCTCGAGAGCAGCCTGCGCAAGGCCCTGGCCCAGGACGAGCTGGTGCTCTACTACCAGCCGATCTTCGACCGGACGGGCCGCGCGCACGGCGTCGAGGCCCTGCTCCGCTGGCGTCACCCGGAGCTGGGCCTGATCCTGCCGTCGGAGTTCATCCCGCTCGCGGAGATCACCGGCGTGATCCTGCCCATGGGCCCGTGGGTGCTGCGTGGCGCATGCGCCCAGGCCTGGATCTGGCAGGAGCGCCACCCGGGCCTCAGCGTCGCCGTGAACCTGTCCGCCCGGCAGTTCCAGGAGCCCGGGCTCGTCGGCCACGTGACCGACGCCCTCGCCGACACGGGGCTCGAGCCGCGCCTGCTGAAGCTGGAGATCACCGAGAGCAACGCCATGCAGAACGCGCAGACGTCGATCCAGACGTTGCGCGAGCTCAAGGCCCTGGGCGTGCAGATCTCGATCGACGACTTCGGCACCGGCTACTCGTCGCTCAGCTACCTGAGGCGCTTCCCCATCGACACGCTGAAGATCGACCGGTCCCTGATCCGTGACATCGGCAGCGACCCCGACGACGCCGCCATCGCCGGCGCCGTGATCGCGCTCGCCCACACGCTCAAGCTGGAGGTCGTGGCCGAAGGGGTGGAGACGCGCGGCCAGCTCGAGTTCCTGGTCGCCAGCGGCTGCGACCGCATGCAGGGCTACCTGTTCAGCCCGCCGGTGCCCGCCGAGAGCTGCGAGGAGCTGCTGGCCGCGCCGTCGCACGCGGGCGAGCCCGCGCCTCCCCGCCGGACGTCGACAGGTCATTTAGCTTAGCGGCTAGGGCCTCCACTCCTCGCGGAACGTGGTGGCCTTCTCCACCCGCGGCCACACGATCTCGCGCCCGATGCCGGGCCCCTCGGGCACGTCGATCGTCCCCGACGGCGAGACCACGACCGGCGGCTCCACGAGGTCCTCCTCGAAGTAGCGCGCGCTGGCCGAGGTGTCGCCGGGCAGCGTGAAGCCGGGCAGCGTCTGCAGGTGCACGTTGGCGAGCCGGCCGATCCCCGACTCCAGCATCCCGCCGCACCAGACCGGCACCGACGCGGCGCGGCAGACGTCGTGAACGGCCAGGCTTCCCGCGAACCCTCCCACGCGGCCCGCCTTGATGTTGATCACGCGGCACGCGTCCAGCGCGAGCGCGCGGCGCGCATCTTCGGCGGAGTGGATCGACTCGTCGAGGCACACCGGGGTGCGCAGCTGTCGCTGCAGGGCCGCGTGGTCCACCATGTCGTCCCACGCGAGCGGCTGCTCGATCATCGTCAGCGAGTAGCGGTCCATCTCGCGGAACAGGCCCGCATCGGCGAGGCGGTATGCGCTGTTGGCGTCCACCATCAGCGGCAGATCGGCAAAGCGCGCCCGCACCGCCGCGACCAGGTCGCGGTCGTGGCCGGGCTTGATCTTGATCTTCACGCGGCGGTAGCCGGCGGCCACCTCCTCCTCCACTCGCTCGAGGAGGGCGGCGGTGGTGGGCTGAAGCCCGATTGAGACACCCGTCGCGATCTGCCCCCCGCGTCCGCCGAGGACCCGGTAGAGCGGTGCGTTCTCGCGGCGCGCGTGCAGCTCCCACACCGCCATCTCGAGGGCGGCCTTGGCCATCTCGTGGCCGCGGACGCGCGCGAACGCGGCCAGCAGCTCGCGTGGGTGCGCGATCTCGAGGCCGAAGGCGAGGGGGACGAGAAAGTCCCGCAGGATGTGGAGGACGGTGTGATTCGTCTCGGGCAGGTAGTAGGGGTCCGAATCGGCCACGCACTCGCCGTAGCCGGTCACGCCATCCGCCGACACGGCGACGAGCAGGAACTCCTTGTGGGTGGTCGTTCCGAACGACGTCTCGAATGGCCGTCGCAGCGGGAGGCTTACGTGTCGGACCTCGACGCGCTGGAGTCTCAGGGCGAGCGGCGGGCTTCCGCCCGGGACGCGCGGGAGGTGCAGCTCCGGCAGGAGCCGTAGATCTGGTGGCGGTGGCCCTCGATCGCGAAGCCGATGTCGGCCGCGATCTCGTCCTGCAGGCGCTCGATGTCGGGCGAGGTGAACTCGAAGATGGCGCCGCAGGACTTGCAGATGAAGTGGTCGTGGTGCTCGCGCTTGTAGTCGCGCTCGAACCTGCTCTGGCCGTCGAGGGCCAGCTCCTGGGCCAGCCCCGCCGACTGCAGGAGCTTCAGCGTGCGATACACGGTCGTCCGGCCGATGTCGGGCCGGCGCTTCTGCACCATCTGCAGGAGGTCGTCCACCGAGAGGTGGCGGTCGGAGCGGAGGAACGTATCCAGGATCACCTCGCGCTGCTCGCTCCGCTTGAGGTGGTTCTTGGAGAGGTAGGCGCCGAAGACCTCCTTCTCCTCGCGCCCGACGGTGCTCTTCACAGCAAGGCCAGCCTAGCCTCGCCCCCCGGGGCTGTCAACGCTCCGGCGGCGCGGGCAGGCCGCTCGGCGAGCACGCGAATCGAAGCGTGCGGGCGAGGCATTCCCCGATCTGGAAGGGAAGTCGCGGAAGGCCGTTGAAGCGGGCGCGCCGGCCGACCGTCGCTTCCACCGCGTTGGGCCACCGCACCCGCAGCGCCCGGAGCAGACCGCGCGGGCGGCGCAGCTCCACCGCCATCGGCGTGCGCGTACCGTGGGGCTCGAAGCGCGCATCGCCCCATTGGCGCAGGATGGCGGGCACGAGCCAGCGGGGCAGCCTCCGCTCGCGGATCGCCGCCGGCACGCCCGCGAGCGACGCCCCGAGCAGCTCGTGGGCCAGGCGCAGGGCGCACACGGCGGCGTCCGTGCGGGCGCCGTCCCCGCTCATGAAGCATGCCCAGTCGAAATCGGGCGGCAGGGCCTCGAGGATCAGGGCCAGGTCGCAGAGCCAGACGGCGCGCCACGCCCCATGGCGCAGGAGGTGCAGCGCCAGGAGCCGCAGGTGGTCTTCGGGCCCGAAGACGCGCACGTCGGCATCCCCGAGACGCCCCCGGCGCGACCGGGCGAGTACGTCCTCGAACCGCCGGTCGTCGAGCTCGCCCAGGCCGCAGTGGAGGTCCACGGGCAACGGGTCCTCGCCGGGCGGGTCGAGCGCCGTGCGCGCCATCGGCTCCTGCTCCGGCCGAACGTAGAGGTCGATGTCGCCGTAGGGCCGCAGCCCGGGGCGCGGATAGAGACGCGCGACCGCCCAGCCCTTGCCCAGCAGCGCCTCGACGCCGCGCGCGCGCAGACGGTCGAAGGCGGCGGGGATCTTCGCCTCGAGGATGGCCCCGTGGAGCGCGTGGATCCCGACGGCGTCGTGGAGCGGCGTCAGTACCGGCGGCGGCACGCCGGCCGACCGCGCGCGCCACCAGGCCAGGCCGGCGCTCCCGCTCCGCAGGAGCAGCGGCGAAGCTTCGAGCAGATCGCCGGCGTCGAGATCGTCCGCCGCGGGCGGCGAACGCCAGGCACCGCGCAGCACGTGCGCCACTTGTCGGCCCGACGTCTCACGGCCTCGACCCAAGCGGCGGCTTCGGCGCTAGGGTGCGCAACTGCAGTTGTTCTGGTTCCCGACCTTCTTGCAGCTCGTGCCGGGAGGCGCCGGGTTGGGCCCGGTCGTGCAGCAGGGCGCGCCGGTGCAAAAGCGGTTCTGCAGCGCCTGGCACGCCGTCTGGGCGACACACGTCGCGGCCTGCGCCGCGGTGGGGGCGGTGATCGACAGCACCGAGAGGCCGCCGAACAGGGCCGCCTTCTTGAGCCAGTCGCGGCGCGACGTGAAACGGCCCGCGACGGGAGCGGCGACCGGGGCCTCGAGCAGCCGCGCCCGGCCGAGGCGCCGCAGCGCCAGCCACGCGGCGTCGTCCGGCACCCGCCGGCCGATGCGCTTCGTGGCCCGCGCGGCGATCTCCCCGACCGTGCGCTCTCCGTCGCAGGCCTCCCACACCGCGGCCGCCACCACCTCGAGGCAATGGGCCTTGTGTCGCTCGAGATCGTAGACGAGGGTCTCTTCCGGCAACTCCTGCACGACGAGCCCGTCTCGCCTCTGCCGGGGCCCGGTCCGATTCTTCACTGGCCTGCTCATGCGCTTCCTCCGGTCAAGGCTTTCAGCCTACCGCCTCGAGCAACCACGCCGCCGCCTCCCGGGCCTCCCCTCGCCGTCCCTTGAACGACGCGGCGCGGGAAACGACCCTCCCCAGAGTCGCCATCGCCGCCGCGGGATGGCTCCGCGCGACGATCGTGTTGGACAGCAGCTCGAGCACGGCGCGCCCCGCCGTCAAGCGCGCCGGCCGCCATCGCGCCCCCTCGTCGTAGCGGGCGACCGCCACCAGCCCGACGGGCAGCGGGCCGAGCCCGCGCCGGCCGCCGAGCTGCTCCGGCTCCAGGCTCGTCGCGATCTCGCGGGCGTCGCGCAGCCGGATCGGGCGCGGGAAGGGATGCACCCGGCCCTGCGGGTCGAGGACGGCGAACTCGTCGGAGTAGTAGGTGGCGCCCGCCGCGAGCAGCGCGGCCACGAGCGTGGACTTGCCGGCGTGGCTCGCCCCGGGGACGAGGATCGCCTGGCCGTTCCAGCCGACGACGCCCGCATGCACGAAGAGCCGCCGCGGAGCCATCTCGGCCACCGCCTGCGTGAGGTGGTTCTCCAGCACCGCGAGCGCCTCGTGCCGCTCGGTGGTGCGGACGAGCCGGCGCGCGTCCGCGTACAGCAGATGGAAGCGGCGCACGGCGCCGGCATCGCCCCCCACGACGAAGGAGACCAGGTGATCGACGAGAGGACGGGGCTGCCGCCGCCATCCCGCCGGCAGCCGGGCCACGATCTCGTCCAGGACGGACCGGTCGGTCACCCGCACGCCGATGCGGGCGCCGTAGGCCTCGAAGCTGACGCCGGCCGCCCACCCGAGGCGGTCGATCTTCTCCAGTCAGGTGGAGGGCCGGCGCGCGTGCGGGATCCGGTCGCTGTCCATCGCGGCAGAGGATCGCACGGTCTTCGCACCTCGCGCAACGGCATGTGTCGCAGCGCACAGTGCCAGTGGACACCCGGAGGCCGAGCGGCTACCGTGGTCGGCGACGGAGGACGTCAATGTCGAAGCAGCTGAAGGCCCTGGGCCTGGCAGCGGTCGTGATGGTGGTCGTGGCGGTGATGGTCCCACTCTACGGAGAGTCCCGCTCGTCGTCGGTCGAGCATGGCGAGTGGGCGCGGATGCTCCTGCGCGCCCTCGACATGGAGCGCGCGGCGATACCGGCTTCGCCCGACGCGCAGGTCTTCTCCACCCTCTCCTGGAAGAACAGCCTGGCCTTCCGCGCCGACGCCTACGTCCGGGGGGAGGGTGTCGACGTCGTAAGTGCCGGCGGCGCGCGCCGAGTCGTCGCCGCCTCCGCCGCGGGCGAGGTGGCCTATCCGCTGGCCGTCGTGAGGGGCGGGGACTACCGCCTCCGCGCCCGCATGGCGGGCAATCCGGCCTCCCCCGCCTCCGCTGAGATCACGCCTCTCGGCCGGAACGGGGCCGCCGCGACCTTCACGCTGGTGCCGTCCGCCCTCACCGGCTGGGTCGACGCCGGGCCCGCGCACCTCGACCCCGGCGCCTACACGGCTTCGATCCTGCTGCCGGCCGGCACGTCGCTGGACAACGTAGAGGTCGCGCCCCCGTGCACGGAGGCGATCGAGCCGCCGGGAGGCTGGCGCTCGCGGGCGGTGACGCAGACCGAGGACGTCGCGGTCACGGTGGTGAAAGCGCTCGATCGGGAATCCGAGCTGCCCCCGGCGGGCCGCCCGGTCGAGGTCACCGCCTCGGCAATGAAGACGACGGGTGGGGCGGCCGCGATCCTGACGAGCGCGGGGGCGGCGGGACGTGACGGCCTCTGGCTCGAGGCCGGCCCCCGCGGCCTGCAGGCCACTGTCTTCCTGGAGCTGCCCGAAGCGGGCCTCTACTCCGTCTCCGCCTTCGGCGAGGCGGGCGGCGGCCAGAGCTGGAAGGCCGATGCCTGCCGCAAGGCGGTCTGGTGCCCGCCGGCCGCGGTGCCGGGGTCACCTTCCGCCGCGCCCGCGTGGCATTCGCTCATGACCGCCAGCTTCTCGGCCGGCCGCCACTTCTTCAACGTGACCCTGAGCCCCGGCGCGTCCGTCGAGCGCCTTCGAGCCGAGCGGAAGAAGGACAGCCCTGCCGACTACGTGGCCACGCTGCGGCGGCTCGGGTTCGACGTGGGCGCCACGGGCCCGGTCAGCCGAGCCCGGGCCGTGGACGCGATGCAGTTCGTGCAGCAGCGCCGCCTGGAGATGGTGGGCGCTTGTGGCGACATCACCGCACCCATTGTCGAGCGGGCGCTGGCCGAGGTAGCGCCGGTGGCGGGGCCGGGGAAAGGCTCCGGCTTCACGGGAAACGGGCCGGGAGGTGCGCCGGTGCTTCCGGTCGCCGGGCCCACGACGACGCCGGGGCCGCCCGCGAACACGCCCCCGGTGACAACACTACCGACCGCTCCGATCACCGAGCCGTCGCCAGGATCCGGCCGGCGGCCGGCGCCGGTTCCGCCGTCCCCGCCGACCTCGATTCCCCCCCAGCCTCCGGGCAGCCCGGTCCTGCCGTAGAGGGTCTTCGGGCGACTGCCTTCTCGCCTATTTCTTTACCGCGGCGACGGGTTTGGGGCGGGGCTTGGCCGGACGGCTCTCGGTGCCGGGCGTGTGCGGGTAGTAGTAGTAATAGTAGCCCTTCGCCTTGATGTCGACCGCGTTCAGCACCGCCCCCAGCAGGTTCGGCGTGACCTTGCGCAGCGCGGCCACGCTGCGCTTGATGACCTTCTTGTCCACGTTGTTGTGCTCCACCACGTAGACGACGAGGTCCGCGTGGCGGGCGAGCAGGAGCGCGTCGGTCACCGACGCCACCGGCGGCGCGTCGACCAGGATCCAGTCGAAATGGCGACGGAGGTGGTTGAGGAAGTCGGCCATCTGCTTCCGGGCCAGAATGGCGGGCGGGTTCGGCGGCAAGGGCCCCGCGGTGAGCGCGAACAGGTTGGGGACCCGCGTCGGACGGATGAGGCTGTCCAGGTCCGCATGCCGGACGAAGAAGTCCGTGACCCCCGGCTCGCGGGTGAGGCCCAGGCGGGCGTGGAGCTGCGCCCGGCGCAGGTCGAAGTCCACCGCCACCGCCTTCTCTCCCGACGACGCCAGCAGCTTGGCGATGTTCACGAGGGTGGTGGTCTTGCCTTCTTGCGGCGCCGTGCCCGTGATGAGCACGACCTGCCCCGTCTCCTCCCGGCGGCCGAAGATGAGGGCGGTCCTCAGGTTCTGGTAGGCCTCGGTCACCAGGTGGACGTTGGCCTCGTCGTACTTGGGCACGCCGGCGAGCAGGTCGAGGTGAAGGAAGCGCTCGATGTCCTCCGGCCCCTTGATCGTGTTGTCGAGGTAGTCGCGGGCGAAGACGAGGCCGATCCCGAGGGCGAGCCCGAGCGCGAGGGCGTACGCGGCGATGCGCCGCTTGGCCGGGCGGATGGGGCTCGTGGGCGGCGTGGCCTTCTCCACGATGCTCACGTTGTTGTTCCGGATCGAAGACGCGATGTCGGTCTCGTTGAGCTTCTGGAGCAGCACCTCGTAGAGGCTGGTGGCCGACTGCTCCTCCTTCTTCAGGATCTCCAGCTCGGACGACTTGCGGCTCTGGGTCGCGGCCTGTGACTTCTGCCCTTCGATCGCGCTCCGGAACTCGGTCTCCCGCTTCTCGAGCTGGGAGTACTCCGCCCGCAGCGCGTCCACGATCTGGCCGAACCGCGCCTCCCGGGTCTTGCGCGCCTCGGCGAGCTGCGCCTGCACCTTCTGCACCTCCGGATGCCCTTCCTTGTACTTTTCCCGGAGCTGCGAGAGCTGCAGGTTGAGGGAGGCCAGCTGCTCGTTGAGGCTCCCGACCATCGTGTCGGTCGCGATCTGGGGGACGGTCTCCAGGCTCTCCTGGCGCCGGCGCTTGTCGTCCACCTGCTTGAGCGCGGCCTCGAGGGACATGCGCCGCGTCCGGGCCGCGAGGTAGTCGTCGTTGAGCTTGGTGATGGAAGTCGTGACGGCGGAGACGCTGCCCTCGGGGACGAAGAGGTCCTGGCCCTGGTAGCCGGAGATGAGCTTGTTCCGGGCCTGGCGCATCGCCTCCTGGGTGGCGGTCAGCCGCTCCTGCAGCCAGTCGTAGGCCTGACGCGCGGCCTGGACACGGGAGGCCAGCGACTGCTCGATGTAGACCTCGGCCAGCGTGTTGGCCCAGAGCGCCGCTTCCTTGGGGTCCTCGTGGGTCACGAGCACACGCACGAGGCGGCTCTCGGGGATGGGGTCGACCTCGACGTGGGCCAGGAACGTCCCCCCCGCGTCGGGGCCTTCCTTGAAGGGAGGGCGGTCGGCCAGCTTCAGGCGCTCCACGACCCTGTCGGCTACGCCCCGGGAGCGGAGGATCTTGAACTGCGTGTTGTAGAAGTCGGCGTTCTGGTAATAGCTGCCGCCGCCGACGAGCGCGTCGGCGACGCTCATGAACGCGGGGGTGGGCGGTTCGATCTGGAGCAGGCTCGCGGCCTGGTACTGCGGCGTCTGCAGGAAGCCGACGAGGAGGCCGAGTCCCAGTCCGGCCGCGGCGGCGGCGGCGATGAGCGCGCGGCCACGCCACACCACGTCGAGGTAATAGCGGAGGTCGAGGGGGCTCTCGGGGGGAGCGGTCGCCGCGACGTGGGGAAGGGGCTGCACGCTCGCTCCTAGACGGCCGCTGAAGAACCCGCTCCGGGCCGAGCGTCCAGCACGCGGAGCGGAGCATTTCCTCTGCCGTCTCGCTGAGGATTCACTCCCAGGCGAGACGCTTTTCGACGAACGGTGCGGAGCGGAGCGTGCTGCATTCGATTAAAAGATCCGCCGCGGCACCGTCACCACGTCGTTCGGAAGCAGGGGCAGGTCCGGTTTCTTGCCCTTGCGCACATCCTTGAGATCCACCTCGATGATGGTGGTCTTGCCCGTCTGGGCGTCCACCCGGCGGACCTGGACGTCGTTCTTTCCGTAGCGGGTCAGCCCTCCGGCGGTGGAGATCGCCCCCGTCACGGTCAGGTCTCCGTCCAGGACGTAGCGGCCCGGGCGCGCGATTTCGCCCTCAACCGTAACATAGAACTTCGGCAGCGCAGTGACGATGTCCCCGTTGCGCAGCACCTGTTCCAGGTTGATCTGGTCGATCGCGCTGGGGCTGGCGCTTCCAAAGCGCAGGCGCAGGACGCGGGCCCCCCCGTCGAAGGTCCCCTCGGCGCGGGTGATGGAGACTTCGCCCGAGGCCCGGGGCGTGAAGCCTCCCGAGTCCACCAGAACGTCGATGAGCCGCGTCCGCCCGCGCAGGCCCTTGCGCCCCGGGCTGTTCACCTCGCCGAGGACGGTCACGAACTGGCTCTGATACTCCTTGATCTTCATCTCGACCTGCGGGTTCACCAGGAAGTCGCGGGCGAGGAGGGACGTCAGCTTCTGCTTCGCCTCCGCCACCGTGAGACCGGCCACCGGCACCTCTCCCAGCAGGGGCAGGGAGATGCTGCCGGCCGTCTGCACGGTGGTCGTGCGCGAGAGGTCGTCGTTGCCGAAGACGATGACCTCCAGCACGTCCCCGGCCCCGAGGCGGTACTCGGGAGCGGGGGTGGGCGCGGGCGTGGGCGAGGCCTCCGGGGCGGCCGGAGACGGCGTCCCCGCCGGGGACGGCGGGCGCCGGGGGGAGGGCGTCGGGCTGGGCGTCGGCGTGGGCCGAGGGGGCGCCTGGGCGAGGGCCAGGCCGGCGGCCAGCAGAACCATCCCCGCGGCCAACAGGGCGGGGCGCCTCATGGCCGCACCCCCGGCGGCAAGAAGCCGAGGCCCAGCTCGGCATAGAAGGCGTGGGTGCGCTGGTCGTAGAAGTCGAGGTTCGAGTCGCGACGGTCGCGGCGGTAGTCCGCCCGCACGAAGGCCCAGCGCGAGATGCGGCGGCCGAGGCCGGCCGTCCAGTTGACGATGGCGTCGCGGCGGGGCGTGCCGAGGGCAGTGGCCACCGTGGGGTAACGGTTCACATGGTAGCCGCCGCCGGCCGAGAAGGAGAGCGACAGCGGCAGCGGGGCGGTCAACACGGCGAGCAAGGAGGTGGCCACGTAGAACGCATTGTGCTCGAAGGCGGACAGCTCCGTGGAACGGTTCCCCGACAGCACCAGGTGGGCGGAGCGGCCGAAGTCCCGGGTGAGCTGCGCGCCGAAGATGAGCCCGCGGAACCGCTGTCCGCCCGGCGCGGCGCGGGGGCTCTCGCGCCAGGCGTAGCCCGCCGCCGCGCGGCCGCTCAGCAGCGGCATGATCTCACCCTCCACCGCCGCGGAGAGGGTGTGGATCCGCGATTCGGCCTCCGGCCGCTCCGGGGAGGGAGGGACCTCCTCGAAGCTGTAGTTGAGGCTCGACCGCCGCTCCGCCCCGATCGCGATGCCGAGCCCCCCCGCGACGCTCCGGCGATCGTAATCGAAGAAGCCCGCCTCCTCGTCCACCGTGACCTTGTCCAGGACCCCCGCCACGTCCACGTCGAAGGGTCCTCCGGTGTGGACGCGGGCCCCGCCGCCGAACTGCCGGCGGGTGAAGTGGCCCAGGCGGAAGAAGTATTCCCCGCCGGGATCGACCTCGGCCGTCTCGAGCAGGCCGCGGGCGAAGTGCCCCGACCCGCGCACGGTCAGGGAGGGGCCCATCGGGTAGTCGACGTGGGCGTTGGCCTGATGACTGACGCCGTTCAACTCCGCGAAGGAGGAGTAACGGCGGAGTCGCGCCTCGTAATCCAGCCGAAGCATGCCGTCCCGCAGCGGCAGCTCGAGCGCCAGCGCCGGCCGCGCCTCCGCGTAGCGGTCGCGGACGATCTGCGGCGTGTCGAACAGCGACACGTCGGCGTCCACGTAGCGCAGCGAGGCGGACGGCTTGAGCGTCAGGCTTCCCGCGTGGAGCCCCTCGGGCCTCTCCTCGGGGGGCCGCTCGGACGGAAGGGCCGCGTCGGGTCCGCCCGCGGGAGCACCGCCGGCCCCCGCCCCTGCGTCGGCGTCGCTGCCCGTCGGCGAGGACGGGAAGAGGCCGCGATAGAGGTCGCTGGCCGCGGCGGGCGTCGGCGGCGGCCCGGCCGAGGCGGATGTCGGCGGCGCGTCGGCCGCGGCGGGCGCGGAGCCGAAGAGCAGCACGATGCGGTCGCGCTCGCGGCGCACTTCGTAGGACACCGTCGGCGCGACGCGGACCCGCAGCCGCACGCCGCCCGCGGAGCGCTCGATCCGGACGGCTTCGAGGGGCGGCGGGACCGCGGGGGGGAAGAGTAGCCCCGGCGCGGTGGCCCCGAGGCTGACGACCACGTCGAGGCCTTCGCGCCGGGCGCTCACGTCGAGCAGCGGGGCCGCCGCGACCACGACCAGCGCCGGCCGGCCTTCGACCCTCTCGCTGCGCACCTCGAGCAGCCGCGGAGGCACGGCCAGGCCCCAGGCCAGGACCAGGGCCGCGCTCACCGCGACGCTCCCCGGGGCTGCCGGCGCCGCTCGAAGAACAGGAGGATCAGGAGGGCGGCGATGAAGCAGACGAACTGGACGAGAATCAGGAGCGTCTGCCCGACGGTGGCGTCGGGCAGCGAGGCCGCGCCGAGCCCCAGGGCGAACGTCACGAGATAGAGGAACAGCACCGCCGTCCGCTGCGAGAACCCGAGGGAGACCAGGCGGTGGGAGAGGTGGCGGCTGTCCCCGACGTAGATCGGCCGGCGCTCCTTCACGCGGATGTAGACCACGGTCGCGGTGTCGAGGATCGGGAGCGCGAGCACGACCACCGGCATGAGGATCGGGAAGAGCGTGCTCGAGGCGTGCGAGATGTAGCGTTCCAGCAGCGTCAGCGATCCCATGACGAACCCGATGTAGAGGCTCCCGCAGTCGCCGAGGAACACCGTCGCCGGGTGGAAGTTATAGAGGAGGAAGCCGAGCAGGCTGCCCATGAACGCGACGAGCATCAAGCTGATGAAGAACTCCCCGAGGGACCACGCGTTGATGAGGAAGACGCCGCACGCCACGAAGGCGACGCCGGCGGCGAGGCCGTCCATGTTGTCGAGGAGGTTGAAGGCGTTGGTCACGCCCACCAGCCACACCAGCGTCACCGCCGCGTTGAGGGCCTCGTGGGGCAGGAAGGAGATGCGCACGCCGGCGGCGACGAGCATCAGCGCCGCCCCGATCTGGCCGGCGAACTTCACCCCCACCGGGAACCGCTTGCCGAGGACGTCGTCGGCCAGGCCGACGGCGAAGATCAGCGTGCCTCCGGCCAGGATCGCGAAGAGCCGGTCCTTCACCCGGTAGGCCTCCTGCAGCAGCGCGAGCGACGAGCCGAAGCTCGCCTGCACCCAGCTCAGCCGCTGCAGCGTCGGCGCCAGGAGCGTGCCCGCGAGGAGGACGGCGGTGAAGGAGACGTACACCGCGCACCCGCCCAGGCGCGGCATCGGCTGGCCGTGGACCTTGCGATGCCCCGGCTCGTCGATGACACCGAAGTGGCGGGCGAGGGCCCGGCTGGGCGGGACGAGCGCGGCGCACAGCGCCGTCGTCACCGTCATGACGAGCGCCGCCAGCAGGACATGGTCCATCCGGCCTTCAGGCCGCCGCCGCCGGTCGCGACAGCAGCTCGCGGTAGAGCGAGTCGACGTCGTCGACGAGCCGCCGCGACGAATGATGGGCGAGCACGTAGGCCTGGCCCTCGCGGGCCCGGGCCAGGACCGGCTCGCTCCGGCGCAACGCGTCGAGGATCCCCGCGGCGAGCGCCCCGGGATCGCCCGGCGGAACGAGGAGGCCGCGCCGGCCGTCGCCGAGCAGGTCGGGCGTGCCCCCGATGCGCGTGGCCACCACCGGGCGCGCCGCGGCCAGCGCCTCGATGAGCGCCACCGGCGTGCCCTCGTTCCGGGAGCAGTTCACGACCACGTCCAGGTCGCCGTACACCGCCGCCATGTCGCGGCGCCAGCCGTGAAAGAACACGGAGTCCTCCAGGCCCAGCCGGCCGCGCTCGGCCTCCAGCCGCGCGCGCTCCTCTCCGTCACCCACCACCGCGAAGCGCGCCGCCGGCGCCGCGACGCGCGCCGCCGCCGCCGCGCGCAGGAAGGTGCCCACGTCCTTGATCGGGGCCAGCCGCCCGACGATGCCGACCAGCGGCGCGCCCTCGGGGACCCCCGCTTCGGCGCGGAGGGAGCCGCGGGGCAGCACTCCCGCGAGCGGCTCGAGGTCGAGGCCGAGCGGGATGACGCGGATCTTGGTGGCGGGGGCGACGCCGAGCGCGACCAGGTCGCGCTTCACCGCGTCGGACACCGCCACCAGCACGTCCGAGGACGCGCCGAGCCGGCGCTCCATCGCACGATACAAGGTGGTCGTGAGGGGGCCGAAGTAGCCGCGCAGGACGTGGCCATGGAAGGTGTGCACGACGACGGGCACGCCCGCGGCCCGCGCCGCGAGGCGGCCCAGCATCCCCGCCTTGGCCGTGTGCGTGTGGACGATGTGCGGCCGGAAGCGCCGCATCATCCGGTAGAGGCCGACGAGCGCCCGCAGGTCGCGCCACGGGCGTACCTCGCGTCCGAGGCCCGGCATCGCGACGCAGACGACCCCCTTGCTCGCCGCGAGATCGAAGAGGTTCCCTTCGTGGGGAGACTCCTGCCCGACGACGAGCCGGGTCTCGTACCCTCGATCTTCGAGTCCGGCGGTCAAGAGGATCACGTGTACCGAAGGACCTCCGACGTTCAACCGGGAGAAGAGTCGCAACACCCTCACCCCGCGCCGCGCAGGAGGAGCCTCGAGGTCGGTCATCGTGTCTTCTGACGCTCGCCCAGGCGGCGTAAGCTATAGCATGGCCTAGGTTTCTGGTCAAGTCGCAGCGCAAGAAGGGCAGTTCGGTCTGAAGTAAGACTTTAACTGTTTCATTTGGGTGTATCGGTCCGCGGCGTGCCCGCAGCGTCGAGGCGTGCCAAGAGCTGCTCGCGCGCCTCCACGATGTGTGGATGTGTGCGGTCCAGCGACAGCGCGCGGTCGATCGCGGCGCGGGCGCCGGCAAGATCGCCGCGCATCCACCGGGTCCATCCCAGGTCCGCCCACGCTTCGCCCCAGGCCGGGCGCAGCCGCAGCGCCGCCCCGAGGTCACGCTCGGCCCGCTCGAGGCGCGGGCCGGCGAAGCCCGTGCGGCCGAGGGCCAGGTCGCGCCATGCCAGGGCGCGGGCGCGGTGCGCCTCGGCCAGGTACGGATGGCGGCCGAGGAGGCGATCGAGCGCCGCCACCTGCATCTGGGGATCGGCGTCACGCAGCGCGCGCTCGAAGGCCACGGCGCCCGCGGCGCGCCACGCGGAGGCGGCGCCGAGCGCGGCGAGCGCGAGGGCCACGGCGGCGGGCAGCGCGCGGCCACCCGCGCGGCGGCCGGGCTCGCGGGCCGACGCGGCCAGGCCGAGCAGGGACGCGAAGACGAGGGCGTTGGCGGGAAGCCGGAGGTTGAAGTCGAAGAGCGAATGCACGGCCAGCGCCGCCACCGCTCCCGCCGCGCCCACCGCGATCGACTTGCGGAAGGGGTCGCGGCCGTGGCGGAGCCGGTCGGCGAGACCGCGCGCGGCGAGCGCGGCGAGCCAGACCACGATCACCACGCCCGCCAGGCCGCCTTCGGCCAGCAGCTCGAGCGCGTCGTCCTCGGCGTGAGTCGTGCGCACCTCGCCGTGCGCGGTCTTGAAGGCCGGAAAGGCGTCACCGTAGGCGCCGAGCCCGGCGCCGAGTGTGGGATGGGCGGTCCAGAGGCGTAACGTGTCATGCGCCACGTCGAGGCGGTAGTCTCCCGACGAGTCGGGCCGGCCGGGGAGGATCGTGGCGAGGTGGGCGCGCGTGCCCTCGGGGACGACCGCGAGGCCGAACGCGAGCACGACGAGGATGCCGGCGGCGAGGGGCGCCGCGCGAAGCCGGGCGCCGCTCCGGCGGGAAGCGGCATACGCCCACAGGCCTCCCGCCACGAGCAGGCCCGCGGCGAGGGCGACGAGGCCACCGCGGCTGCGGCTGGCGACCTGGACGGCCACCAGCCCGAAGGCGAGGCCGGCCAGGCCGACTGCGCCCGGTGTCGCGCCCCCGCGGAGCCGCGCGAGGCCGAGTGTCATCGCCGCCGCGAGCACGATCCCCATCTCCAGCAGCCCGGCGAAGTGGTTGTGGTTCACGTAGGAGCCGAAGGGAGTGGTGACGGAGGGGGTGGCGTGGCCGTAGACGCGGTCCGGCGCCAGCGACCACTGCACGGCACCGAAGACGGCCTCCGCCGCGCACACCGCCAGCACCGCCCCGGCCAGGCGCACGGCCGCCGCCCGGTCGCGGGCGCGATCGCTCCAGAAGACGAGGGCGGCCAGCATCGCGGCCAGGACCAGCCCCGCTTCCGCCGTCCACTCGGGGGCGGTGCTGGCCCCGACCGTCATCTGCACGAGGGCGAGGGCGGGAAGGGCCGCCGCGGGAAGCGTGAGCCACGGCAGGCCCTCGGCCGCGATCGCGCGGCCGAGAGCGAAGAGCGCGACCGCGAACAGCACGAGGGCGGCCAGGCCGTAGCGGGCGGGATCGGCCGCCGATCCGTACGGCCAGGGACCGAGCACGATCGCCAGCAGGAGGAGCGCTTCGGCCGCCGCCTCCAGCCGGGCGCTCATCCGATCCGGTGCCGGCGCAGCCACAGCTCCAGCGTCAGGAGCGTCCAGAGCTGGTGCCCGCGGTCGCCGGCGCCCGCGAGGTGCTCGGCGAACATCTGCCGCAGCGCGTCGGGCCGCAGCCAGCGCGCCAGGCGGGGGCGGTCGAGCAGCAGCGACTCCACCCTCGGCCTCAGCTCGCCGCGGAACCACTCGCCCAGCGGCACGCCGAAGCCGTGCTTGGGGCGCGACAGGATCGCGCGCGGCAGCATGTCGGCCACCGCCTTCTTGAGCACGACCTTCCCGCGACCTCCGCGGCGCTTGAGCCCGTCGGGCAGCCCCGCCACGTACTCCATGAGCGCGCGGTCGAGCATCGGGCTGCGGGCCTCCAGCCCGTGGGCCATCGTCATGCGGTCCATCTTGGGGAGCAGGTCATCGAGAAGATACGTGCGGGCGTTCAGGTAGAGGAGCCGCGACAGCAGCGACGCCCCCGCGCACCGCTGCAGGGCCTCCCGGTAGGAAGAGAGGACCCGCTCCCGGTCCGCCACGTGGCCGGCGTCGAGCGTCCGCAGCGTGGGGAGATCGAAGAAGGAGGTCCAGGCGAAGATACGCTCGTCGAAGGGCAGCGCCGCCTTGTCGGCGAAGCGCCGGATCCGGCGCCTTCTCGTGTGATAGCCCGGGCCCTCGGGCACCAGGCGCGCGGCCGCCCGCAGCGCGTGGGCGAGCGGGGACGGGATGCGGTCGGCGAGCAGGGCGGCGTGGAAGCGGTCGTAGCCGGCGAAGGTCTCGTCGCCGCCGTCGCCGTTGAGGACCACCGTCACGTGGGCGCGGGCCTCGCGGGCGACGAGGTAGGTGGGCAGGGCGGACGAGTCGCCGAACGGCTCGTCGTGATGGTCGAGCAGCGTCTCCAGCAGCGCGCCCGCCTCCGGCCGCACGATCGAGGCGTGGTGCTCGGTGTCGAGGGCGCGGGCCACGCTCCGCGCGTACGGCCGCTCGTCGAAGAACGCGTCGCCCTCGAAGCCGACCGTGAACGTCTTCACGCGGCCCGGCACCAGCCGGGCCATGATCGCCGCCACCGCCGCCGAGTCGACGCCCCCCGAGAGCAGCAGGCCGAGCGGCACGTCCGCGACGAGCCGCTTGCGCACGGCGGCGAAGAGGAGGTCCCGTACCCGGTCGGCCGCGTCGGGCAGGCGCACCCGCCCCGCTTCCCCCGCGGGCGGGAAGCGCAGGTCCCAGTAGGCGCGGGGCGGCCCCACCCCCGCGGCGTCGGCCCCGGTGACGACGAGCGAGGCCGGCGGGAGCTTGTGTATGCCCCGGAAGAGCGTGCGTGGAGTCGGCACGTAGCCGAAGGCGAGGTACTCGCCGAGGTTCTCCTCCGCCATCTCCGCGGGGACGCCGGCGGCGAGGAGCGCCTTGATCTCGGAGCCGAAGACGAGGCGCCGGCCGTCGTGCCAGTAGTAGAGCGGCTTCTTGCCGAAGTGGTCGCGGGCGAGGAGGAGGCGGCGGGTCCGCGCGTCCCAGATCGCGAGCGCGAACATGCCGTCGAGCGCGGCCACGACCTCCTCGCCGCGATCCTCGTAGAGGTGCGCGATCACCTCGGTGTCGCCATGGGAGCGGAAGGAGTGGCGAGAGGCGAGGCCGGAGCGCAGCTCGCGGAAGTTGTAGACCTCGCCGTTGAGGAGGACGAGGACCGAGCCGTCCTCGTTGGGCAGCGGCTGGTCGGCGGCCGTCGAGAGGTCGATGATCGACAGCCGGCGATGGACGAGGCCGATGCCCGGGGCGGCGGAGGCGTCGGTGTGATACCCGGCGGCGTCGGGACCGCGGTGACGCAGGCAATCTCCCATGGCGGCCAGGGTGGCCTGCTCCACCGGAGCGCCGTCGAAGGTCAGGATGCCGGCGATGCCGCACATGCCGGCCTCACGCCCAGCCGCGGGCGAAGTACCAGGCGAGCTTCATCCACTCGAGGAGGCGGAGCCGGCGCGGGCGCGGCGCCGCGTCGTTCACGGGGACGGCCACCCATTCCACCTCCGGCATCACCTTCCGCGCCGCCCTCTCCGCACGGCCCATGTGGGAAGCGGACGTCACCAGGGCCACGCGGCGGTAGCCCCCGCGGCGCACGAGGGGCGCGACGAACAGCATGTTCTCACGAGTCGACGTGGAGTCCCGCTCCATGAGCACGCGCTCGGTGGCGACGCCGCGCTTGATGCACTCCGCGCGGAGCCCCTCGGCACTGTCGCCTCCGATCCCCCTGCCGGTGACGATCACCAGGGGCACGGCGCCGGCGCGGTACAGCTCGGCGGCGCGGGCGACCCGCAGATAGTCGCCGTCGCCCGACAGCACGAGGGCGGCATCGGCGCTCACCGAGGCCGGCGGGGGACTCCACGGGGGCGGATGCGCCGCGGCATAGACGACCGCGGCGGCCGCGGTCACGGCGGCCAGCCCGCTCGCGGCCACGAGGCGCGCCGCCGCCCGCGTCACCGCCCGGCGGCCTCCCTCAGCACCCGCGCCATGCGCGGAGCCTGCACGCCGGCGCTGTACGTCTCCTCCACGGTGCGGCGGCCGGCGGCGCCGAGCCGCGCGCGCAGGGCGGGATCGGCGAGGAGCGCCGCGACGCGGTCCACCCACTCGTCCTCGCTCCGCGCGTGGAAGCCGTTGACGCCGTCCTGCACGATGGCCGCGTTCGCGCCCACCGGCGAGACGACGGGCGGGATCGCCAGCCCCATGTACTGCAGCGCCTTCATGCCGCCCTTCCCGCGCGTCCACTCGTCGTCGGGCAGCGGCATCAGACCGACGTCGAGCGGCCGCAAGTCGTCCACCTCGGTGGCCGCGCGCCAGGCAACGGCGCGCACGTCCACGCCGGGGATGGCCAGCTCGCCGCCGATCACCCGCAGCTCGTAGTCCACCCGTTGCCGAAGGCGAGCCAGCGCCCCCGCGATCAGCCGCAGGTACGGCAGCGTGGTTACGCTGCCCGTCCAGCCCACGACCGGCCGTGCGCTCGGCGGCCGCGCGCGCACCGTGTACACCTCGGTGTCGATCGTGCTGGGGACGACGGTGACGGCGGAGGCGTGCCGGCGGGCGAAGCCGGCCAGCGTGTCGTTGCCCACCGTCACGTGGCGCGCCAGCCGGCACACCTGCGCCACCTTGCCCGGCCGCTTGAGGAAGCGGGCGGCGGCGTTGGCTTCCGCGAGGGCGGGCAGGTAGATGGCGTCGTCGAAGTCGAAGACCAGCGGCCATCGTCGGGCCAGATGCGTCTCGATCCAGGCCGGGCCCAGCGGCGCCGCCTCGCGGTAGACGTAGACGAGGTCGTGCGCGCCCGGCCGCACCAGCTCCCGCAGGCGGCGCCAGGAGCCGCGCAGCGTCTCCCGCACCTTCACCGCGGCGCGACCGCGCTCGTACAGCACGTCCATCCCCCGCGGCGACAGGAACGGAGAGAACGTCAGCTCGATCCCCTCGGCGCGCAGCCGCGGCGCCCACTGCTCGATGCGGTAGCGCTGGCCGGGGGCCCGCCCGGCGGGGTACGGGAGCAGGGCGAGGACGCGGATCACCAGCCCTCGGCGGCGGCGGGCCGGGGCCGCCTGCGCAGCTCCTTGCCCACGGCCGCGAAGACGAGGTAGAAGCCGAGCACCTGCGCCCGATGGCGGTAGAGCGTGCCGACGTTGCCCTCCCCCAGCGAGTAGGAGACGGTCAGCAGGCCGGTCAGCAGCAGCACCTGGAAGCAGTCCCGGAACCTCTCCCGCGCGCAGTGCACGATGCCCCGCAGCGCCGCCGGGACCAGGCTGTAGATCAGGATCATCTCCGGCAGCGAGAACAGCTTCAGCGTGGAGGTGATCTCCCACGGGAAGGGCGAGAGCAGGAAGTAGGCGACGCCGATCGGCAGGAAGGCGAGCGCCTTGGCGGGCGTGGAGACGTCCACCTGGCCGTGGAAGGCGCTGGCGCCGGTCGCCATCTCCTGCCGGGTCTGGCTGAGGCCCTCGAGGCTCATCCGTGACGCCGTCTTCTTCCGGACGACGCCCTGCTGCAACAGGACGACCACCGCCAGCGCGGCGAGGCTCGCGATGACGAAGTTGCGGACGAGGTGCCCGCGGCGGGCGATGAGGACGGCGATCACGGGCGGCAGGGCCACGACGTAGAAGAGATAGTCGCGGAAATGCGTGATCGCGTAGACGGCCAGCAGGAGCTGGACGAGCGCGAGATGGGAATAGCCGCGCGCCAGCTGCAGGCTCTTGGCGGACGTGAAGAGCACGAGGAGCACGACCCAGGTGTCGCGGATGTTCAGGGCCGACCACAGGATGAGCGAGGGGAAGTAGACGAACAGCGTCGTCGCCCGGCGAGCGACGCTGACGCCGAACAGGTCGCGCGCCAGCACGTAGAGATACCGGGCGGAGAAAGCGCCCACGAACGCGTTCAGCATCTTCAGCGGGATCTGCGTGGGGCCGAACAGGTAGTAGGAGGCGCCGTTGAGGTAGAAGTACGCCAGGGGCTGATCGAGGGTCAGCCGCCATGGCTTGACGAGCAGTTCCCCCGCCCACCACAGCCCGATCGGCCAGCCGTCGGCGGCGTAGGTCGCCTCGTCCGGCGCGAAGCGACGCGAGTAGCCGGTCCACTCCAGCACGAGGGCCACCACGACGCGCACGAGAAAGCCGTAGGCGATGAGCCGGCGCAGGTAGGCACGCTCGGCCGCATCCGGCCCGGCCGTCGTCAGGCCGGCCTCAGCCGCCGGCAGGCGCAGGGCGAAGCTCAAGGTAGAGCTGATGATAAGCCTCCACGCCGCTCTCCAGGCTGTACGCCGCCTCGGCCAGGCGGCGGCAGCGCCCGGGCAGGGCCGGATCCCGCAGGAGCGCGCCGAGCCTCCGGGCCGCGCGCGCGTAATCCTCCTCCGAGAAAGAGTCCACGAGCAGTCCGACCGTGCCCCCCTCCAGGATCGTGTCCAGGTCGCCGATCCCGCGGTTGCACACCACCGGCAGCCCCGAGGCCAGCGCCTCGCCGAGCTTGGTCGGGCACGACGCCCTCTTGGACGGCACCGCGCGTATGAAGAAGAAGAGGGCCCGGCCCCGGCGCAGCCAGGCCGGCACCTCGGCCGGGGCGACCGAGCGCACCTCCGCCCAGTCCGGCGCCGCGCCGGCGCGCCGCGCCTCCTCGACGTCCGGCGTCAGGAACAGCGGCCGCCCGGGCACGAACGCCGCCGCCGCGCGGGCGAAGGCCACCATCTCGCGCCCCATGTACCAGGTGCCGAGCGAGCCGCTGTAGACGAGCCCGTAGTCCGGCGGCTCGCCAGGAGCGCGAGGGCGGAAGACCGAGAGGTCGGCGCACGTGGGAATCACCCGATGAGGAGGCAGCTCGCTTCGCCGCCGGCGGAGGGCGTCGAGGCCAGCCGCCGTCAACGCCACGACCCCGTCGGCCCGGCGCAGGTTGGCCGCCTCGACGCGCCGGACCACGCGATCCAGCGGGCTTCCCGCCGCCCAGGAGCCGGCGTCCACGCGCTCGTCGGCAAAGAGCCCGCGCACGTCGTAGAGGATCCGCACGCCGGGCGGGAGCCGGGCCCACCGCGCCATCGCCATCGCCACGTCGCCGCGGCAGTGGACGAGCCCGGCGCCGGTGCGCTCGACCTCCTGCCGGACCGCCCGCGCGCCGGCCAGGAGGTCCCACCCGGTGGCGGGCAGGCGCGGGCGCTTGTGGTAGGCCAGGGGCCGCCAGCGGATGTCGTGGCGCGCCAGGCGTGCGGCAAGGCTCGTCCGCGCCTCCGCGTCTCGCCAGCGCGCCGGCTTCTCGAAGGACACCAGGCTCAGCGCCACGCCGCGCCCGGCGAGGCCCTCCAGGTAGGGCCGGACCTGCGAGGACCCGAGCGGGTCGAGCGCGCCGTCGTACGAGACGTAGACGACCTTCATCGCCGGCAGGCGTCGTCCAGGATGACGGCCAGGCGGGCGGCCAGGGCACGCCGCGTGTAGGCCTCCAGATCGCGCGCGAGCCGCGGCGTGTCGAGCGCCTGCCGCAGCGCCCGCTCGATGGAAGCCGCATCCCCGGGCGCCACGACGAAGCAGCCAGGCTGCCGCGCCAGGAGGAGGGCGGCGTCGCTCCCGGGGTCGCCCACGTAGAGGATCGGCAGCCCCGTGCCCAGGTACTCGAACAGCTTCGCCGGGATCAAGCCCTTCAGGATCGGCCGCTCGTCCCGAGCGCCCGCGCCGAGCAGGATCGAAGAGTCCGCGGTCCGGGCCAAAGCCTCGCGATACGGCAGGAAGCCCGTCACCTCCAACGCCTCCTCCAGGCCATGGGCGGCGATCTCCCGGCGCAGGCCCCGGTCGAGATCGCCCACGAACCGCAGCCGGAAGCGGCGGGAGGGCGAGGTGTCCCATATCCGGCGCAGAGCCGGCCAGACCGCCGAGAGATCCTGCCGATCGGAATAGAAGGATCCGAGGTAGGTGACCACGATGCCGTCGGGAGGGCGCCCGGGCGCGAGGTCGGCGGCATCGTAGCCGTTGGTCACGACGCCGACGTCGCGCGCTCCCTTGCCGCGGAACAGCGCCGCCCACGCCTCCGATACCGTCACCACGCGCGTCGCCTCGACCACGATCGACCGCTCCCGCGCGACCTCCCGCGCCTTTCGGGGCTCGCCGTCGGCGATGACGTCGGTCCAGGGATCGCGGAACTCGGCCACCCACGGCAAGCCGGAATCCCGATGCAGCCTCCGGCCCACCAGGTGCGCCGTGATGGGGAACGAAGAGGAGAAGACCGCATCGAAGCGCCCCTCGCGCAGCGCTCGCCGGCCCGCCCGCACCGCGAAGGGGTACCAGCCGATCTGGGGATCCGGCCGGTAGAGCCACTTCCGCGCGGCATCGCGCACCAGCCGCCGCAGCGACCCCACGCGGGCCGCCTCCGTGTCCGAAGTCCGCGGGGCGAGGACCGTCTTGCCCGCCCGGCTCAACTCGATGGAGCCGGTGCGGACCACCTTCTCCTCGGGGAAGGTCAGGGTCGGATCGCGGTAGTACGTGCCGCGGCGGGGAGCCAGCACGGTCACGTCCCAGCCGGACTCCGGCAGGTAGGTGGCGAGCTTCATCGCGCGCAGGCTGCCGATCCCGCCCAGGGGCGGGAAGTAGTAGGCCACCATCAGCAGCCTCCGCCTCACGCGCCCCTCTCCGCCCTCACCCTACCCTCTGTCCCAAGGGGGAGAGGGCGTCGCGATAGACGCGCGCCAGCTCCGCGCGGAACCGCTCGCGCGTGAAGCGGGAGAGAAAGTCGGCGCGGGCGGCCTCGCCGAGCCGCCGCACGTGGGCGGGCTCGGCCACGAGCCGCTCCATGGCCGCGGCCAGCGCGCTCACGTCGCCGGGGGGAACCAGGAAGCCCGTGCGGCCTTCCGCGACCGTCTCGGGGATGGCGCCGACCTTCGAGGAAACGACCGGCAGGCCGAACGAGAGCGCCTCGACGTTGGTGAAGCCGAAGCCTTCGGCATGGCTGGGCATGACGAACGCGTCCGCCGCCGGGTAGGCCTCGGCGAAGAGCACGGACCGGGGCAGCAGCGGCCGCCTCACGACCTTCTTCTCCCGCTCCAGCCCCGCGAGCAGCGCCAGCACGCGCTGCCGCTGCGCGGGGGCGACCCACGAG
>QHVJ01000103.1 GCA_003222275.1 Acidobacteriota bacterium | reverse complement strand
TCGTGTACGCCTTCAACGCCTACAACCTCTCGCAGCTCCCACGCATTCAGCTCGTGAGCCTGCAGTGGCTTCCCCTCGCATTGCTGTGCCTCCATCGCTTCTTCGTCAGCGGCCGGATCCGCGACGCGTTCGGCGCGGCGGGGTTCTCGCTCCTGCATGGCCTGGCGTGCTTCTATTACCTGGCCTTCTACGCCGTCGCCCTCGTCATCCTCGTTCCCGTTGCCGCGTGGACGAGCCACGGCTGGCGTAAGGCGCGGGCCGTGGCCGCCCTGGTGTCGATCGCGACCGTGGCGTGCTCGCTCCTCGGGTTCGTGGCCTGGCCTTACGCGAGCCTCTTCCGCCACTACGGCTTCACCGGCGAGTCGGCCGGCGTCGATCTGGCGCGATACCTCCTCCCGCCGTACGGGAGCCTGCCGTACCCCGCCCTCGGCGCCTCCCAGCGCGGGATGGAGGTCGACTACTTCCTCGGCTACATCGCGCTGGCCCTGGCCGGGCTCGGCCTGGTGCGGCTGCTCCGCGGCCGGGCCCCGGCGGCCTGGACACCGGTCCTACGCGCATACGCGGTCCTCGGGCTCGTATCGATCCTCCTCTCGGCGGGATCGACCCTCCGTGTGAAAGGTGTCTCGCTCGGCCCGGGCCCCTTCCGTCTGCTTCAGGCATCGGGCCCCTTCGCCGAGCTTCGGGAGCCCGCGCGCTTCGCCATGCTCGTCAACCTCGCCCTGGCGACGCTCGTGGCGGTGGGGGCGGCGGCGCTGCTGTCCGCTCTGCGCTCGCCCCGACGCGCCACCGTCGCGTGCTTCCTCCTGCTGCCGCTGCTCGCCGCCGAGCATTGGTCGCTGCGCCGTACGCGCGGCCTCGACATCCCGGCCGCCGAGAGCGTTCCCGAGGCGTATCGCTGGCTGGCGCGGTGGCCCGGAGACGATCCCGTGGCCGAGCTGCCTCCGCGGCCCTTCGGGCTCACGCGGCTCACCTCGCTCGAGGCCTACTTCTCCACGCTGCACCGCAAGCGCATCCTGTTCGCGCGGCCCAGCTTCTTTCCCCCTGCTTATGAATTGCTGCAGTGGCAACTGCGGGATTTTCCCGACGAGCGCTCCATCACGCTCCTGCGCGCGCTCGGCTTCCGGCTGGCTCTCGTCCATCCGAAGCGATGGGGCGCGGAAGATGGCTCCCGCCCACCGAGCGTGTCCGATAGCGAGCTGCCGCTCCTGGCCGAGTTCCCGGACCGCGACGACCCCACATGGAGCCGGTACCAGCTCGGGGCGGAGCAGGTGAGGGCCATCCCGCCGCTCTCCGCCGAGGGCACGCCGCGCGCTTGCGATTGTCGCGAGATCGACCGCCGCACGCTGCGCCTCGACGCCACCGGGAACGTCCCCCCGGCCTGGGCGGTCGACGGAGACCGCCGCACGCGCTGGCGCACGCCCGAAAAGCAACACAAAGGCTCGTTCTTCGAGATTGCTTTCGATCGGCCGCGCCGACCCGTGCGGCTCGAGATCGAGATGACCTATCCGTATGGGGAGTTCGCACGCAACATGGCCGTCACCGGTTTCCTGGGCGACGAAGAGCGGCATCTCGAGGTCCAGCCGGACATCTGGTACGACGTGGCGCTCGTGCGCCAGCTCATCCGCGATCCCCGGCAGGCACGGCTGCGCTACGACCTCGCTCCCGAGGCCGTGGACCGCCTGCGTCTCTACGTGCACCGCACGGAGCGAGGCGCTCCCGCGTGGAGCATTCCGGAGATCCACGTGTACGAGCCTTCCGGTGGCTGATCCATGGCCTCTCGTCGCCGGACTGGCGCTGGGGCTGGTCCCGCGGCTCGTCTTCGATGGCAAGGGCGAGCGGCGGAAATCGGTGGCCGTTCTCGTCTGGATCTTCGGCGCCGCGGTGCTGCTGCTGCGGGCCGTCCGCACCGCCCCGAACGACGACGAGGTCTTCTATCTGGCGCAGAGCTGGGCCGCGCGCATCGGAGACACCGCAGGTGACCTGCCCATGCGGTCCCTGGTCTTCCGGCCATTTCTCCTGCCCCCGTGGCCCCCCTCCGTGGCCCTCGTGGCCGGACGCGTGGCCACGGTGATCGCCACGGTCGTCTCCGCGCTGGCGGTAATGCGCCTCGTCCGCCGCGCCGGGGTCCATCCCGCGGATGCCGCTCTCGCCGGCGCCTTGACGCTGGTGTGGCTCACCAACGGGGCCGATGGGGTCGTGCTCCGGCCCGAGGCGTTCGCCGACGCCGCCGTCATGCTGGCCGTCACGCTGCTCATCGCCCCCCCCGCTCGCTGGCGCGCGGGGCCCGCGACGGGAGCGGCGTTCCTGGTGCTGACGCTCGCGGCTTCGATCAGCCACCGGCGGCTGGCCCTGGTGCCGTTGGCCCTCGGCGTGCGGCTGTGGTCGCTCCGCGGCCGGCCGGTGCGCGCCGAGCTCGCCTGGGCGGCGGGCGGCGTCGCCGCAGGCCTTCTCCCGTCTCTGCTCTACATCGCGTGGGCGGACTCGTTCGCCTCGGTCTGGTACTGGAACTGGACGTTCGTGACGCAGCACAGCTGGGTCCGGAGGGGCGGTCTCTGGATCCGGTTCGCGATGGCACCGCTGCTCGTCGGCGCGGTCGGCACCGCCGCCGCCGTCCTCGACCGGCGGGAGCGCTCCCCCGTCGCGCTCATGATGGCGGTTTTCTGGCTCGGCTCTACCGCGCTGGCGATCTTCGTTCCATTTACGCTCCCCTACGCGCTGGGCTTGTGGTTCGCGCTGAGCATCGCGCTGGCGGCGTGGCTCGCCTCGCGCTTCCTGCCTTCGCCCGTATCGCCGGCGGGTCGACGGGTCTACGCGGCCGCGGTCGGCGTGCTGGGCTTGACGCCGCTGCTGGGGCGGGGCGTCGTGCGCCTGGTCCGCTCTCCCCCGCCCGTGCGCTCCGAGCTCGCGCTCATCGACTGGCTGCACGAGTCCGCGGCCGGCGGCAAAGTGGCTTGCGTCGCGCCGTACCATCCCATCAAGGCCGCCAACGCCTGGCGATTGTGGAACGCGTGGTGGTACTGCTACCTTCGCAACCCGGCCTTCAACCGCGAGCTGAATCCCGGCCTGGTGGACATGCTCCGCTCCGACACCGCCCGCATCATCGAGTGGGATCCCTGGCCGGAGGCTTCCGGCTACCGGAACGTGCTCGACTACGCGGTGATCAACCGCTTCTTGTCGCGCCCCGAGGCGGAGGTAGTGTCGCTCGGCCTGCGCAAGGACTACCGGCTGGTGCGCTGGAGCGGGCCGCTCCCCGAGCGCTTCGGGGGGGGCCGGTTCCTCGTTCTCCGCACCGTACCGCTCGACGCCAGGGTGGTCGTCCTCCGCGACGATCGGATCGCTCCCTAGCACGGGCGTTATAATGGCGTTTCCTCTCGCAAAGGAGCGGCTCCATGCCTCGCGTCGTCCGCTGCGGTCTCATCCAGGCCAGCAATGTGAAGCCTCCCGAGGCGGGCCTGCCCGCGATCAAGAAGGCGATGCTGGACAAGCACCGGAAGCTCATCGAGCAGGCGGCGCGGCAGAAGGTGAAGATCCTGTGCCTGCAGGAGCTGTTCTACGGGCCGTACTTCTGCGCGGAGCAGGAGACGCGCTGGTACGAGCTGACCGAGCGGGTGCCCGAGGGGCCCACCGTCTCCGAGATGCAGAAGCTGGCCCGCAAGCACAAGATGGCGATCGTGGTTCCGATCTACGAGGAAGATCAGCCCGGCGTCTACTACAACACCGCGGCGATGATCGACGTCGACGGACGCTACCTGGGCAAGTACCGCAAGACCCACATCCCGCACTGCAAGCCGGGGTTCTGGGAAAAGTTCTACTTCCGGCCCGGCAACCTCGGCTATCCCGTCTTCGAGACCGCCTTCGCCAAGGTCGGCATCTACATCTGCTACGACCGCCACTTCCCGGAAGGGGCGCGGGCCCTCGGCCTCAACGGCGCCGAGATCGTCTTCAACCCTTCGGCGACCGTCGCCGGCCTCAGCGAGTACCTGTGGAAGCTCGAGCAGCCGGCGCACGCGGTGGCCAACGGCTACTTCGTGGGCGCGATCAACCGCGTCGGCTGGGAGAAGCCGTGGAAGATCGGCGAGTTCTACGGCCAGAGCTACTTCTGCGACCCGCGCGGGAAGATCATCGCGGAGGGACCGCGCGACGAGGACGCGGTGGTCGTGGCCGACCTCAACCTCGACATGATCGAGGAGGTACGCTCGGTCTGGCAGTTCTACCGTGACCGCCGGCCCGACGCCTACGCGCCGCTGGTGCAGCCGTGAGCGCGGCCGGCGCCCGTCCCGACCCGCGGACCCAGGGCGGAGGGAAGGCCTACCGCAACTTCATCGGCGGCGAGTGGGTGGCGTCCGAATCCGGCCGCACGACCCCCAACCTGAATCCGGCCGACACCCGCGAGATGCTGGGCCTCGTGCCCCTCTCCACCGCCGACGAGGCGCGCCGGGCCGTCGACGCCGCGCGCGCCGCCTATCCCGCGTGGCGCTCGACTCCTCCCCCGAAGCGCGGGGCGATCCTCTTCAAGGCGATGGCGCTCATGGATGCCGAGAAGGACGCTCTCGCGCGCCTGCTCACCCGCGAAGAGGGGAAGACGGTCAAGGAGTCGCTGGGCGAGATCCAGCGCACGATCAACATCCTCGAGTACACCGCCGCCGAGGGTCGGCGCCTCGGGGGCCAGACGATCCCCTCCGAGCTGCCGAGCAACTTCTGCTACACGGTGCGCCAGCCCCTGGGTGTGGTCGTGTGCGTGACGCCCTGGAACTTCCCGGTGGCGATCCCGGTCTGGAAGATGGCGCCCGCTCTCGTGAGCGGCAACACCGTCGTCTTCAAGCCGGCCACACTCACCCCCGAGACCTCCGGCGCCGTCGTCTCCATCTTCGAGCGCGCGGGCGTGCCCAAGGGCGTGCTGAACATGGTGCTCGGGTCGGGCGGCACCGTCGGCAACGCGCTCGTGGACCACCCGGACGTGCGGGCCATCTCCTTCACCGGCAGCAACGAGGTCGGCGCGGAGATCTACTCGCGCGGCGCGAAGCGGATGGTCCGCGTCCAGTGCGAGATGGGGGGCAAGAACCCGGTGATCGTGCTCGCCGACGCGGACCTCGACCTGGCCGTCGAGTCCACCGCCCAGGGCGCCTTCGGTTCGACCGGCCAGCGATGCACCGCAACGTCGCGTGTCATCGTCGAGGAGGCCATCGCCGACGCCTTCGTCGAGCGGCTGGTGGCCCGGTCGAAGAAGGTCAAGATCGGCAGCGGCCTCGACACGGGCATCGACATGGGTCCGGCGGTGGACAAGTCCCAGCTCGAAACGGACCTGAAGTACATCGCGATCGGCCAGGACGAAGGCGCGAAGCTGTGCGGGGGCGGGCGGCGGCGGGAGGAAGGCGCGCTCGCTCACGGCCATTTCGTGGAGCCTACCGTCTTCGACCACGTCACCCCGGCCATGCGCATCGCCCAGGAGGAGATCTTCGGTCCCGTGATCTCCGTGATCCGGGTGAAGGGATTCGAGGAGGCCCTGGCGGCCGCCAACGACGTGCGCTACGGGCTGGCCGCCTCCATCTTCACCCGCGATCCGTCGGCGATCTTCCGCTTCGCGGACGACATCGAGGCCGGCATCGTCCACATCAACAGCGGGACGCCCGGGGGCGAGGCCCAGCTTCCCTTTGGAGGCACGAAGGCCACGGGCGTCGGACCGCGCGAGCAGGGACCGACCGCGCTCGAGTTCTACACCGAGGTGAAGACGGTCTATGTGGACTACACCGGCCAGGCGCGGAAGTCGAGCATTTACTAGCGCGACGCTCATGGTCGCCGCCGGGCTCGCGGCCGGAGTGGGCGCGGCCATCGCGGCGCCGCCGGAGCCTGCCGAGCGGGCGCCGGCGGTCGTGCGCCTCGCCGACGGAAGCAGCGTCCCCCTCCGGCAGTGGTCGCTGTCCTACGAGTACTTCCGGTGGCCCCAGGGCGGCGCGCAGACCGACGGCACCGCCGCTCGCCGCGAGGGATCCGAGCTGTGGGTCGGAAAGAAGACCGTCCCCCTCAAGGGCGCCACGCTGCAGATCGAGTACGACACGGTCGAGCGCGAGCGTGACGTCGACGGTGAGACCCGCAAGGTCAAGGTCCCCTCGCCCCGGGCCCTGAAGCTCGTCGCCGCCGGGAAGGCGACGACCCTCAAGGTCGAGCCTCCGCACCGCGAGCTGATGGCCCCCGGCGTCGACAAGAAGCTGATGGTGGTCGCGCGCAGCCTGGATTTGCGGGGCGAGAGCCTCACCGGCACCAAGATGGACTTCTGCCTGCTGAGCTACTCGACCCTCGTCGAATGCGGGGAAGGCCCCGAGCACCAGGTGTTGCAGGTCGAATTTCCGTGAACGACGCAGAGAAGGCAGAGAAAGCAGAGGGCGCGGAGTGACGAGAGCCGAGATCGTCGAGAAGTACCGCAAGTACCTATATGGCGTCTCCACGTATTACAAGGAGCCGCTGCCCTTCGTCCGCGGCGAGGGCAAGTGGCTCCAGGACGCGGACGGCCGGCGCTACCTGGACTTCTTCGGCGGCATCGTCACCGTGGCCCTCGGGCACTGCGAGCCGCGGGTGGTGGCCGCCCTCGAGAAGCAGGCCCGCACGCTGCAGCACGTCTCGACACTGTTCCCGACCATCCCCATCGGGGAGCTCGCGGAGAAGCTGGCCGAGATATTCCCGGGCGACAAGCCGGCGAAGAGCTTCTTCACGAACAGCGGGACCGAGGCCATCGAGACGGCGATCCTCACCGCCCGCGTCCACACGCAGCGCACCGAGGTGGTGGCCCTGCGCCACGGCTATCACGGCCGCACGATGCTCTCCATGTCGCTCACCGCCCACTCGGGCTGGCGTCTCGGCGGCGTCCACGACGGCTCGATCCGCCACGCGATGGCCCCCTACTGTTACCGGTGCCCGCTGGGGCTGAAGCCGGAGAGCTGCGGCACGGCCTGCGCGCAGGACGTGGAGGAGGTGATCAAGACGACCACCTCCGGACGGCCGGCCGCCTACATCGCCGAGCCGATCATGGGCGTGGGCGGCTTCATCACGCCGCCGAAGGACTACTTTCCCACGGTGGCGGAGATCGTGCGCCGCTACGACGCGCTGTTCATCGCCGACGAGGTACAGACGGGTTGGGGGCGCACGGGGCGCAAATGGTTCGGCATCGAGCAATACGGCGTCAAGCCCGACATCATCGTGGCCGCCAAGAGCCTCGGGAACGGCCACCCGATCGGAGCGACCGTCGCGCGGGCCGCGATCGCCGATTCGTTCAAAGGCTCCACGATCGCGACCTTCGGCGGCAACCCGGTGACGATGGCGGTGGCGCGCACGGTGGTCGACATCATCGAGAAGGATCGGCTCGCGGACAATGCGGCCGTGGTGGGTGGCCACCTGCGCGCGCGCCTCGATGGCCTGGCCGAGAAGCACCCGGCCATGGGCGAAGTCAGAGGCATGGGCCTGATGCAGGGCGTGGAGCTGGTGAAGGACCGGAAGTCCAAGGAGCCCGCGCCGCAGGCGGCGGCCGCGGTACTGGAATCAGCGAAGGACCACGGCCTCATCATCGGCAAGGGCGGGCTCTACGGGAACGTCCTCCGCATCTCGCCTCCGCTCACCGTCACCACCGAGGACGCCGACCAGGCGGCCGACGTGCTCGACAAGGCGTTCGGGGAGGCGGCCAAGGCCTGAGACGCCAAGAGCAACGATGATCCGCGCGTCACGCCTGTCAGGAGCGGTCGTGGCCACCCTGAGCTGGGCCTTCGCGGCTGATGCGGCTCCCCTGACGCTCAGCCACGCGTGGATCGTGGTGACGACCGGCGCCCCCGAACGCAAGGCGCTGGAGGGCGCCGGGTTCCGTATCGCGCCGAAGGTCAACCGCCACGACGGCCAGGGGACGGCGTCGGTCACGGTGGAGCTCCTCAACGGCTTCCTGGAGCTTCTCTATCCCGATCCCAGCGTCCCGGTCTCGCCGGCCTCGCAGGCCGGCGCCGAGAAGTTCCGGTTGAAGTCTCGCTGGCGCGAGACCGATTATTCGCCCATCGGAATTGTTTTCGATCGCACTCCGGGTGCGGCGGAGACGCTGCCCTTCGCGACCTGGAAGATCTCTGCCGATTGGATGGACGAGGGCACTTTCATCGAGATGATGACGCCCAGGGAAATGCCGAAGGCCATTTCCCTCACCATCTCGTCCCACGCGAGGACGCCCGAGCGAGAGAATGAGGCTCTGGCGCGAGATCCGGTCAAGGGTGTGATGTTCCGGCATCCCAACGGTGCGCGGCGCCTTACCGGCCTGCGCGTCGTCGCCCCCGGCCCGGACCGCCTTCCCCCCGCCGCGGCCTACCTCGGCGAGCATGGCCTTGCCCGGTTCGCGGTGGGCCGCCGATGGCTTCTCGATGTGACGCTCGACGACGGCAGGCTGGGTGTTACGAAGGACCTTCAGCCCGATCTTCCGATGGTCCTTCACTTTTAGGCAGGGCGATACGGAGCTACCCGTTCTCGTGTGGAGTGAGCGCTGAGCGTCTACCTCGCCCTGCTCCGGGCCGTCAACCTCGGCCGCCACAAGCAGGTTGCGATGGCGGACCTGCGCGAGCTCTTGGACCGTCTGGGCTTCACCGAGGCCCGGTCACTGCTGCAGAGCGGCAACCTCGTCTTCCGAAGCAGGGCGCGAGCAAGCGCGCAACGGGAGCGCTTGCTCGAGGCGGAGGCGGAGACGAGCCTCGCCCTGCAAACCGATTTTTTCGGCACCCGGGCCACGGGACGCAACTGGAACACCGTCCTGAAGCTGGGCACGGCCGCCGAGGGGCCCCCGTGACGCCCCTGGCCGGCCTCGCCACGCTGGCCGCGATCGTGGGTGCCGCTCCCCTGGGCTACGTCTGCTCCCGTGCCGCGTCGCCGCTCAAGATCGACGGACGGCTCGACGATGAGGCGTGGCGCGACGCGCCGTGGACGGCCGACTTCGTTGACATCGAAGGCGACGCGCGGCCGCGTCCCCGCCTGCGGACGCGGGCGAAGATGCTCTGGGACGACGAGTACTTCTATGTGGGCGCCGAGCTCGAGGAGCCGCAGCTGTGGGCCACGCTGACGAAGCACGACTCGGTGATCTTCCAGGACCACGACTTCGAGGTCTTCATCGATCCCAACGGCGACAGCCACGAGTACTACGAGTTCGAGATCAACGCCCGGGGGACGGGATGGGACCTGCTCCTGCCACGGCCGTACAAGGACGGCGGGAAGGCCGTCCACGACTGGGAGATCGACGGCCTGAAGACCGCGGTCCGACTCGAAGGAACGCTGAACGATCCGTCCGACACCGACCGCGGCTGGAGCGTCGAGCTGGCCTTTCCGTGGGCCGCCCTGCGCGAGGTGGCGCGCCGGCCGTCGCCGCCCGCGGACGGGGACCAGTGGCGCGTCAACTTCTCGCGCGTGGAGTGGGACCTGACGTCGGCCGGCGGGCGCTATGCGAAGGTGCCCGGCACGCGGGAGAACAACTGGGTGTGGTCGCCCCAGGGCGTCATCGACATGCACCGGCCCGAGTCGTGGGGCTACGTGCAGTTTTCGACCGCTCCGGCCGGAAGCGCACCGTTTCGAGCGGATCCTGCCCTGCCCGCGCGGCGCTGGCTCCACGCCGTGTACTACGCACAGCGCGAGTACCGGCTTACGCACCAGCGCTGGGCGTCAACCCTCGAGGAGCTGGGCGTGCCTTCTCCCGCCGAGGGCGCGCTGAGCCACCTAACGCTGGAGGTGACGGCCAGCCTGTTCGAAGCCGGAGTCGATCTGCGCCTCCCCGGCGGCAAGACCGAGCGATGGCACATCCGGCAGGACGCGCTCGTGTGGCCGGAATGAGCAGGTTGCTCACCACCGCCCACGGCGCTACCCTTTGGGATCCATCCGCATCTGCGGGGAGGCCGCCATGAGCGTCGACCTGTCCACGACCTTTACGGGCATCCGTTTCCCGAACCCGTTCCTGCTCTCCTCGGCGCCGCCCACCGAGTCCGAGAGCAACATCCTGCGCGCGTTCGAGGCGGGATGGGGCGGGGTGGTCACCAAGACCATCGGCCTGCATCCCGTCGTCAACGTGGCGGGGCCCAAGACCAAGTTCCTGCGCTACTACCCCGAGACGGGCCTGTCGTCGATGAACAAGGGCCGCGGCGGCGTGCTGCAGTCCTCGTGGAACTGGGAGCTGATCTCCGACAAGACGCTCGACTGGTGGGTGCCGCGCATCGGGCGCATCAAGAAGGCGTTCCCCGACCGCGTGCTGATCGCCTCGATCATGGCCGGCTCCGGCAGCGACAAGGAGCTGGACCACTGGCGGACGCTGGCCACCGCCTGCCAGGAGCAGGGCGCGGACGGGCTGGAGCTGAACCTCTCCTGCCCGCACATGGACCGCGAGGACATGGGCTCCAACATCGGCAAGGACCAGAGGCTCTGCTCCAGCGTGACCCAGGTCGTGAAGGCGGTGGCGAAGGTCCCGGTATGGGCCAAGCTCACACCGTCCACGACCGACATCGTCCTCGAGGCGGGTGCGGTGTTCACCGGCGGCGGCGACGCGGTCGTTTCTTCGAACACGTACCCCTCGCTTCCGCTCATCGACCCGGAAAGCCTCGAGTTCGAGATGAACGTCGACGGTCTCGTGTCGAGCGGCGGCCTCGGCGGGCCGGCCATCCTGCCCCAGTCGCTCGCGAAGATGTCGCAGATGACGAAGGCATTCCCGGAGAGGAGCTTCTCCGGCATCGGCGGCGTCTCCGACTTCAATCAGGCGCTCAACTACTTCCTTCTCGGCTGCGGGACGGTGCAGGTGTGCACGGCGGCGATGCTCGACCACGCCGTCGGCCCGACCGTGGTCAAGCGGCTCATCCAGGGCATGACGGAGTTCCTCGAGAAGAACGCCCACCGGGGCTGGAAGCGGCTGGACGACTTCAGGGGTCTACGGCGCGACCGCATCGTGGCCCACTCGCAGATCCGCCGACCGGCCGACTCGGACTACCAGGGAGGGCACGAGCCCCAGGAAGGCTACGCGGAGCCGGCCCGGGCCTGAGCGGTCACTCCCCCCGCCGATCGCCGGCGAAAAGGCCACAGCATCGGCACGCGCCGCCGATAGTCGTCGTAGGCGCGTCCGTGCTCGCGTACGAGGTCCCGTTCCTCGAACTGGATGGCCACGAGGATGTACGCCGTGATCGCGATCGCGAAGAGCAGGTGTGAGAGGGTCATCGTCGGCGTCATCCAGAACGCGAAGAACCAGCCGACGTAGAGGGGATGCCGGACCAGGCGATATGGACCCGCCCTGTCGCTCGCGAGCGCGAGGTCCTGGCCCTCATCAGCGAGGGGCTCGGCAACGCCGACATCGGCGAGCGTCTGAAGATCAGCGAGAAGACCGTGCGGAACCACGTCTCGAACCTGTTCGACAAGCTCGGCGTGTGGACCCGCGCCCAGGCCATCGTGTTCGCCCGCGACCGCGCCTTCCGGCCCTGACCTATCCCTTGACCGTCCAGCCTCGCCGAGCGAGCAGCTCGCGGAGGCGTTCGCGCTGGTCGCCCTGGAGCTCCAGGGAGCCGTCACCCGTGCCGCCGCCGGTGCCGCACGCCTTCTTGAGTTCCTTGAGCACCGCGTCGAGAAACGGGCCGTTTCTCGGCAGGCCGTCCACGACCGTGACGTTCTTGCCGGAAACGCGCTTCTCGAGGCGGAGCTTCGCCCTGATCTTCTCCGGGACGGGCTCCGGGGCCGCGCCGAGCGACGAAGAGCAACGACAATCGTCTGCCGGCCAGCCACACTTCGGGCAGACGCGCCCCTTCCCGGTGGAGTAGACGAGGCGCTCCTTCGCGCTCACTTCCCGAGGTTCCGCTCCAGGAAGTCCGTCGCCGCGCGGTACGCCTCGATCCAGTGCGCCTGGACGAGAAAGTCGTGCACTTCGTCGGGGAAGATGAGGTGCTCGACCGTGACCCCGCGCTCGCGCAACGCCTCCGCCAGGGCGACGCTCTGCTGGAAGGGCACGTTGCGGTCGTCGTCGCCATGGATCAGGAGCACGGGCGACCGCCAGGTCTTGACGTCGGCCATCGGCGAGGATTCGAAAGCGAGCCGGGCGGCGGCGGCGTTCTTGCCGCCGATGTCGTCTCCGGCGACGGTTCGAAACCAGTCGCTCCAGTCGTGCACGCCGTGCAGGTCGACACCGGCGGCGAACAGGTCCGAGGCGCGCGCCAGACCGAGCGCCGTCAGGTACCCGCCGTAGGAGCCGCCCCAGAGTCCGATGTGCGCCCCGTCTACCTCCGGCCTCCCCCGCAGATACAGGCCGGCTCCGGCGACGTCGCGATACTCGGAGGCGCCCTTGGCTCCGAAGTCGACGGCTTCGCGGAATTCCATGCCGTAGCCGATTCCGCTGCGATAGTTCACGGACAGGACGACGAAGCCCCGGCTCGCGAGGTACTGGTTCATCGCATAGGCGTTGCGGTAGTAGTACATGTAATGCCAGCCGGGCAGCATCTGACGCCGCGATCCGCCGTGGAAGAAGATGACGGCGGGCCGCCGCTGTCCCGGCTTCGGGTCCGCGGGCCGGAAGAGCTGGGCGTGGATCGACAGGCCGTCCATGGCCGAGAAGATCACGGTCTCGGGGACGACGAGCGAGGCCGTCGGGAAGTCCGCCGGGATGGCGCCGGGAGCCAGATCCTGGTCGGGGCCGCCTCCGACGCGAATGGCCGGGGAGGGGTGCTTCTTCGGGCCCGCGCTCACGAACGCGATGGTCTTGCCGTCGCCGGTTGCGACCGGCGACCACTCGAGACCGGCGCCGGAGGTCAGCGCGACGGGCCTGCCTCCCGCCACCGCAACGCGCCAGAGGTGGCGCCGGTCGATGTCGTCCTGGTTCGAGCTGTAGAGGATGGCCTTGCGGTCGGGTGACAAGCGAACGTCCTCGACCTCGAACTCTCCCGGCGTGAGCAGCGTCGGTGAGCCGCCCCCGGCGGGAATCGCGTAGAGGTGCGTCCAGCCGTCCTTCTCCCAGGGAAAGACGATCCGGTCGCCGTCGACCCACAGGAGCTGGTCCGGGCCGACGATCGCCCGGAAGACGCTCCCCCGCCCGGTATCGGCGCGGAAGATCTCGCGCGACTGGCCGCTGGCCACGTCGGCCACCCGTAGCGACCACGGCGGGCCCTCGCGGTGCGGCCGCAGGATCTCGCGGGAAGCGGGTGACGACGGAATGCGCACAAAGGCGAGCCGCCTCCCGTCCGGCGACCAGACGGGCTCGCCGTCCCGGTCGACGCTCGGGTCGAGATAGCGGATGGTCTTCGCGCCGGGGTCGAACACGCCGACGAAGCCGTGATCGCCGCGCCGCGACGTGAAGGCCAGCCGCGACCCGTCGGGTGACCAGCGAAGGTTGCCGCAATCTCCGCGGGCCTGGAACGCCTGCGTGGCCTTCTCGGATCCGTCGAGGGGCGCCCACCAGACCTTGTCCTTCTGGACGAAGGCGGCCCGGTCTCCCCGCGGTGACACCGCCGGGGAAGCGCCGTCCCCGACAGGGCGCGGCTCGCCGCCGGCGGCGGCGACGACATGGACCGCCTGGGTGGAGCCGGCGGGATCGCTCTTCGGGTTCGGGACCTCTCCCGCGCGGTTGTGCTCGCCGCCGCGGACGTACACGAGGCTCTTTCCGTCGGGCGCAAACGCCAGCTCGGCGATCTCCTGCCCGTCGTCCCCCGTGTAGGACGTCACCGCACGGCCGCGGTAGCCGGGCGGCTCGGCGATCCAGACGTTGCGCGCGCCGCTGGTGTCGAAGACCCAGGCGACCGCGCCCCCCGTGGAGGCGGCCGTGAGGTCGGAGGGAAACGGCGCGCTCATCACCTGCTCCAGCGTGAACGCGCCGCGCCCCGCGTCCGTGGCTGGAGGGGTGGCGTCGAGCAGTGAGAGGAGCGCGAACGACCCGACGGCGGCGAGCGGCATCTCGAGCCTCCTCGTTGGTATGATCGGAACTCTACCCCCATGAGCGGCCCTCCGGAGCTGACCGGACCCGATCTCGCCCAGGGCATCCCCCTGGCGCAGATACCGGAGGGCGAGCTGTTCGCGGCGCACGCGTTCGGGAAGCCGCTCGTCGTGGTTCGGCGGGGCGACTCTGTCCGGGCCCTCGGCGCGCAGTGCACGCACTACGGGGGGCCCCTGGCGGAAGGACTGCTGGTGGACGACACCGTGCGCTGTCCCTGGCACCACGCCTGCTTCAGCCTGCGCACCGGAGAAGCGACGCGGGGGCCGGCGCTCAATCCGGTGGCGACGTGGTCGGTCGAGCGCCGTGACGGCCGCGTCTTCGTGACGAAGGAGCTCGAGCCCGGGGACGGTGCCACTCCCCTGCCCGGTCGCGCGCCCGCCGCGAGCGCTCCCACCACCATCGTCATCGTCGGCGGAGGCGCCGCGGGCAACGCGGCCGCCGAGATGCTGAGGCGGGAAGGGTACGGCGGCTCGATCACGATGATCACCGCCGACGAGTCGCTGCCCTACGACCGGCCGAACCTCTCCAAGGACTACCTGGCCGGGAACGCGCCCGCGGATTGGATTCCGCTCCGATCCGCGGATTTCTACAAACAGCACAGGATCGACGTGATGCTCGGCGCTCGCGCGACCGCTCTCGATGCCGTCTCCAAGCAGGTCACGCTCGAGGACGGCCGCCGTCTCGGGTTCGACCGCCTTCTCCTCGCCACCGGGGCGGATCCGGTCCGGCTGAAGATGCCCGGCGGCGAGCTGCCGCACGTGCACTATCTCCGCACGCTGGGCGATGCCAACCGGATCATCGATGCGGCGAAGAGCTCGCGGAGAGTCGTCGTGATGGGGGCAAGCTTCATCGGGCTCGAGGTCGCGGCGTCATTGCGCACTCGCGGCCTCGCGGTTCACGTCGTCGCTCCCGAAAAGCAGCCGCTCGAGAGGATCATGGGTCCCGAGGTGGGAGCGTTCGTCCGCTCGCTCCACGAGAAGAAGGGCGTCGTCTTCCACCTCGGGCAGTCCGCATCGTCGGTCGCGGCGTCTTCCGTCACGCTCGAGAGCGGCGAGCAGGTTGCCGCCGACCTCGTCGTGATCGGAGTCGGCGTCAGGCCGGCGCTGGCGCTCGCCGAGGCGGCGGGACTCGCGATGGATCGCGGGGTCTCCGTCAACGAGTTCCTCGAATCCAGCGTCCCCGGCATCTTCGCCGCCGGGGACATCGCGAGATGGCCCGATCCCCACACGGGTTCTCCGATCCGCGTCGAGCATTGGGTCGTGGCCGAGCGTCAGGGCCAGACCGCCGCGCGGAACATGCTCGGACGCCACGAGAAGTTCGACGCGGTTCCGTTCTTCTGGAGCGCGCACTACGACACGACGATCACGTACGTCGGGCACGCCGAGCAGTGGACCTCCTTGACGATCGACGGAGATCTCAGCCGCGCAGACGCGACGGTGACGATGAAGTCGGCCGGCCGGACGCTGGCGGTGATCACCGTCGGGCGGGACCGTGAGAGCCTTCGCGCCGAGGTGGCGATGGAAGCGCGCCTGACGCCTCATTCGCCGGCGCCGCCCGGCACCGCCACGTGAAGGTCCTCGGCGAGAGCCGTCTCGTACTCCTCCTCGCTGATCGCATCCACCGAGCGCAGTTTGGCGAGCAGGCGGTCCACGAGGGGGCGGAAGCCCGGCGATGGCGTGCCCGTCGCGAGCGACCGCTGATACTTCACCGGGCCGGGAACGAGGGCCACCAGCAGCGCCATCTGGCCCGGCGTCAGCTCGGCCGGGTCCTTGCTGAAGTAGCGTCGCGCGGCCGGGCGCAGCCCGTAGACACCGGGGCCCCACTCGATCACGTTGAGATAGATCTCGAGGATCCGCTCCTTGCCGAGCGCGGAGTCGAGCAGCAGGGCGAGCGCCACCTCCTGCAGCTTGCGGCCGAGCCGCTTCTCACGCGAGAGGAAGAGGTTCTTGGCGAGCTGCTGCGTGATCGTGGACGCGCCGCGGGCGGGGGTGCCGCGGCTCCAATCGGTGAGGACGGCCGACGGCACCTCGGCGAGATCGATGCCGTGATGCCCGAAGAACCCCGCGTCTTCACCGAGCAGCAGCGTCCGGACGAGCAGCGGTGGCACCTCGCGCAGGGGGACGAAGTCCGGCGAGGCGGGAGAGACGTCGATGGCACGTCGCTCGCCGTCCGGCAGCGTGACCTCGTGCACGAAGTCGCGGCGCAGCCGCTCGATCGATGGCGGCATGCGCCTCGGAGGGCTGAAGTCGAGCCGTTGCTCGACGCTGAACGACGCGGGGTCGGAGAACGTGCCGGTCATGCGGGCCGACAGCGAGGCGGATCCGAGGCTTTCCTCGGCGTTGCCGCCGCCGATGGAGGCGGCGACGGCCGACGGGGAGGAAGGCGCGGACAGGACGAGCAGCCGCGCGAGGTCGACGCGCTCGGCCTCGAAGGCCAGCGTCAATCGGGGATCGCGCGGCACGTCGACGAGCGACAGCGAGCCGGAGAGCGACAACCCATCCACGGCCACGCTCCAGCGCGGCAGATCCAGCCGGCCCCCCCCGCCGTGCCAGGAGCCGGCCAGGCGAAGCCGCAGCTCCGACGGCGGCCCCAAGGGCTCCGCGCTCTCGCCGGTGCGATCGAGCGGGGCCATCCGCGCGCCGTGCGCCTCGAGGTCGACGTCGAAAGTGGTCGACTCGGGTGCGCTCCCCAGGCGCAGCCGGCCGTCGACCACGCCCGCTTCGAGCATCGGCACGCCGTCCCGGCGCATCGTGAGCAAGGAGCCGAGCGGCGCGCTCGTGGCCCGCGCCTCGAGAGCGGGACCGGAGCCCCCGCCGCGGCGCGTGAGCGTGAGCCCGGCCGCGGGCTCGCGCAGCTTGATGGTGCTTGCCCCGCCATCGTCGGTGCCGATGTCCCAG
>QHVJ01000564.1 GCA_003222275.1 Acidobacteriota bacterium | reverse complement strand
GTTTCACGATGAGCAACGATCTGAAGACCCTCGGCAGCCGGCTTGTCGTTGCCAACGGCAACCTGGTTCCCGGTACAGATACTCTGGCGCTGTTGACAGGGCGTGCGACCGATACCAGGAAGTTCAGCGTGAAGTCGCTTGCGGACGACATCCTCACGATCAGCGGCGGTGCCTTGCCGGCTAACGAGCCGGTCTGGGTCAGCGCGATTCCCGGACCCGGCCCGGCCGGCACTCCGGCTCTGCCCGGGGGGCTGAACGCGGCGCTGGCGTACTTCGTCATTCCGACGGCGAATGCGGGCGAGGTTCGACTCGCAACGTCGAAGGAAAACGCGGCTGCAGGAAGTCGAGTCGACATCACCAGCAACGGCGCTGGAGCGCTGAGGATTTCCCAGCGCTTCCAGGGCCTCACCGCAGACGATAGAGCGATGTTCACGATCAGCGGCTTTCGCGTGGTTCCGTTCGTCGTCAACGCGGTCGATTCATCGCGGATGGCGCTAGGGTTGACGTCGCTCTATGTCAGCAGAAACATCACAGTCGATCCGGCCGGCGTGGCCGTGTACGACCGGCTCGATACGGTGGAGCGGCTCGCGTCGGCGCCGACCATGAAAGCGGGTTACCAGGCCCTCGCCTACGGCACCACCGACAACCCTCAGGTCCTGTACGCGGCAAGTGGGAATCTCGTCGTCATTACGGTGCCTGACGCGCTCAGAGGTGCCAATCAGAAGCTGACTTTCGCCCAAGGTAGCGGGTCCAATTTTGACAGCATCACTCGTGAGTCCGGGAGCTGGACCGATGATGGTTTCGTAGCGGGACAGGCGATCACGATCAGAGGCACCGGCGCCGCGAGCAACGACAAGAGCTTCAAGATCAAAGAGATCACACCGTTCATGCTCACGCTGGGCTCGGTCGGGTCAGTGACGGCGGGGACCTTCACGCGCGTCCACATCGATATTCTTGCGCAAGAGCGGATTGATCGAGCGCTGAAGATCACCGGTCTTGCACTCGACCCGGACAACTGGAGGGTCTTCTCGCGCACGGCTGCGAACAAGTGGGAGCTCATCTCGCAGCGGTTGACGAACTTCAATCTGGACAGCATCGCGCTGGTCAAAGTGCACGGTCAAGCCGTGCTTCTCGTGGGCGGCGCTACCGGGGTGTCCCGGGCGATCGCGCCGGCTCCCGGCGTCGCGTGGACGGAATTTGGCCGGGGGCTGCCGAACGCCGTGGTGAGTGACCTCTCCTTCGTGCCTCGCGACATCTTCGATTTCGTGAACCCACGATCCCTGGCACGGGACGACGTGCTCGTCGCGGCGACGCTTGGACGCGGGGTGTGGACCGTGAGTAACGCCGACGCTTCGCTCGCCGAGCCCGCCGTGATCACCATCAAGGGTGGTACCGGAGATGACACGGTAATCATCACGCGGAGGGCGAGTAACGCGTCGATCCTCGACGTGTTTGTCAACAGTGCGGTGGCGCCGGCCCTCTCGGTGCCTGTGGAGAGCGTCCAGAAGATCGAGTTCTTCGGGATGGGAGGAAAGAACACACTCAAAATTGATAGCTCTCATGGGCCTATTATCGTTCCAAGCGGCGTGCACTTCGATGGTGGCGTTGATGACGCCGGCGCCCTCAAGGATGAAATCATTCTCGAGGGGCCAGCCGTCGAGGTCAGCCGCGAAGAGACTGGCACGACCGTCACGTTCAAGATCAGCGACGCCAGCACGACGTCGCCTCAGATCGTCATCCTCGACAGTGTCGAGGTGGAGACGAATCACCTCGTCGAGCCATCGATCTTCGACAAGATCGGCGCGCTGCTGAGACGATTCTTCAACTGGATCAGCAGCTTCTTCACCGATCATCCCGCGCCCGGAGCGGGAGCCGAGCGGGAACTGGCGCTCGTCGGGCGTTCGTTGCCGCGAGCACTGACCGGGGTCAGTGCCGAGCAGATCTCGGCCGTATCCAATCCCCAGAGCGGCGAAGGACAGGTTGCCCAGGAACCGATTAGCGGGTCCGCCACTATCGACCATCCGGGTCTGCAGCGGCTCATCGAGGAAGGCAAGAATGGTTTCAGCCTGGACGATATCGGCAAGTTGATTGCGAGCCCGGCTGATCTGGCTGCGAGACTCGATGCCCTGGATTCGACGCCCGGGAATGTGACATTTGACAACACGTCGGACACCGACGGCGACGGGAAGCCGGACCTCCGGTTCGACGTCAAGATCCAGAAGCCGCTCAATGGTACGGCGGACTTCGATCTGGATACGAGTCTCTTGGGAGGCGCGATCAGGCTCAACGGCGAGATCGCTGTCGGCGCGGACATCGTTCTCAACCTTGCGTTTGGTGTCGAATCGAGCAAGGGCCCGTTCATCGAAACCGGTGGCGGTCGCGGTCTCAGCGTGAGCAATATCTCGCTGTCGAGCAATATCGACGCGGGCGGTCAGTTCGGGTTCCTAGGAGTCGAAGTCGCGAACCCCACGGTGACCATAGATCCGGCTCTGGCGATCAACATTGCTCTCCGGGATCCTGCGGGTACGGGAAAGATCCGGTTGAGCGACCTCACGAAGAGCCTTCTCGATCCCGCACGTCTGGGCGATCTCGCCACGTTCAACATCAGCGGCTCAGCGGTCGACGATGTGGTCTTCCAGGCCGGCGTGGAGGCCTCGGCACTCCTGCCGGGGCTCGACGCGCCGTTCGAGCTCGGGGAAGCTCGGTTTACGGCGACATGGCCCGACATCACCAGGGTAGACGACGTCCGTATCGCGTTCAGCGTCGGCCCCAGCGAAGCCTTGCGACGATTCCTCTCGGCCAATACGGAGGAGCTGCTCGGGCAGCTGAGACAGGTCCGCGACAGCTTCAAGGCCCTCGGAGTCGATGCGCCGCTGGTGTCCGACACCTTGGATCGCGTGATCGACGTGATCGACTCCTTTGACCGCAAGATCGTTCAGCCATTGTCCAGCTCACTGACGGGAGGCTCGAATTTCCGAACCATCCAGGACATGGTCGACGAGATATCACGCGGTCTGGGAGTCGATCTGCAGGACCTCGGACTGGACTTCGATCTGTCCACTCGGGAAGTGACGTTCGCCGTCCATCTCGCTGATGCGTTCACCGGTAGCCGGAAGCTCGATTTCGGGTCGGCTCTGCACCTCGACGTCGCGGCCCAGGTTGACGCCTCGATCGGCCTCGATTTCACCGTGGGCCTCGCTCTCGACGATTTGATTGCCGGTAATCTCACGGATGCGCTCTTCATCCGGAATGCCACCGCCCACGGGACCGTCGCCTTCACTGCGGCCGATATCAACGCCTCTGCCGACTTCGGCGTCCTCAACGTGACGGTGGCCGGAGGCAGCGCCCAGGCGAATCTCGCGTTCACGGCGACGTTGAACGATCCGAACAGCGATGGACGGATCACCCTCAAAGAGATCCTCGCCAGTCCCGGCACCGTGTTCGGCATTCCCGTGTTCAACGGTTCGGCGATATTCAATCTACCGGTCGCAGTGACGTTCGCCGTGCCTGGTGTTGCGCTCTCCGGCAATCTGATCATCGCCGTTGACGCCACCAATCTCGCCGCGCCGATCATCAGGATCACCGGCACTGGCGCCACTCTCAACGTGGCAGGTCAGGTGCTCGTCGGCGATTTTGCCGCCGAGAGCGTCACGACGGCGGCCGGCGACGTGGTGGACCGCATCGGTATCAGCAACGCGACGCTGAACATCGGCGGCGGTATCGTGCAGACGACGATCACCCAGGGGCTGGCGCTCGTCACGGCATCGAACGTGGCGGCGAGCTTCACCGGGTCGGCCGTGTTCGCCGTGCCGGGGTTCTCGATCTCGGCTCCGTCGGTGCGGGTCGAGATCAACAGCGGCACGGCCGCAATTCATGACATGTTTACGATCGGCAGCAACCCGGG
>QHVJ01000102.1 GCA_003222275.1 Acidobacteriota bacterium | reverse complement strand
TGGCCGCGCTTCGGAAGGAGACGGGCGGCCAAGCCTGGAAATCGACCGCGAGGCGATAGCAGTCGAGCTTTTCAGCATCCAGTAGAGCGACACCGGAGAAGAGCGCAGTCGGGACGGCGGGAGCGGAACCGGGAGCGAAGTCGCTGGGCATCGGAACCTCCTTTGCGGGCCGCGAAGGGCGGCCCTCACCAAAGGGGGCCGCCCGTAGTGGCCCAAGGAGGTTTGCCCCGGTCCTGAGCCGCCGGGTCCTTGCGCCCGACGTGACAGCGCGCGCCGAGAGCAACCGCGCTGGCACGGCGGGTGCTCAGCTCCCGTGCACGTGGCCGTGCACGTGCCCGTTCCCGAAGTTAGGTTTGCTTGTGCGCCATCCGCCAGAGCATCCATCCCCCGGCCGACAGCGACGACCACATCACGATGAAGGCAAGGACCCGCACGAGCCCGGCGAGGGTCGTGTCGAGCGAGAGCATCCCGAGCTGCCCCAGCATGTATCCCCAATCGTGGCAGATTACGCATTCGCCATCGCCCACCGTCACCAGAGGCAGCTCCTGGGTCCGCGCGTCCGCCATGTAGGCAGCGACGTTGTAGAGGTTGGTGGACAGCCACGCGCCACACACCGTGACCGCAAAGTAGTCCGGCTGGCGGACGAACATCACCCCCGACAGCACCGGCGCGGCGAGCTGCAGGAGCGTCCCCCCGGCCACGGCGAGGAAATCGCCGGGCAGATAACCGAAGAGGAGATGGCCGCCCTCGTGCAAGCCGAGGTTGAGGGACCCGAAGAGGCTCGTGTACAGCGGATCGGCCACGTGACGCATGGCCACGTACGCCAGCCACAAGAGCAGCGGCGCACGCACATGCCAGCTCCGGCCGGCACACCAGTCCTCGACCTGCTCCCTCCACTCCGACCGGCGCGCAAGGAGCGAACCGCGGGTCGCGTTATGCTGGGGCGGTTCCATGGCCCCGCGAAGTGTAGCCCGCATCGAGATTGCCTTCCCGTGTCCGCGCTGCGGGAACGAAGCGACGGCCGGGATGGACGGCGAGGGCCGTTGCCGATCGTGCGGCGCCGCGACCGCGCTGCCCATTCCGGCCGAGCTGCGCGGGTCGCGCGTCGTCGAGTCCTGCCCCGCCTGCGGCAGCTCGCTCTTCTACGTCCAGCGCGATTTCAACCAGAAGGCCGGCCTGGCGATCGTGGCCCTGGGCGCGGTGCTCGCGCCCTTTACCCCGTACTACTCGAGCCTCATGGTGGCCGCCCTCATCGACGCGCTCCTCTACGCTCTGCTTCCCGAGATCACCGTCTGCTACCGCTGCCACGCCCATTTCCGCGGCTTCACGCGCAATCCCCGCCATCAGGCCTTCGATCTGCACATGGCCGAGCAATACGACGTTCATCCGCCTCCCGAGGCCTGAGACGCGGGGCTAGAATCCGAGCATGCTCTCATCCTTCGCCGCGCTGCTCTTCCTCGCCGTCCCCGATCCTCTGGCCGCGCTGGGACCGGTTCCGGCCGGGACCGTGCGGATCTACCTCGTCCGCCACGGCCAGGCCCTGTCGAACCTGGAGCCCCCGCCGCCGCCGAGCGCGGCTCCCCACGGGCTCGACCATCTGACCCCGCTCGGCGAGGCCCAGGCGCGAAAGGTCGGCGAGATCCTGGCCGGGCAGGGCGTGAAGCTCGTTCTCACTTCCCCGGCCGGACGGGCGAAAGAGAGCGCCCAGCAGATCGCCGCCGCCCTCGGCGCAGCGCCGACACGGGTCGAGACGCGCCTCCGGCCGCTGGAGCTCGGCCGCGATGCATCGGGGAAGCCGCTGAGCTGGGACGATCGGGCCAAGGAGTTTGCCGGCGGACGCGACCCGGCGCCGGCGGGCGGCGAGTCGATGGCGCAGGTCGGCGAGCGGGTCATGGCGCTCGCGAAGGGATTACAAGCGGAGGCCCCGGCCGCCAGCATCGCTCTCGTGGCCCACGGCGAGGTCATCGCCGCCTTCGTCGGCGAGATCCAGGGGACACCCCCGGCCCAGCGCTATCCGCCGCGCCTGGCCAACGGGTCCATCACCGTCGTGGAGGCACGCCCGGACGGGAGCGTGGCCCTCCTCCTCGCCAATCACGTCCCGCCCGGCATGCCGTCCCCCCCTCGCTGAACCGGCGATGCCCGAGCTGCCCGACCTCCTTCACATCCAGGCCAAGCTGGAGGAAAGGCTGCGCGGCCGGAAGGTGATCGGCGAGCGGCTGACCTCGCCCGTCATCCTGCGCTGCCTCGTGCGCGGCAACCTGTCGTTGCTGCTCGGGCGCCCGCTCGACGAGATCCGGCGGCGCTCGCACTTTCTGGTCTTCCGCTTCGAAGGGCTCGACCTCGCCGTCAACCCGATGCTCGCCGGCCGCTTCCGCCTGGCCTCACCGGAAGACAAGGACGAGGGGTCGCTCGCGTTCGCCCTCGGCTTCGAGGGCGCGGGCGAGCTGCGCTATCTCGACGACAAGAGCATGGGCAAGGCCTACCTGGCGGCCGCCGGCGACTGGAACGCGATCCCCGGCCTGAACGCGGGCGGGATCGACATCCTTTCGCCGCAGTTCACGCGCGAGCGGTTCGTGAGCCTGCTCAAGCACCGGCGCGACCAGGTCCGGGCCTTCCTCCTCGACAAGAAGGCCCTCGACAGCCTCGGCAACGCCTACGCGGACGAGGTGCTCTTCGCGGCCGGCATCCATCCCAAGACCTGGTGCCGCACGCTGTCCCACGAAGACGCGGTGCGACTGCACGACGCGATCGTGGAGGTGATGAACCATGCGGTGGCGGAGGTGGCGCGCCGCGACGAGCCGATCGAGGTGAAGGTGCGCGACTTCCTGAAGGTCCGGATGAAGGATCAGTGCCCTCGATGCGGCGCCAAGCTCCGGCGCGCGGGCGTGCGGGGGATGGACGCGTACTTCTGTCCCCACTGCCAGCCCGCCACGCGGTCGGCACTCGTGGACTGGACGAAGACCGGGAAGTAGCTGAGCTAGGTCACCGCACGAACATGCCTCTCCCCCAGTAGCCGTATATAATCCGGCATTCGGGCGATTTCCGCCCGGTGATCCCAGCCGCGCCGGCGGCGGCCGGGCGAAGTGTGGAGGAGAATGAGCAAGGAAGACCTGATCGAGCTACAAGGCGTCGTGACCGAGGTCCTGGCGGGCGGCAACTACAAGGTCAAGTGCGGCGAGAACCACGAGGTGCTGGCACGGCTCAACGGAAAGATGCGGCAGTTCCGCATTCGCGTGATCGGTGGAGATCGCGTGACGGTGGGCGTCTCTCCCTACGACCTCAAGCGCGGGCTCATCACGTACCGCGCGAAATAGCCGCGTCCCGCTCACCCCTCCGGGCGCGGGCCCGCCGCCGCTGAAATGGACTCCACCGTCGTCGTCGCCCGCCGAACCGCCCCTTCCATCGTCTTCCTGCGCAGCGAAATCCCCGCCCAGCACCCCTCCGCCATCGTGCTCGGAGAGGAGCGGATGGGGACCGGCGTCGCGGTCGGACCGCACCACGTCCTCACCGCGCACTACCTGGTGCTCGGCGCCCGCAAGCTGGAGGTCGCGGGGCCGGAGGGCCGCGGCCGGACGGTAAGCGCCACCGCCCTCGATCATGAGAGCGGCCTCGCGCTCCTCGCCCTCGACGGCCCTCCGCTTCCGCCGGCCGAGATCGCTCCCGAGCCCGTGGTGCCCGGCCTGCCCGTCTTCCTGCTCACGTGCACGAGCGAGCGCGAGCGCAAGGGCGCGAGCGGCCATGTCTCGATGGTGGGTCCCTTCGAGGCATTCTGGGAATACATGCTCGACCGCGCGATCATGACCACCGTGATCAACCCCGGCCTGGCCGGAGCGCCGCTGTTCGATCCGGATGGTCGCCTGGTCGGGATCGTGTCGCTCGGCCTGGCCGCGGTGGCCCGGTACAGCCTCGCGATCCCGGTCGAGCTGTTCGTCATGCGACGCGAGGCGCTCGAGCGCGGCGAGGGCCGTCCGGAAGGTCCGCGGGCATGGCTGGGGTTCTATCCCCAGGGCTACGACGGCGGCGTCGCGCTCACGGGCGTCGTGCCCGGAGGCCCGGCGGACAAGGCCGGACTCGCCCGCGGCGACCTGATTCTCTCCGTCGACGGTGCGCCGGTGTCGTCCCTGCGCGAGCTGTACCGCACGATCTGGAAGAAGGCTCCCGGAGAAGCGCTCAGCCTTCAGGTCCTGCGCGACTCGGCGATCCGCGTGGTGGAGGTCGCCGGCGGCGACCGATACGAGTTCTACAAGTGAACGCATCCATCTTGAAAGTGGCCCGCATCGGCCATCCGGTGGTGCGCGCGGTGGCGAGACCGGTGCCGGCCGGGGACATCACCTCGCGTGGATTCCAGCGGTTCGTCGACGACATGGTCGTGACGATGCACGAGTACGAGGGCGTGGGCCTGGCCGCGCCCCAGGTCCACGTGTCCCTGCGCGTCGCGGTCATCGAGGTGCGGGCCTCCGATGAGCGCAGCCACGCCGCGGTGCCCCTCACCGTGCTCGTGAACCCGGTCGTCACGCCGCTCGGCGACGAGCGCGTCCATGCCTTGGAAGGATGCCTGTCGATCCCGGGCCTGCGGGGCGTGGTGCCGCGCTTGGAGCGCGTGCGCCTCGAGGCCCTCGACCGCGACGGGCGCCCGTACGCGGCGGAGGCCTCGGGCTTCTTCGCCCGGGTGATACAGCACGAGTGCGACCACCTGGACGGGAAGGTCTACCTCGATCGCATGGACGACATGCGCACGCTCTCGTTCCTGAGAGAGCTGCACCGGCACGGCCCCGACGTGGAAGATCCGGAACACTAGGCTAGTCCCGTTGCTTTTTAACGCAGAGGCCGCAGAGGCACGCAGAGGAAAAAGAAGCAACAGCTGCGAGCGAAGCGGGATTCATTCCCGCGGAGCGAGCGGGGGTTCAAGGGGGCGCGCCGCAGCGCCCCCTTGCTCAATGAAGACTAGCGGGACGCGGAGCGACGCTCACGCGCGGGGAGGCGGAAGGCGAAGCAGGCGCCGTCTCGAGCGGGCTCGAGCACGACGGATCCCAGGTGCTCGCGCGCGACGAAGTGCGCCTGCGTCAGGCCCAGGCCGACGCCGTCTCCCACCCGGCGCGTGCTGAAGAACGGATCGAAGATGCGGTCATGGATGTCGGCGGGCACGCCGGGACCGTCATCGTGAAAACGGAGGACGACCTCGCGGCCATCGGTGGCGGCCCGGATGGCGAGCACGCCCCCCGGCGAGGCCTGCGCGGCGTTGCGCACGACGTTGAGGAAGGCGGCACCGAGCGCTCCCGGATCGCCGAGGACCTCGGGCAAGTGCGCGGTCGCCTCCAGGGACACGCGCACGGGCAGGCCCTCGTCGAGCGCGCCCCGCACCGTCTCCTCCAGGATCCGCCCCAGGTCGACGGGTTGGCGTTCGCCGGCCGAAACCCCACGGAACGATGCGGCGAGCTCGCGCACGATGGCCCGCGCGCGCTCGGCCTGCTCCACCACGCGCTCGGCCTTGGCGCCCATGAATGGGGCCGCGGACCGCGCGCGGTGCACCACTTCGTCCGTCGTCCGCTCCAGGTCCTGCACCAGGCCCGTGCTCAGCGCCGCGAGCGTGCCCAGGCGGCCCGCCCGCCGCCGCTCCTCGGACAAGGCGCGCTCGCGCGCCTGGCGAGCCTGCGCGAGGCGCTGCGCCACCAGCAGACGCGCCGCCCACGCCACGGCGAGCAGCGCCGATGCCGCGGCGAGGACCAGGCTGCGGCTGCCCGCAGAGGGACCCATGCTGCGCAGGGGCAGGAAGAGGACGCGCAGGTACACCAGCGACACCGCGATGAGGGCGAGAGCGGTGTCCGCGAGCGCGACGGGGTCGTGCCGCCGCCACCGCAGACGGGGACGCGGGCTCGTCGTCACGCTTCGAGCTCGCGGCTGCTGTCGACGAGCTGTTGCAACCGGGCCACGGCCGCGGCGGCCGCCGCCGTCGCCTCGAGCACGCGCTCCAGCGCCGGCTCGGGCCCGCCACGGCGCTGGGCCAGCTCCGCCCAGCCCGCCACCGCCATGAGGGGATTGTTCAGCTCGTGAGCGACGCCGGTGGCGAACTGGAGCAATCCGGATGGCTCGACGGTGGCGGCGCGCAACTCGGGTGCCGACGCATCGCGCGCTGCCGGCGATCGCTCCTCCTGGAGCAACCGGAGGGCCATGAGAAGCGACAGGATGGAGGAGCAGGCCAGGGCCAGCTCGGTCCGCGGCCCGGCCAGCGCCGGCTGCAGCCCGACCACGCGGCACGCGATGTCGATGACGGGAGCGAAGCCCAGGCTGATCACGGCCAGGCACGTGCGGTGGCGGTCGCCGGCGAACACCTTGCCGCCACCGGAGCCGTGGGCTAGGCTATCTCGCTTCATGGCCGAAAGCGTCCGCACCGGGCCTCCCGTCGTCACGCTGAGAAACGCCTTCGCCCGTCCCTACGACGGGGCCATCGCCGCCGCCCGCACCTGTTACTCGCCGCGGGTGGTCACGGCGGACGAGGTCACCCCCGGGCAACGCGACTCCATCGGGCCCCTCACCTTCGCCGCCGGCCATCACACGGTCTACCAGCACGCGCACTTCGAGTTCGGTCTGGAGAACGTGAGTCGGCAGTTCGTGTGGTCGTTCCTGCATTCCCATCCGTTCTACAACTCGGAGCAGTCCAGCCAGCGCTTCGTGCGCCTGGACCAGATCTCGGCCTTCGTTCCGGAGGGATTGGAACCGGTTGCCCGACAGGTCTACGAAGAGGGAATTGCCGCCGCCTGGGCGGTATACCGGAGTCTCTCACAGATCCTGAAGGAAGATACAAGCAAAATCTTGTCGGACCTCCGCCACCTGGGACCGAACGCCTCCGAGAAGCGCCGGAAGAAGGTGGCGCGGGAGGCGGAGAAGAAGGCCATCGAGCTGGCGCGTTACGTGATTCCGGTGGCGGCCTTCACGTCGATGGTCCACACCATATCCGGGATCGTGCTCCATCGGCTCCACCGAATGATGCGGACCGGGGACGCCCCCACCGAGAGCGTGCGCGTGGTGTCGGCGATGGTGGCCAGGGTCGAGGAGCTGGATCCCGACTTCTTCCATCGCGTGGGCGATGCCCCGCTCGGCGAGGGCGAAATCGTCGAGTCACGGCTGCCGAGGTCGAGCGCGGGCGGCGAAGCGCTCGCGGCCCGCGTGGACGCCCAGCTCGGCTCCCGCACGTCGCTGCTCGTGGACTACACGCCCCATGGCGAGCAGACCACCGCCGAGGCGGTGCGGACGGTTCTCGGGACCACGCCGGAGGCGCTCCCCGACGACGACGCGCTGGAAAGAGTGCTGAACCCGGGCTTGAACCGCTACCGACTGGAGACACTCCAGCTCTCCGTGCACTCGCCCCTGACCCGCGCCCTCCACCATGCCAGCTATACCTTCTTGAAGCGCCTCTCCCACACCGCCGACAGCCAGGACCAGCGTCACCGCCTCGTCCCGGCTTCGCGGCCCTTGATGACGCTCGCCGACACGGTGGGGCCGGATTACGTGACCCCTCCGCTCATCGCCGCCAACGCGCGCGCCCACGAGCTCTACGTCGCCGCGATGGAGCAGGCATGGGTGGCCAAGAACCGGCTGCTCGACATGGGCGTCCCCCTCGAGTCGGCGCTCTACCTGCTCCCCAACGCGAAGGCGCTGCGCTTCCACGAGACGGGAAGCCTCCTCTATCTCGCGCACAAGTGGGTCATGCGGACGTGCTTCAACGCGCAGGAGGAGATCTACCGCGCCTCCATGGACGAGCTGGACCAGGTCCGCGCCCTCCACCCGCGCCTGGCTCGGCACATGGGGCCGCCATGCGTGCTGCGCGCCGGCCGCGTCACGCCCACCTGTACCGAGGGCGAGCACTTCTGCGGCGTGCCGGTGTGGCGGAGCTTCCCCCACGTTGAACGCCGGATCTGACGGGACGCTCAGCGGCTGGGGACGCGTCCCCGTCGCCGGGCGCGAGGTCCGGTCCGAGGACCTCGAGGCGCTGACGCGCGACGCGGTGTTGTGCCGCGGCCTGGGCCGCTCGTACGGCGACTCCTCGCTGCCACCTCCCGGCCACCCGGTGGTCGCCGCGACTCCCCTCGCCGACCGCATCCTGGCCTTCGACGCGGCGACGCGTACGCTGCGGGCCGAAGCGGGGCTGTCGCTGCGCGCCATCAACCGGAGCTTCCTGCCCCGCGGCTTCTACTCTCCGGTGACCCCGGGCACGCAGATGATCACCCTCGGCGGCATGGTGGCGGCCGACGTGCACGGCAAGAACCACCACCGCGACGGATGCTTCGGGGCCCACGTCACGCGCCTGCGCATGCGCGTCGCCGACGGGCGCATCGTCGAATGCTCGCCCGATCGGGAATCAGAGTTGTTCCGGGCCACGGTCGGCGGCATGGGCCTGACCGGCCACATCCTGGAGGTGGAGTGCCGGCTCGTGCGCGTGCCCTCGCCGTGGCTGCTGACCGAGACCGAACGCATCCACGACATCGACCGCTTCATCGAAGGCCTGAAGGAAGCCGGGCCGCGCTGGCCCCACACGATGGGCTGGATCGACTGCCTGTCGCGCGGCGCGCTCATGGGCCGTGGCATCCTCATGAAAGGACGCTGGGCGGAGCCGCACGAGGCGCCGCGCGGCGTGCCCGTCCCTCGCCGGCGCCCTTCGGTGCCCTTCGTCCTGCCCGGCTGGGTCGTGAACCGCTGGAGCGTACGGGCCTTCAACGCCGTCTACTACCGCCGCCACGTTCCCCGCGTCCGGCGCGCGGTCGTGCATCCCGAGTCCTTCTTCTATCCGCTCGACGCCATCGGCCACTGGAACCGGATGTACGGCCCGCGCGGCTTCACGCAGTACCAGTGCGTGCTGCCCGAGTCGGCGGGGCGAGGGGCGGCTCGCCGCTTCCTGGAGCTGCTCACGCACCGGGGCGGCGCCTCGATGCTCTGCGTCATCAAGGACTGCGGGCCGGAGGGAATCGGCCTGCTCAGCTTCCCGAAACCGGGCATATCCATCGCGCTCGACATCCCGATCCACGACGAGACGCAGTCGCTCGTCGACGCGCTCAACGAGCTGGTCATCGCCGAGGGAGGCCGCGTCTATCTGGCGAAGGACCAGCTCACCCGCGCGGCACATTTCCGGGCCATGGAGCCGCGGCTGGCCGCGTGGACGGGCATCCGGCGCAAGTGGGACCCCGAGGGACGGCTGCGCAGCGCTCAGTCCGTGCGCCTCCTGGGAGATCACCCCTGAGCGGGCGGGCCAGATGAAGGTCGGCTTCCTCGGCGCGACGCGGGGCATGGGGCGATCGCTGTCCCGTCTGATGGCCGCGCGCGGCGACGACGTCTTCCTCCTCGGGCGCGACCTCGCCGACCTCGAGCGCAGCGCGCGCGACCTGGAGGCCAGGTCGGGAAAAGGCCCGGTCGGCGCCGCTCCCTGCGACCTCGAAAGGCCCGGCGGCTTCGCGGCCGCTCTCGACGCGGCGGAGGCGCGCCTCGGCGGCCTGGACGCGGTCGTGGTGACCGCGGGCGACTTCGCCCGGCAGGACGAGCTGGAGCAGGACGTGGAACGCGCCCGGCGCCTGCTGGAGGTGGACTTCACCAATACGGTCGTGTTCTGCGAGCACGCCCGCAAGCGCCTGCTCGCCCGCGGCGGGGGCACGCTCGTCGTCTTCAGCTCCGTCGCCGGCGAAAGGGGGCGCAAGCCGGTCATTCTCTATGGCGCCGCGAAGGCCGGGCTCAGCCGCTACCTCGAAGGCCTCGACCACAAGTTTCGCGCGCAAGGGCTGCGGACCGTGTGCGTGAAGCCCGGCTTCGTGAAGACCTCGATGACCGATGGCCTGCGCCCGCCGCCCTTCGCGGGCGATCCCGACGTCGTCGCGCGCGTCGTCCTCCGGGCGATCGATCGGGGGCAACCGGTCGTCTATGCGCCGCCCATCTGGCGCTCGGTGATGCTCGTGATCCGCCTCCTCCCCCGCTTCGTCATGCGCCGCATCGGGTTCTAGCGACCTCCCAGATTTCTTCTTCGGCCCGATTCTCCACCGCCGGCGTTCGATATCCTGCCCGATGGGTAGAGGGAAATGGAGAATCGACGATGGACAATCGACGCGTCTTCCTGACCATTTCCACCCTGATGCTCGCGGCGTCGACTCTTTCCGCGCAGGGAACGTCGGCATGGGTCTTCTTCGGGCCCGATCATCGACTCCAGTACGCGACCGACCCTCAGGGCAACCGGATCATGGA
>QHVJ01000101.1 GCA_003222275.1 Acidobacteriota bacterium | reverse complement strand
CCGTAGCCCTGCGTCAGCACGAACAGGTGCGACGCCCCGCTGGGACGCACGAACCGATAGGGCGATCCGACGACCTGCGCCGCCGCGGAGGCGCTCTTGAACTCCCGCGGGTACGCCCAGAAGAGGAAGGGCAGGGGGCCCTTCGAGCGATCGTAGCCCGGGGGGAGGTACATCGTGGCCGACAGCTCGACGCCGTCCGCGCGCGCGTATCGGATGAGCTCCGGCTTCACGCCCGCGAGCTCGGGGACGGGATCGGGGAAATCGGTGAGGCGCGCGAGCAGGTTCTCCTTGATCTCGCGCACGAAGTAGTTGGGCGGCTCGTCGGCGGACTCCCGCCGCGTAATCGCGCGGCGCCCCTCGCCGTCGAGCAGGGCGACGACCTCCTCGTAGGCGGGCGCCTCCGAGCGCCAGAGGCGCTGCGTGCGGGCCGAGGCGAGGTCGATGCGGTCCAGGAAGGGCCGGTCGCCTTCGGGAGACGCGCCGCGGCCCGCGAGGTACGCGGACTTGCCGTCCTTGCCCGTCAGCAACACCGGCCGGCCGCGGGGGTTCGGGGCGGTGAGGAAGTCGCCGGGGTCGGCGTACCGGTCCTCCGAGGAGCGGTCGAGGAGCACCCGCGGCGCCAGCCGGCCGGCGGGGGACACGACCCACGTCCGCTTCCGCCGCGTCTTCCACCAGCTCTCCTCCACGATGGCGAGGTCCCCGCGGCCCCATACGGCGTCGGAGACGCGGTACTCCACGTCGAGCAGGCCCGCCGGCTCCCCCGCAAACGGAGCCTCGAGGAAGGCGAGGCGGTCGCGCTTCGGCGCCGCCTTGGCCGGGTCGCCGCCGTCGAGGGCCTCCGCCCAGACGAGCGTCGCCGGCGTATCGTCCCGCCAGGACACGTCCCGGGGACCCGCGGGCACGGCGTCGAAGGCGGCGGGGACGTTCTCCTGGAGCGGCACGTCGGCGAGCTGGCGCACGAACAGGCCGTCGACGTTCCACACGGAGATCGCTCGCGGGAATCGCTCGCGCGGCACGACGTACGAGAAAGGCCGGTGCAGCGTCTCCACGAGGAGGAAGACGCCGTCGGGCGAAGGGCGGGCCGTCACGTGGAGGCCGGGAACGCCGATCGGCCGCACGCCGCCGTCGGGCCCGATGAGGGCGAGCTGGCTCATGAAGTGGTGCTCGAACAGCGCCTCGTCCGCCGGGTTCTTCAGGAGGTCCTCGTAGGTCCAGTTGGGAGCGGGCTTGCCCGAGGACTCCTGGACGAGCGGCCCGCGCGGCGTCTCCGGCGCGGTGGGGGCGGCTCCGCGTCCGGCGGGGACGAGCTTGCAGACGAGGCCCGCCAGGGCCGATGCCCAGGAGCAGGGAGGCCCGGACGCGCCGTTCAGCCGCGCATCCGTGAGCGGATGCGCCGCCCCGCTCTTCACGTCCGCCAGCCACAGCTTGACCGCGTCGTCACCCACCACCGTGAAGGCGATCTGGCGGGAATCCGGCGACCACCAGGCGGCCCCGATGCGGGCCTTCTCGGGCGTCTCGATCCGCAGCTCGACCACGCTGTCGACGCTGCGCAGGCGAAGGCCCTTGAAGCTCGCCTCCCGCGACCGGTTGTCGTTGCGCGGGTCGATGCGGTCGCCGGCCAGCCGCAGCTCGGGAGCGGCCACCTCCTCGATGTGCGGCAGCGCCGGGCGCTCCATGAGGAGCAGCCATGCGCGGTCGGGGCTGAGCTGGACGATCGGCGCCGGATCCGCGTCGAGGATGCGGGGGATGGGGGCCGGCGGCCGCTTGTAAGGCTCCTGGGCGGCGGCGGGCGCGGATGCGAGGACGGTGAGAGCCAGAAGCGTGGGAAGGCGAGGCACCATGCCGGCGGGTCTCCTTGAAGGGTCGGCAGACAGGATACGATGGAACGCCGTGGCGGACACCGAAGTGGCGATCGTCGGGGCCGGAGTCGTCGGTCTCGCCATCGCCGCTCGCCTCGCTCCGCACCACTCCGTCGTGGTCGTCGAGCGCAACCCCCGGCCGGGCATGGAGACCTCGAGCCGCAACAGCGAGGTGATCCACGCGGGCATGTACTATCCCACCGCCTCGTTGAAGGCCCGCCTGTGCGTCGCGGGCAACCGGCAGCTCTACGAGATCTGCGCCCGCAAGGGCGTGCCCCACGCGCGCGTGACCAAGATCATCACCGCCCGCACTCCCGAGGAGCTGCCCCCGCTCGAGCAGATCCACGCCCGCGGCGCGGCCAACGGCGTCGAGCTGCGCATGCTCACGGCGGCCGAGGTCCGCGCCCTGGAGCCCAACGTGCCTTCGGCGGGCGCGCTCTTCTCCCCCAACACCGGCATCGTCAGCGCCCACGGCCTCATGGACCATTTCGCCCATGCCGCCCGCGAGGCGGGGGCGGTGATCCAGCCGCGGGCCGAGCTGGTGGAACTCGCCCGCAACGATGGCGAGTGGCAGCTCACCCTGCGCTCGGGTGGGGAGGCCGATAGCGTCACCGCCGAGCGGGTGGTGAATGCCGCCGGCCTGGACGCCGACACGGTGGCGGCCCTGGCCGGAGTCGACGTGGACGAGGCGGGCTACCGGCAGCACTACTGCAAGGGAAGCTACTTCGCGGTCTCCGCCGCGCGTTCGCGCCTCGTCTCGCGCCTGGTCTACCCGGTGCCCGGGCACGTCAGCCTGGGCGTGCACGCCGTCATCGGGCTCGAGGGCCGGCTCCGCTTCGGCCCCGACGCGGAGTACCTGCCCGACCGCCGGCAGGACTACGCGGTGGACGAGGCCAAGCGCCCCACGTTCGGAGCCGCCGTGCGGCAACTGGTCCCCGCCATCCAGGACGACGACCTCTCCCCCGACATCAGCGGCATCCGGGCCAAGCTGCAAGGGCCGGGCGAAGGCTTCCGCGACTTCGTGATCGCCGACGAGTCGGCCCGCGGCCACCCCGGCCTCGTGAACCTGATCGGCATCGATTCCCCCGGCCTCACCTCGTCCCCCGCGATCGCGGAGCACGTCGCGCGCATGATCGAGGGCTCGTAGTGCATCCCCTGCTCCTGGCCGCCGCGGCGTTCGCGTCCACCGCCGCCGGCGGCCTGTTCGCGATGCGCTATCGCCAGTACCTCCACCTGATCCTCGGCTTCACGGCGGGAGTGGTGGTGGGCGTGGTGGGCTTCGACCTGCTGCCCGAGATCTTCCGGCTCGCGACCGAGTACGACGTGGAGCCGTCGCACCCGATGGTCGCCCTGGTGGTGGGCTTCCTGCTCTTCCACGCGGTGGAGAAGCTGCTCCTGATCCACCGGGGCCAGGAGCTGAGCTACGCGGACCACCACCATCCCGACGTCGGCCTGCTCTCCGCGCTCGCCCTCGTCGGGCACAGCTTCGTGGACGGCGTCGGCATCGGCCTCGGCTTCCAGGTCTCGGACCGCGTCGGCCTGGTGGTGGCGACGGCCGTGATCGCCCACGACTTCGCGGACGGCCTCAACACCGTGGGCCTGATGCTCGCCCACCAGAACACGCACCGGCGCGCCCTGGCCATGCTCGCCCTCGACGCGTTCGCTCCCCTCGCGGGCGCCGCGTCCACCCTGGCCGTGCAGCTGCCGCCGCCGCTCCTGCCCCTCTACCTCGGCTTCTTCGCGGGGTTCCTGCTCTACATCGGCGCGGCCGACATCCTGCCCGAGGCTCATTCGCATCGGTCCTCGGCGCTCACGATCGCGCTGACCTGCCTCGGCGCCGCCTTCGTGTTCGCAGTGACCCGCGTGACCGACTAGGCCCAGGACGGCCAATCTACCGGCGCTCGCCGACGGCGACGGGCGTGGGCACGGGTGCTTCCGCCCGCGCCCCGCGGAACAACAGCGGGCGCACCGCGGCCATGACGATGAGGACGAGACCGAACGTGCACACCATCGTGGCCCCCGTCGGCAGGTCCAGCTTGACGGACAGGTAGATGCCGAGGGCGGACACGATCGTGCCCATGCTCCAGCCGATGGCGAGCCGCGGCCCGATGCGGTCGGCGTAGAGCATCGCCGCCACCGAGGGGACGATCAGGTAGCAGAAGACCAGCAGCACGCCCGCGATCGACACCGACGAGGTCACCACGAACCCGAAGGACGCATAGAAGAGGAAGTCCCAGAACCGCACCGACATGCCGGACGCCTCCGCCGCCGCGTGGTCCATGGAGATGGCCAGGAACTTCTTGCGGAAGACGTAGTGGAACACGCCGATGATGCCGTACAGCCACGCGGTGTGGAAGACCTCCTCCCACGACACGGCCAGGATGTTGCCGACCAGCATTTCCTTGAGGTGCTCGCTCTCGGACGTGGCCTTGCTCATCGCCAGAATGGAGGCCGCGGAGGCCACCGCGTAGCAGATCCCGATGATGGCCTCCTGCGGGATGCGCGCGCGCCGCACGCGGATCGTGGAGAACACGGCCGCCCCGATGAACGTGAAGAACAGGCTGATCCAGTAGACGTTGGGGCCGTGGGGGTCGCCGCCAGTGAAGGGGAGGAGGATCGCGATGCTCGCCCCCAGGGCGGCGATCTGGGCCAGGGAGAGGTCGACGAAGATCACACCTCGCTCCACGACGTGCACGCCGAGGTAGGAATGGATGCCGGTGAGGATCAGGCTGGCCGCGAAGGGCGCGGCCAGGAACTTGAGGATCTCGAGGTCCATCTCCCTACTTTGCCCCGGTTTCCTTGATCGCGTCCACCAGGAGCTTGATGTCGTAGTCGAAGAGCTTGATGTAGTCGGTGATCTCCTTCTCCCCTCCGACCGATGGCGGCATCACCAGCACCTTGGCGCCCGTCTCGCGCGCGATCGAGTTGGGTGTCTTGGTGTCGAAGTAAGGCTCGACGAGGATGATCTTCACGTTCTGCCGCTTCATCGCCTGGATCACTTCCAGCGTGTGGGAGGGAGAGGGCGGGATGCCCGGCTTCGGCTCGACGTAGCCGATGACGTCGAGGCCGAAGCGCTCGGCGAAGTTCGGCCACGAGCGGTGATAGGTCACGACCTTCGTGCCCTTGTAGGGCGCCATGATCGCCAGCCAGCGCTTCTCGCCGTCGGAGACGCGCTTCTCGAAGTCCTCCTCGTGCTGCGCAAAGTAGGCGGCGTCGCCGGGGGTGATGGCGGCGAGCTTGCCCTCGATGGCCTTGGCGATGCGCTTGCCGTTCTCCGGGTCGAGCCAGTAGTGGGGGTTGCCCGCCGGGTGCACGTCGCCCATGGCGCGGGTGATCTGGCCGGTCGGGATCTCCAGGATACGGGCGGTAAGCGACGCGTCGAGGTAGCGATCGCCCCCGGGCTGGATGCGGGCGTTGCGGCTCTGCGTGATGAGTGGAGGCAGCCACCCGATCTCGAGCTCCCGACCCACGGCGATGAGCAGGTCGGCTTTGTTGAGCTTGAGGACGAAGCTCGGCTTGGCCTCCACGAAGTGGGGATCCTGGTAGCCGCGGGAGAGCGACTCCGCCTTGATCTTCTCGCCTCCAACTTCCCGGGCGATCGCGGCCAGGTCCTCCGTGGTCGTCACGACGTTGAGCGGCCCCGCGGCGCGCGCGGTGGCGGGGAAGGAAGCGGCGAGCAGCGCGCCCAGCGCGAGAACGGCGGAACGGGTTCTCATGACGGTGTCTCCTAGAAGGTGTGGGCGCCGTGGGCGCCGATGGAAAACTGGACCTGGAACAGCAGCTCGTTGGCCTTGATGTCTTCCGCGTATTTCGTGTAGCGGTACTGGCCGCGGATCTGGCTGAACTCGCTCGGCCAATAGGTGAGGAGGGCCGAAACGCCCTTGTCCTGGAGGGAGGCATCGTCGGCACGGTCGGAGCGATCGAGGCGGACCCCGGCGAACCACCGCTGGGCGAACTGGTACTCGCCCGAAACGTAGGCGCCGAACGCCTTGACCGGACCGGCCTCCAGCTCCTTGCGGCTCCACACCAGCTCCGTGCGGAGGATGAGACGGCGGTAGATCGCCCGGCGCAGCGGGCGGTAGCGGAACGCGAGGTCGGCGCCCCAGAGGCGCGTCTTGAAGGGCGGACCCACGTCGTTGTGGCCCTGGGCGAAGGACCCGCCGAAGTCCAGGTTGGTGGACTCGGTGAGGTCGCGGTAGCCGCGCAGCCGCCCGACGTAGGTCAAATCACCTCGGGTGGGCGCCCGGAACAGCTCCGGCGATTCTCCGCGGTACACCTCCGCCGTCGCCTCGAGGAAGAGCACCTCGTTGGGGAACAGCCGGCTCACCGAGACGCCGGCGTCCGAGATTCCTTCCTCCCCGCCCACCAGGTTCTGGGTGACCAGGGGGCGGTCGGTCCACGGCATGACATGGTTGTGCATCTGGTTGACCTTGCCGAACGACCCGCGCATCTTGCCCACCTTGACCAAGAAATTGGCGGGCAGCGACGTGAAGGTGATGAAGCCTTCTTCGACTCCCACCTCGTCCGGAGCGAAGACGAGGAAGAAATCGGCCCGGGCGTAAGGGTCCACGATCGCCTGGAACGAGGCCTCCGTCTCGTGCATCTCGAGGGCGGGCGTGGCCCGATCGCTGTCGTTCTTCCCGATCGCGCCCAGGAAGTCGCCGATCACCGCCATGTCGGGGTTGAACACCTTCGACGACGCCGGCCCGTACACGGGCAGCGGGCCCGAGGGCCCGCCCGCGCCCGCGGCTCCCGGCGGCACCTCGGTCGGGGGGGGAGCGGCGGGCGGCTCGGGCGACGGCGACGGCTCGGGCGGCGGTGGGTTCTGGGCATCCGGGACGGGCGACGGAGCGGGAGCGCTCGACTGGGCCCGCAACACAGGCGAGACGGCCAGAGAGACGGCGAGCACGGCGATTTGGACGTCACGAGACCGCATAAAGACCCCCTTCTCTAGAGATGGACCGGTTCCAGGGAGATCGCGCCCGCGCACGGGCGGGCGTGTGGAGAGGACTTATATGGGCGGAGATCGGCCGGCGAGTGCGAGTAGGGGCGCGAGCGCCTGGGAGGCTTGATCCGACGTCTCGACCCGACCCGCCTCGACCGGGACCGGCAAAGTCGTGCCCACGACCTCGACGCGCGATGCCGACGGGCTCGCCGTGCACGCGCTGCAGTGGGTGGGCGATTTCAGGTGGCACGCGAGGTCGTCGTGCAGGATGGGATTGACGGCGAGCAGCAACGCGTAGACCGCCAGAAGCCAGAGGATTCCCCCCCGGTGGCGCCGACGGATGACGCGCGCAAGGCCCATCCTCTTCAGTATATCCTTGACGAGGTCGCCGTGCGTCCCCGTATCCATAGCACCCTCGTCATGCTGGCCTTCTGGGCGCAGGGCCTCGCCGCCTTCGCGCCGGCGAGACCGGATCCCTGCGCATGCACGGAAGGCGCTTGCTGCCGCGCGGCGAAGAGGCCCGCCCCCGCGCGCGCCCACTGCCACGACGCTCCGCCGGAACCCTCGGCCCACTTGCAGTGCCACCATCCGGAGCAGGAAGTGCAGCTGCCCGTGATCATCGCGCTGCTGCCCGCCTCGGCCACGACGGCGCCGACCGGGCACCGGCAAGCCCTCGCGGGCCGTTCGGCGACCAGTCTCCTCACGGGCTTCTCCCGGCTCGACCTGCCCCCGCCCCGCTCTCCCCGCGCCGCTTGACCTGATGGCAGGGCCTCGTCTTCGGGGGCGAGGCGCTGCATGCTTCCGGTCTTTGGTCCGAGGAGAAGATCATGAGAAGGCTTTGCCTCGTCTTGTCGGTCGTAACGGCGGCAGTCGTGCCCCGCGCCGCCCTGCCGTGCTCTCTGTGCCAATGCGGTGATCCTGCGTTCGCCCTCATGGGCTCACAGCTTTTCGTGCCGCGTACCTGGCACCTCGGCCTCAGTGCGGACCGCTACGCCAAGGACCAGGTCGCCGAGGAGGATCCCGGGACGCGGGAGAGGGAAGTCGAGAACCGGGTGACTCTGTCGGCCAGCCGCACCTTCGGCGACCGGCTGACGCTCGTGGGGCGGCTTCCCTTCGCCGACCGCACCATCACGACGTCGTCCGATCATGGATCGCGGTCGGGAATGTCCGACCCCGAGCTTGTCGCGCACTATCGACTCAGCGCCCCCCATCCCGGCACCTGGCTCTCGGCCAGCATCGGCCTGCGCCCCGGCTGGGGTCGGCACGACGCGCAGCGGGACGGGGTGAGGGCGGAGGAGCACCTGCAGCCGGGGACGGGCGCGATGGGGATCGAGCCCGGGCTGTCGTTCTCGCACATGGTCGGCGACGCTCATCCGGGGTCGATCTTCGGCTCGGCGATCGGCCGCTTCAACGGCCGCAACGACGCCGGCTATCACTACGGCAACGCCATCCTCGCCAACCTCGGGTACGAGCGGCGGATCGGCGCGCGGGTGGACGCGATCCTGGAGACGAACTTCCGGTACGCGGCGAAGGACGACCCCACGCCCGGGGAGGCCGATCCCAACACGGGCGGCTCGATGCTGTATCTGGCCCCGCGCATCGTGGTAAAGCTCGACCGCACGCTGTTCCTCCGGCTCGGCGTCCAGGTGCCGATCGTAAAGGATCTCTACGGCGATCAGGACGAGAAGGTCAACGTGTTTACCGGGCTGACGGTGAGGTTCTGAAGAGAACGCCGCCGCCTACCGCCGCTTGCCCTTCAGGCCCGCCAGGGGCTGGAAGGACACCGGCGCCGGCGCCGCCTCCGGCTGCACGGTCACGTGCTCGATGCCGTGACGATCGTGGATGCGGTCGCTCACGTCGCGGGCGACCTCGGTGCCGTGCCGGGTGCCGTCCAGGACCACATGGACGGTGACGGCCTCGAAGCCCTCGGAGATCGTCCACGCGTGCAGGTCGTGGAGGGCGGCCACCCCCGGCGTCTCGCGAATGGTACTCTCGAGCTCCCCCGCCACGAGCCCGGCGGGCGTCCCTTCCATGAGCACGTCCAGCGTGCGGGTCACGAGCCGCCACGCGCTCCAGAAGATCAGCACGGCCAGCCCCACCGAGATGAGCGGGTCGGCGCGCCGCCAGCCCCAGCCGAGGACGAGCACGGCGGCGATCATCGCCGCCACCGAGCCCGCGGCGTCCGACAGCACGTGCGCGAGGGCGGCCCGCGTGTTCTCGTTGTGCACGCCGCCGCGGGCGAGCAGCCGCGCCGCGACGAGGTTCACGACGAGCCCCCCCGCCGCCACCGCCAGCATCCAGCCCCCCTTGATGTCGGGCGGCTCCCGCCAGCGCTCCAGCGCCTCCGCGATCACCCACACCGAGACGACGCCGAGGAAGATCGCGTTGGTGAACGCGGCCAGCGTCTCCGCCCGCCGCGAGCCGTAGGTGCGGCGATGGGTGCGCGGCCGGCTCGCGACCCGCTGCGCGACGAGGGCGAGGGCGAGGGCGCCCGCGTCGGCCAGCATGTGGCCAGCGTCGGAGAGGAGCGCGAGGCTGTGGGCGAAGATTCCGCCGGCGATGGAGGCGCCCATCGTCAGCAGGGTGAGGATCAGGGCCGCCCGAATCCGCCCTTCGGGAGTCTGGCCCAACCCGTGGTCGTGGGTTACGGCCGTTCCGGGTTCCGCTTCCCTCTGCATCCGCCGCGGCTCGTGATTATGACCGAGATCCGCCCGTAGAATCTGGCTCCGGCATCGTCGAGGAGAAGACCATGGGCAAGGGGCGTCTCGAGGCGTTCAGCGACGGCGTCATCGCCATCCTGATCACGATCATGGTCCTCGAGCTGAGGGTCCCGCACGGCGCGGGCTGGGACGCGCTGCGCCCCCTGACCCCGGTGCTCCTGACGTACGTGCTGAGCTTCGTGTACCTCGGCATCTACTGGAACAACCACCACCACATGCTGCACGCCGCCGAGCGGATCAACGGCAAGGTCCTCTGGGCGAACCTGCACCTGCTCTTCTGGCTGTCCCTGGTACCGTTCGTCACCGGCTGGATGGGAGAGAACCACTTCGCGCCTCTGCCGACGGCGGTGTACGGAGGCGTGCTGCTCCTTTCCGGCGTCGCCTACACCGTCTTGCAAACGGTCCTCGTCGGCGCGCAGGGCCCAGGCTCGAAGCTCGCGGCCGCGGTCGGGAGCGACGCCAAGGGCAAGCTTTCGATGGGCCTCTACGTCTTCGCAATCCTGCTGGCGTTCGTCAATCAGTGGATCGCGGACGGCATCTACGTCTTCGTGGCGCTGATGTGGCTCGTTCCGGACCCGCGGATCGAATCGCTGCTGAACGAATGAAGCCCGCTCAGGCGATGGGCGGGCGCCGGCGGTGCCAGCCGGTCACGCTCTGGTAGAGCTTTGCCAGCGCCAGCAGCTTCCCTTCCTCGAAGGCCCCGGCCACGATCGTGAGGCCCACGGGCAGGGCGCCGCGGCCGAATCCACACGGCACGGAGATGGCCGGCAACCCGCAAAGCGTGGACATCCCGCCGACGGGGTCCGACCACTCCACGCCCTCCAGGCTCTCGTCGGCGGGAGGAGCGGTCATCATCTCGGCGGGAGACACGAGCAGGTCGAGGTCCGAGAAGACGTCGGCCATGGCCTTCTGGCAGAGCGTGCGGATGCGCAGGGCCTTCACGTAGTCGCCGGCGCT
>QHVJ01000560.1 GCA_003222275.1 Acidobacteriota bacterium | reverse complement strand
AGAAGTAGGCCTCCATGACGCCCCCGCGCCCCACGCCGATCTCCAGACGCCCGTCGCTCAGGTGGTCGAGCATGCTGATCTCTTCGATCAGGCGCAGCGGATGATGCAGCGGCAAGACGTAGACGCACGGACCGAATCGCAGGCGTCGCGTGCGCTGGGCGACGGCGCCCAGGAAGACGTTCTGGGAGGGCGCCAGGCTGTGGATCGCGGGCGTGTGATGCTCCGCCAGGTGATAGGCGTAGAACCCCGCGGCGTCGAGGCGCTCGATCTGGAGCAGCCGCTCACGATAGATCTGGTCGAGACGCAGGCCGGGCACCGGCTCGATGTGGTCGAAGACGCCGAATTTCACGTGGCGGAGTATATGACGAATCTGGCGCCGCCCGGCGAGTGTCGATCGCGACGCTCAGCGCACCGCCTGCGGCACCGGGGACGGGTAGCGCAGGAGCGCACCCAGGCCGGGCGGATCATCCGGTCTCCGGGATTCGGGCGCAGTATACTGCCGGTTGTTCCGAGAGGAGACTGAGCGATGGCCGAACGCGCGCTGACCGGCATGCGGATCCTCGACCTCACGCAGTTCGAAGCGGGCACCACCTGCACGCAGTTCCTCGGCTGGCTCGGGGCCGACGTCCTCAAGATCGAGCCGCCGGGCGGCGAGCAGTCGCGGCGCAACCGGCCCGAGGTGCCCGGCCTCGACGCGATGTTCTTCCTCGTCTTCAACGCCAACAAGCGCAGCGTGACCATCGACCTCAAGAACCCCGCGGGCCGCGCGCTGTTCCTGAGGATGGTCGAGCGCGCCGACGTCGTGGTGGAGAATTTCGCGCCCGGGCTGATGGAGCGGCTGGGCCTCGACTACGACCGGCTGCGCGCGACGAACCCGCGCATCATCGTCGCGCGCATCAAGGGCTTCGGGCTCTCCGGTCCGTACCACGAGTACAAGAGCTTCGACATGATCGCCCAGGCCACGGGCGGCGTGATGAGCGTGACCGGGTTCGACGACCGCGAGCCCGTGCGCTGCGGCGCGGCCATCGGCGACACCGGCACCGGCGTCCACACGGCGGCCGCCATCATGGCCGCCTACATCCAGCGCCAGCGCACGGGCCAGGGCCAGCTCGTCGAGGTGGCCATGCAGGAGGTGGTCGCCAACTTCCTGCGCGGCCGCTTCGTCGATCACTACCGCGACGGCAAGCCGAGCGAGCGCCGGGGCAACGCGCTGATCGGCGGCGTGCCGGGCGGCGCGTATCCCTGCGCGCCGGGCGGAACCAACGACTACGCCTACATCTACGTGCAGACGATGAACCAGGACATGTGGCGCGACTTCGCGACGGCGATCGGTCGCGAGGACCTGCTCGCGGACGCGCGCTGCAAGGACGCGAAGACGCGCTGGGAGCACCGCGACGCGCTCAACGAGATCATCGCGGGGTGGACGCGCGCGCGCACGAAGCACGAGGTGATGGCGACGCTGGGCAAGGCCGGCGTGCCGTGCGGCGCCGTGCTGGACACCGGCGAGGTGCTCGACGACCCGCATCTCAGCGCACGCGGCCAGATTCACACGATCGAGCACGCGACGCGCGGCCGCTTCCGCCTTCCGGGCTGCCCGGTCCACCTGTCGGCCTCGGAGGCGCCGACGACGCCGCCGCCGCTGGCCGGCGAGCACACCGCCGCCGTGCTGGCGGAGGTGCTCGGCCTGTCGGCCGACGAGGTCGCGAAGCTGCGCGCCCAGGGCGTGCTGGGCTGACGAGGGTCAGCCGACGGCGACGCAGCCGACGGGCGGCAACCCTTTGAGGGCGAGCGCCCAGCGCGCGCCCGCATCGAGCGACCGGTACACGCGTCCGTCACCGGTGCCGAAGACGACGAGCGGGCCGGCCGCGGCCAGGCACGCGGTGTCGACGTTGTCGTCGAACCACGCCGGCAGGCCGGCGCGACACCGCTCGAAGCGCGTCTCGCCGTCGAGCGGCGTGCGATAGATCGCCGAGCGCCGTCCGCGGAACCCCGTCGAGGCCGACACGAGCGCCTGGTCGCCGGCCACCGTCACCGCACGCAGGTAGTGCGCGTGCAGGCCCGCGGTGGCGAACGTCCACGAGTCGCCGCCGTCCCGACTGAGCCCGAAGCCCTCGGCGGCCGCGAGCAGCACGACCTCCGGGCGCGTGGGATGGGCGAGCACCTGATGGACGTCGCTCTCGATGTCGACCGTCGGCGCCCACGACGCCCCGCCGTCGCGCGAGCGCGCGACGCCGCCGACGTGGACGTTGACGTGGATGGCGCCGTCGAGCGCGACGGCGATCGACCGCACGTCGGCGGGATCGCCCCACGGCGTGTACCAGGCGTCGCGGCCCTCGACGGTCTCGAACGACGGGCTGGGCGCCAGCCCGGTCCCGGTCAGCCGGAAGAGACGGGCCTGCTCGGTGCCGACGAGGACGCCGTCACGCGCCGGCGCGACGCACGTCGCCGGCGGGCCGTCGATCGACGCGCGCGTCGTCCAGGCGCCGTCGCGCAGCTCCAGCAGCGCCGAGCCATCCACGACGGCCCAGACCGACGTGGGGCCGAGGGCGAGGGCCGTCACCGATCGCCCGGCGAGCGCCTCCACCGGCCTCGAGGTCTCCCCTTCCAGTGTCCACAGCCCGCCCCCGGTGCCCACGAAGATTCTCGCGTCCATGTGCGAATGATACTCTCGGGCGCCACGACCGCATGAAGACCGACCTGCTCCTCATCCCGATGAGCGCGCGCTGGGCCGAGATGCGCGCCGCTGCGCTCGCCGC
>QHVJ01000563.1 GCA_003222275.1 Acidobacteriota bacterium | reverse complement strand
CTGCCCAACTACGTCGACCCCAATAACCGCTACAACTACGTGTTCAACGCGCTGCAGAAACAGAACACCACCCAGGTCACGGCGCGCATCGACTACGCCTTCTCCGACAGCACGCGGGCGTACCTGCGGCTGGCGCAGGACGACGGGCAGGTGAACCAGGCCCGCGGCCTGTGGTGGAACTCGTCGGACTACGAGCTGCCCACCACCGTGAACAATCCGCAGCTAGGGCGGTCGGCCTCGGTCAACCTGACGAGCGTGCTCTCGCCCACCGTCACCAACGAGTTCATCTTCAGCTTCAGCAAGCTGAAGCTCGACAACATCCACGCCGACGAGAGCAAGATCTCGCTGGCCGGCCTCGGCATCAACAACTACCAGGGCTTCTACGGCCCGCAGTCGCCCTTCGCCCCGATCCAGATCTACTCGTGGGGGCAGGGCCTCGGGAACCTGTGGGACCCCTCGGACCAGCACAACATCTTCGCCTACAACTCGAGCCTGCAGTTCGCCGACAACTTCACGAAGGTCCTGAACACCCACGCGGTGAAGGTCGGGTTCAGCGTCGAGAAGGGGAACAAGTTCCAGAACTTCCAGAACGGCGCGAACACCGCGATCACGCTGGGCTCGGGCTGGATCCCGGGCACGACCGGAAACGACTTCGGCGACCTGCTTGTCGGCCGGCCCGCCCAGGTCGACTCCGGAACCGCTCTGAACCCGGGCAACTTCGTCGCTTGGAGCCTCGACGGCTACCTCCAGGACGCGTGGAAGATCAAGAAGAACTTCACGCTCGAGTACGGCGTGCGGCTCAGCAAGTGGACCAACAACGAGGAATCGCGCGGTCTGGGTGCGGTCTTCATCCCCGAGCGGTACAACCCGAACGCGGGCACCTTCCTGGACGCCGACAAGAAGTACGTCAACGGCGTCGCCTACGCGGCCCTGGGCCAGGTGCCAAAGGGGCTCGTAAGCAATCGGCCGCTCTTCGTCATGCCGCGCGTCAACTTCGCCTGGGACATCAGCGGGACCGGCGACACGGTTCTGCGCGGCGGGGCCGGGCTCTTCTACAATCGGCCGATGGGCAACGCCGAGTACGACGTCATCCGCATCCCGCCCAACGGGTACGCGACGAGCATCGACGCCTACGCGGGCGCGGACCTGGGGCCGGTGGGCCTCACCTACAACACCGTTCGCCTGGTCAACCCCGTCGCTCGGCTGGGCAGGAGCAACGTCGACTCGATCAACCCGAACTCGATCGATTACCCGCGGACCGCCAACACCAGCCTGTCGCTGGCGCGGCGCCTGCCGTGGCAGAACGTCCTGGAGGTAGGTTACGTCGGCACGTTCGGCCGGCACCTGTTGAACCGGCGCCAGTTCAACATCGTCCCGGAAGGAAGGCTGCTGACGGGAACGCTGGGCAACGCTAATCTGTCGGACCCGGTCCAGCGGGCGGCCTTGTCGAGCGACGCCATCAATACCCTGAGGCCGTTCCCCGCGCTCGGCAACGTCCGCTGGTGGGAATACAACGCGGTTTCGAACTACCACTCGCTGCAGGCGACGCTGAGCCGGCAGACCGGCCGCCGGTTCCAGTACTTCATCGCCTACACGTTCAGCAAGGCCCTGGGGAGCATCTTCCCGAACGGCGAATACGACGACATGGACCCCTACCAACCGCGCCAGCGCTCCTACGGGACACTGCGCTACGACCGCACGCACATCCTGAACCTCTCCTACAACTACGCGATCCCGGACGCGGTCCTCGGCGGAGTCCTGAACAGCTGGCAAATCTCACGTATCTCCACCTTCGCCAGCGGCGTCCCGTTCTCGCTCGGCTTCAGCGGCGACATCAACAGCGACAGCGCCGAGAACGCCTGGTACGGCACGCCCGACCACATCGGCTACCGGATCCAGAACGTCGTGGGTGGCGCGAGCACGATCATGCCTGTGTTCACCTGCGACCCGCGGAAGGGCGTCAGCGGCAACAAGGTCGGCGACAAGATCCTCAACGTGAGCTGCATCTCCATCCCGACGTTCCCCAACACGGGGAACCTCACGACCCCGTACTACATCCGCATGCCCACGCGCATGAACCACGACATCACGCTCTTCAAGAACTTCGCGATGGGCGAGAAGAGCAGCCGGAAGTTGCAGTTCCGGGTCGGACTCTTCAACATCCTCAACCAGGCCGTCCCGGGCGTGAACGAGGGGGGCGACGTGGACCTGACGCTCCAGACCGTCTGCAACGTGAGGGTGAATGGCGTGCCGAACGGCGCGGGCGGGACCGCCGACAACGTCTGCGACCCGACCAAGGGATACACGCTCAGCGACAACACCAAGGCGAACTTCGGCAAGATCATCCTGAAGCGCGGCCACCGTGTGGTCGAGTTCGCCCTGAAACTCTACTTCTAGGCGTTCCTTCGACGGGGAGGGCTCCGGCCCTCCCCGTCCTTCCCCGTCGGCCCTCTCCCCCGGCGCTATAATCGTCGTGTCATGAGCCCTAATTGCCTTGCTGTCTTTCTGCTCGTCCATTCGCTCGCTTTGGGTCCCACACTCGGAGGCGCGGGCCCCCAGGCCCCGCCGGCACCGCCTGCGCCGGAGATTCCCACCTTCGGCGTCGGCACCTCCGCGGTCACGCTCGACGTGGTCGTCCGTGACAAGAAGGGCAACGCCGTGCGCGACCTGCAGGCGTCCGACTTCGAGGTGTTCGAGGACGGCGTCAAACAGCGCGTGGAGTCGTTCCAGGTCTTCGGACGTCCTCTCGAGCGCCTGGCGGCCACGGCTCCGAAGCCCGTGGCCCCCGCACCGGCCGCGCCCGTCGCTGCCCGCGCGCCCGGGCCCGAGCCCTCGCCCGAGACCCGGGCCCAGTTGATCGCGTTCGTCTTCGACCGGCTGTCCGCCGACGCCCGCAACACCGCCCACAAGGCGGCCATGGCGTATCTGGACAAGGGGCACGTCGAGGGCGACATCGTCGGCGTCTTCGCGATCGACCTCGCGCTGCGGACGATCCAGCCCTTCACCACCGAGGCCAGCTTGATCCGCGCGGGTCTCGAGCGCGCGGCGTCGCAGGCCAACACCGCCTTCAGCGGCGACCGCGAACGGACACGCGACCTCGTGGACACGGTGACTGCCGCCCAGGCGACCGCGGACGGGGCCTCAGGCGCGGCGCCGTCGGGTCCAGGGGCCGGTTCTTCGGGTGCGAGCATCGGCGCCGCCGCCGCCGCCGGCGCGCTGGCCCAGGCCGTCGGCCAGATCCAGGTGGGCATGTTGCGTAACTTCGAGGCCCTCGAGCGCGATCAGCAGGGCTACGCGTCGACGAACGGCTTGATGGCGGTGGTCAGCGGCCTGAAGAACCTGCCCGGACGAAAGACCGTCGTCTTCTTCTCCGAAGGCCTCGCGATCTCGTCCAACGTGCAGGCACAGTTCCGGTCGGTCATCCACAGCGCCAACCGCGCCAACGTGAGCGTCTACGCGATGGACGCCGGCGGCCTGCGCGCCCACGGCATGAACGACGAGACCCGCAAGGAGATGATGCAGGCCGCGCAGCGGCGGATACGCCAGACCGAAACGGGCAGGGACGACGCCAGCGACGGCATCATGAGCCGCGCGCTCGAGCGTAACGAGGCCCTCCTCCGCCTGAACCCCGAGGGCCCCCTGGGGCAGCTCGCGAACGAGACCGGCGGCTTCCTGATCCACGACACCAACGACGCCGCCTCGGCGTTCCATCGGATCGAGGAGGACATGCGGTTTCACTATCTCCTCGCCTACTCGCCTTCCAACGAGAGCTACGACGGCAAGTTCCGGACGATCTCCGTGAAGCTGAGCCGGCCGGGCCTGCAGGTCCAGACCCGGCAGGGTTACTTCGCGGTGCGGGCGGTCGAATCGGCACCGCTGCGGTCCTACGAGGCGCCCGCCCTCGCCCAGCTCGATGCGGGCACTCGGCCGCACGCGTTCCCGCTCGAGACGGTGGCCTTGAGCTTTCCGACGGCGAAGAAGCCCGGCCTCGTACCCGTGCTCGTCCGGGTGCCGGGCAGCGCGGTCACCTACCAGCTCGACAAGCAGGACCAGAGCGGCAAGAAGATGCACTTCGCGGACCTCGCGGTGGTGGTGCGGCTCAAGAACGAGGCCGGCCACGAGGTGGACCGGCTGAGCCAGCACTATGCGCTGAGCGCCGCCGCCGACAAGCTCGAGGCCGCGCGGCGCGGCGACGTCCTGTTCTACCGGCTGGCGGACCTGCCGCCCGGCCGTTACACGGTGGAGGCGGTGGCCTACGACGCGCAATCCCAGAAGGGCAGCGTCACCACCGCGGCCCTGGAGGTGCCAGCCAGCCAGGACGGACGGCCGCGGTTGAGCAGCGTCGTCCTCGTCGGCCGCGCGGAGAAGGTCACGCCGGCGGAAGCGGAGTCGGACAGCCCGCTCATCTACGGCGAGACGCTCATCTACCCGAACATGGGCGAGCCGTTCCGCAAGTCCACCAGCTCGGCCGTCGGGTTCTTCTTCACCCTC
>QHVJ01000562.1 GCA_003222275.1 Acidobacteriota bacterium | reverse complement strand
ACACCTCGACGTTCCTGTACCCGCAGTCCATCCTCGCCGACATAGAGACGCTTCTTATTGAGCAAGGGGATGCTAGCGGCGCACCCCGTTGACGACCGAGCGTAAGCGAGGTCGCGCTGGCGCGGCTCCACGCAGTGGAGGCGCGCAGCAACCCCGCTCGCTCCGCGGGAGTGAATCCCGCTCCGCTCCTCATTGAGCAAGGGGGTGCTAGCCGCGCACCCCCTTGAAACCCCCGCTCGCTCCGCGGGAGTGAATCCCGCTCCGCTCGCAGCCTTGGCTGTTGGCCCTCGGCTACTTGTTGTCGGCTATTTGTCGTCGAAGGCGGAGCTGATCTTCTCCTTGGCCTTGGCGGGAGTGGCCGAACCCGTGGCGGGAGCCTCGCCCAGCCGGGCCTTCAGCGCCTCGAGGGCGGAGTCCACCTCGGACTTCTTGCTGATCGCGGAGAGCTGCCGATCCAGCTCGTCGCCCTCGGAGACGGCGATCGTGTCCATGGCCGTGATCTTGTCGGCCTGCTCCTGGATGGACCCGGCGGTCTTGTCGAATACCGACACCGCGCCGTCGATGTTGTACTCGTCGGTGATCTCCTGCATCTTCCGCTGGGCCTGGTTCATCGCGTTGATCGCCTTCAGCTCGCCGAGCTGGCGGATCTTGCCTTCCACACGCTCCTGCTCCACCTTGAGCTTGGTGCGCGCGTTGTCGGCCCGCAGCTTGGCCGCCTTGTAGACCTGCTCGGAGCGCTCCCGGGTCGCCTTGGCCTCGACCTGGAGCTGGAGGGCGCGCCGGGCCAGCTTCTCGTTGCCCTGGCGCAGCGCCTCCTCGGCCTGCGCGTCCAGATTCTTGACCCTCGCGTTCTGGGCGTCGAGGTCGCGCTTGCCCTTGGTCTCGAAGGCGATGGTGGTGGCGGTGGCCTCGCGGAGGACGCGCAGGTTGTCGAGCATCTCCCGGACCGACTGCTCGAGCATGGAGACGGGCATCTGGGCCTCCGCCTCGCCCAGGACGGCATTGAAGATGGCCTTGAAGAAACGGCCGATCCGCGTGAACATTTGACCCTCTTCCCTCGCGCGGGAATGAATCCCGCCCTCACATCAAGCTGGGGGGCTCCGCCCCCCAGACCCCGGCGAGGGCGCGAGAATAGCACGCGACCTCGACACCGACAAAGATGTATACTCCGCCGCTCCCTCGGAAGCGGGGTCTCTTGGCCCTAATCCTGGTCGTGGACGACGAGCCGGACCTGCTGGCCCTCCTCGTCGATCAGGTATCGTCGCTCGGTTACGACGTCGTGGCGGCCCGCGACGGCACGGAAGGGCTTCGCCTCGCCATCGACCGCGCGCCGGACATCATCTTGACGGACGTGATCATGCCGTACATGGATGGGCCCGAGATGCTGGACCGGCTCCGGTCGCGGCCCGAGACCCGCGAGATCCCGGTGATCGCGATCACCGCGCTCACCGACCGGCGCACGCGGAGCCGTCTGACCGCAGTAGGCGTGCGCGGCTTCCTGGCCAAGCCCTATTCGATGCGCGACCTCGCGGAGCGGATCCGCGAGGCGCTTCCCCCGGCGAGCTGGGGCGAGCCGGCTACTGGGGCCGGGAAGCGGCCGCCTTCTCTTCCGCCTCGTACTCGGCGATGAATCGCTGGGGCTCCTTCAAGAGCTCCTCGGCCTTGGGGACGAGCGACAGCGCCTTCTGGACCTGGGGATCCCAGGCCAACGTGCGCCGGCGCGCCTCTCCCTCGCCGTAGACCTGCCGCAGGATCTCTTCCAGGATGAGCCGCGAGATGGCTTCGTGGTTGGCGGCGAGGTCCTCGGGGGTGTGCTTCAGCTTGCGCGAGTCGAGGTAGGCGTTGAAGTCGGCGAGGACCTTCTCGTCGACCTGGAAGTCCTTGCTGATCAGCTTGACCTTGCCGGAGGTGACGCCGGATCGCCGGCCGGTGCCCGCGATGTCGGCGACCCCGGAGGTCTCCGAGGCCGAGTAGCTGCGCGAGAAGCCGATGAAGGCCTGGCGGGCTTGCAGGTAGGCCATGAACTTGGACGGTGCCGTCGGCTCGACGCAGTAGTCCGGGGTGATGCCGTCCCCGCCGTACACCTTCCGGCCGCCGTCGGTGAGCTTCGCGTCGGAACCCGCCTGGTGGCAC
>QHVJ01000561.1 GCA_003222275.1 Acidobacteriota bacterium | reverse complement strand
CGGTAGAGGAGCGAGTTCAGGCATACCGGCGCGTAGTGGATGATGTCGACGCTGAACGGGCCGTAGCGGTTCGAGGGGTCGAAGCCGGACTCCCGCACCGAGCGGTCACCGCGGTAGAAGAGCGGCGTGAGCTGATCGGTGGCCCGGTCGTAGTACTGGTTGACGTCGTAGTCGTCCACCGCGTGGGTGCGGTAGTACTCGCGGACGCGGTCGTAGTGTGTCCGGCCCTGCGCGTCGCGCTCGTCGCTGAGCACTTCCGGGGCGGGGCCCTGGCCGAGGTCGTAGTAGCGCGACAGCCCGGTCGACTCCACCAGGTGGGGCGGGGTCGTCCAGAAGCGGTAATAGGCCTGGACCGCGGGCCAGGCCGCGCGGAGGAACTCCTTGTCGTGGTCCTGCCGGTAGACGCCGAGCAGCATCTCGGTCAGGAACGGGGGCTGCGAGCGCGTGAGGTAGTAGGTGCGGTTGGCATTGAGGATCGTTCCGTACTTGTCGATCTCGTAGATGAAGTTCGCCGCCATGTCCCGCGCGCGCTCCAGCTCCCCGTCGCGCAACAGGCCGACCTGGATGAAGTAGCTGTCCCAGCCGTACATCTCGTTGAAACGGCCGCCGGGCACGACGTACGGTCGGGGCAGGTAGAGCAGGCCGTGATCGGTGATGGTGTTGGGGTCGGGCGGCAATGTCCGCAGCTCGATCTTGGCGAACTCCGCAGGGCCGAGGAGCGACTTCAGCTCGGAGGTCACGCGCTCCCGGTCCTCGCGGGGCGAGAGGTACACGGGGGAAGGCTGGCCCTCCGCCCGTTTCATCTTCGGGTCGAGGGCGGCCCGGGGCAGGTCGCGGTTGGAGCGGCCGAGGGTCGACCATGCTTTCTTGATGTACGCCCGCACGGCCTGGATCCGCTCGGGAGAGGGCAGCGCATCGTCGGCCGTGCGCACCCTCTGCCTCGACGCCTCTCCCTTCCCGGAAGAGGGGAGACAAACGGCGCCGAGCAGGACGAGCCCGGTGGCGGCGAGGTTGCGGAGGCGGCGGTCGTCCATCACAATCACCTCGCTCCGCCACCGAGTATGTCCGTCGCGTGGGCGAGCCGCAAGCCGGCCGGAGCGCCTCCCGTCATGAGCCGAAGCCGAGTCTTTTCGGGCGTCGGGCTGGTGAGCCTGTGCGTGCTCATGCTCCAGCTCGCTTTGACCCGGCTCTTCTCGGCCACGATGTATTACCACTTCGCCTTCCTCGCGATCTCCCTCGCGCTTCTCGGCTCAGGGGCGAGCGGCGTCTTCATCTACCTGATGGGGCGCCGGCTGGCGGAGGAGCGAGCGCCGTGGGCGCCCGCTCTGGCCGCCGCGTTGTTCGCGCTCTGCTGCCCGCTCGCCCTCGTGGTGATCCTCGGCAACCCTCTGTCGCCCCTCGACTCCGGCCCCACCACCTTGGCGCGTCTGAGCTGGATCTACGGGGCCGCGGCGCTCGCGTTCTTCTTCGCCGGCTGCGTGATCACGATCGCCATCGCCCGCTACGCGGCGCAGATGAGCCGCCTCTATCTCTTCGACCTCGGCGGGGCGGCCGCCGGCTGCCTGCTCCTCATCCCCGTGATGGACCACCTGGGCGCGGTGAACACGATCCTCATGATCGGGGCCGTGGCCGCGGTGGCGGCACTGGTGCTCGACGGGGCACCCGCCGGCGGGCTGTGGCCGGTGGGCTTGTTCGCGCTGGCCGTCGGCCTCGGCGCCATCGCCATCCACAACGCGGCGAGGGGGACGCTCGACGTGCGGCGCGCCAAGGGGCTGGTGGAAGAAGGCAACGTCATCTTCTCCCGGTGGAACTCCTTCTCACGGGTCACGGTGTGGGGCAGCCTCGACAACGACGCCGTCCTCATCATGATCGACGCCGACGCGGCCACCCTCCTCAGCCGCGACGGCTCCGACCTCAGGCGCCATGCGGCGCAGGCCGAGCGTGTCGAGGCCCTCGCCTATCGCCTGCGGCCGGAGAGCCGGGCGCTCATCATCGGGCCGGGTGGAGGCAACGACGTGATCATGGCCCGCCTCTTCGGGGCCCGCCCGGTCACGGGCGTCGAGGTCAACCCGATCATCGCCCGCGACATCATGCTGTCCGAGCCGTTCCTGAGCTACTCCGGACGGCTCTACCTGCAGGCCGGCGTGCGCCTCGTCGTGGACGAGGGCCGCAGCTTCGTCCGCGCCTCCCGCGAGCGCTACGACGTGATCCAGGGCACGATGGTCGACACTTGGGCCGCCACCGCCGCGGGGGCCTTCGCTCTCACCGAAAACAACCTCTACACCGTGGACGCGTTCACGGACTACCTGGGTCACCTCACCGACCGCGGCGTGCTCAGCATGACCCGGTGGTACCTGGAGCCACCCGATCAGCTCCTGCGGCTCTTCTCGCTGGCGCGGGCCACGATGACAAGGATGGGAATCGGCAATCCCGACCGGCACTTGATGCTGGTGCGGGGGCCGGCGGAGCCGGGAACGACGCGCGCCCCGGCCACGTTCCTCTTCGGGCGAGGCGAATTCACCCCCGACGAGGCGAGCGCGGTGGAAACGGTGGCGCGCCGCGACGGCTACACGGTCCTCTACACGCCCTTCGACCGGCCACCGAACCTCTTCACCCGGCTCGCCGAGGCCGAGGACCCCGGGCAGGTCTGGGCGTCCTACGAGAACGACATCTCTCCGCCCACCGACGACCGCCCGTTCTTCTTCAACACGGTGCGGCTGGGCAATCTCGGAGCCGCGCTGGGCTCGGCGGGGGAGTGGCGCAAGACCAACCTCGGCACGTTCGTGCTCTTCAGCCTGCTGGCGATCACGGCCGTCCT
>QHVJ01000213.1 GCA_003222275.1 Acidobacteriota bacterium | reverse complement strand
GGAATGGAAGTGGATGGGAAGCCCAGTGTGGTCTCACGACGGAATAGTCGCGGTCGGCAACGCCCACAAGGACAAGGTGAAGCTTACCTTCTCCCACGGGGCGAGCCTTCCAGATCCTGACAAGCTCTTCAACACGGGCCTCGAAGGCAACGCGTGGCGAGCAATCGATTTCTTCGAGGGCGACAAGATTGATGCGCGTGCTCTAAGAAATCTCGTCCGTGCCGCCGTTGATTACAATCAGATCAAATTGAAGAGGAAAGCGCATGCGGGTGCGCGAGCTAAAATACATAAACGCAAAAAGTGATGAAACTCCAGGCCACCCGCTGCGAGAAGTCGCTCGAGTACGCCAGGCGCCGAGGATGACGGTCTTGATCAGAGCCGGCGCCCGGTGCCGATGACGAGGGGGACCGTCGAAATGGGTCGACGAACTCGGTCCAGGCGTCCGACAGTGAAGCGCGTCCTGCCGCGAGTCACTCGCCCCACGGACGGCGCCCGAAACAAGACACAAACAAGACACGAAACGCCCTTCGACCGGGGGTCGCTTCGCTGAGTTGTTGCCGGAGTTGGTGGAGCTGACGGGGATCGAACCCGTGACCTCGTGAATGCCATTCACGCGCGCTCCCAGCTGCGCTACAGCCCCACGGGTGAGAACGACATGGTAACAGTTAGGGCGCGGAGCGGTCAACCCGAACGAAATCCCACGCGACCGACGTGGACAGCGCCCGCCGAAACGCCTCGACGCTGTCCTCCTCCTCGCTGACGAGGCCGACGGTCGTGCCTCCAACTCGCAGGAGGCGAACGAAGTTGCCGCGCGGCCGCCGCTCGCGGGAGAGGTCACGGACGGGACCGGGCACGAGGAAGAGCGAGAGGTGGTGATCGTCGTTCGAGTAGTAGAGATGCGCCACGCGGCGGTCCAGGAGCGTGCAGTAGCGCGCCCCCACCAGCTCCAGGCCCCCCGCGGCGGCGGGGATCAGGGGCACGCGGGTGCCCTGGCCCTGGAACCACTCGGCGACGTAGGCCGGGTCGCTGCTCCAGACCTTCGCGGGCAGCCGCCGCCCGCCGAAGCAGTGATCGTGGTCGCGGGAGAGCTCCCACGCGACGAAGGGTGTCGCTCCCCGGGCCCAGGCCAGCAGCGCCACGAGCCCGACCGCGAGCGGCAGCAGCCAGAAGGCCGCCCGACGTCGCGGCTGCAGCGAGCGGCGCACGCGCGCTTCCAGCCCCGGCGAAGGCGACGGCGGCGGCAACGCCCGCAACTGCGCCCGCAGCGCGCGTTCTTCTTCGGCCTGCGCGCGGCACTCGGGACACGCCGCCAGGTGCGCCTCCAGCTCCGGGCCGCCGGCCGCGTCGAGGGCGCCATCGACGTACGCCGTCACGCGCTCGGGGTTGCAGCTCATGGCTTCCGCCCCCGCAAGTCGGCGCGCAGCAGGGCCCGGCCGCGGTGGATCCGTGACATCACGGTGCCGATCGGAATCCCGAGCACGCCCGCGATCTCTTCGTAGGTGAGCTCCTGCACGTCTCGCAGCACGACGGCGATACGGAACGCCTCCGGGAGCGCGTCGAGCGCGCGCACGAGGTCCTCGCCGCCCGCGGCCAGAGCCTCCTGGGGGGCGGGCACGGCGGGGCCGTCGCCCTCCATCTCCACGGTCCGGGGCGCGCGCCCGGCCCGGCGGAAGGCGTCGGTGCGGACGCGGTAGAGGATCGTGTGCAGCCAGGCGCGAATGTTGGTGCCGGACGTGTAGCCGTCGAAGGCCCGGTAGGCCCGCAGGAGCGTCTCCTGCACGAGGTCTTCGGCGTCGTGGGAATTGCGTGTCATCCGGTACGCAGTCCCGTAGAGGGCTTTCAGGTGCGGCAGCGCTTCGGCCTCGAACCTCTCTTCGCGGTTCAATCCCGCGGGTGGCACGTTCCCTTCAAGGGGAAACGTCCTCGTCCCGCCTCCTATTCCTAGCGGATTCTGCCATTTCGGGCCCGGAACGGGTGGGCGAGGCCTTTCTTCTATACTTCATTGACGGACCCCCCCCGGTGGTCCAGAATCGAAATTGAGGCCGCATCGCCACACGGTCCCTCCGCGCGAGCCATGAAGTACCTCACGACACTCGAGGTCGCCCACGAGCTGAAGGTCAGCAAGCAGACCTTGCTGAACTGGCTTTACGCGGGCAAGATCCCCGAGCCCCCGCGCAACCGCAAGGGCTACCGCCTCTGGAGCCCGTCGCGCGTCAGCCTGGTGAAGAAGATGATCCTCGAAGGCCGGCTCCACAAGCGCACCGTGGTCCATCGCGAGCCCTCCAACCGGCCCGAAGTGGTGAGCGAGTTCGCGCGCGAGGTGAATCAATTCCTGCGCGACGGGAAGATCGACGTCGAGTCCTTCCTGCGCGAGTTGGGGCGGTTGAACGCGGGAGTGGGACAGCGCGTCAACCTCCGCCGGCCGGCCTCGGGGGCCCGCGGCTCCAAGACCGCTTGAGCGTCAGCGACGTCAAGGCGCAGCGCGACCGGCGGCGCGAGACCGCCTCGCACATGCGGGCGGTGCTGGATACGGCCCTCGACGCCGTCATCAGCATGGACGCCACCGGCCGCGTCACCTTCTGGAACCCGCGCGCGGAGCAGATCTTCGGCTGGTCGCGCGAGGAAGCGGTCGGGAAGCCGGTGGCCGAGCTGATCATCCCGCCCAACAAGCGCGCGGCCCATGCCTCCGGCCTGGCCCACTACCTGCGCACGGGGGAGGGCCGCCTGCTCAACCGCCGCGTGGAGATGATCGCCGTCCGCCGCGACGGGTCCGAGGTTCCGGTGGAGCTGGCCCTGGTCGCGGTGCAGGAAGGCGAATACCACACTTTCAGCGCCTTCCTGCGGGACATCACCGAGCGCAAGCGGGCGGAGGCGGAGCGGGACCGGCTGTTCATGGCCGCGGAGAAGGCGCGCACGGAAGCGGAGGCGGCGAGCCGGGCGAAGGACGAGTTCCTGGCCACGCTCTCCCACGAGCTGCGCACGCCGCTCACCTCGATCGTGGGCTGGGTCTATCTCCTGCGCTCCGGAAAGCTCGACCCCTCCGGTGTCGCCCGCGGGCTGGAGACGATCGACCGCAACGCGATGCTCCAGGCCCAGCTCGTGTCCGACATCCTCGACATGTCTCGGATCCTCGCCGCCCGCTTCCGGCTCAACGTGCAGCCGTTGGAGCTGGCGCCGGTCGTGGCCGCGGCCATCGACAGCCTGGTGCCGGCCGCGAGCGCCAAGGGCATCCGCTTGCTGCCCGTCCTCGATCCTTCGACCGGCGTCGTGAGCGGCGACGCCGACCGGCTGCAGCAGGTCGTGTGGAACCTGCTCTCCAACGCGATCAAGTTCACGCCTCCGGGCGGCCGGGTCCAGGTGCGGCTCGTCCGCGCCGAGGGGCACGCCGAGATCACGGTGGAGGACACCGGTCCCGGCATCCGGCCCGAGGTGCTGCCGCACGTCTTCGAGCTGTTCCGGCAGGGCGACTCCTCCAACACGCGCGCCCACGGCGGGCTCGGACTCGGGCTGGCGGTCGTGCGGCAACTGGTGGAGCTGCATGGAGGCACCGCCCACGCGACCAGCACCGGCGAGGGCGCGGGCGCGGCTTTCACCATCCGGCTTCCCCTGTCGCGGGAGGAGGTGGCGCTCGAGCCGGCGGTGGCCGCAGCCACCGCGTCACGAGCGGCGGGTCCGAGGCTCGACGGCCTCCGCGTCCTCATCGCCGCCCGCGGAGCCGACGTGCGCGAGGTGGTCGCCCGCATCCTCGGTCAGGCGGGAGCGCAGGTGCTCACGGCGTCGAGCGCGCGCGAGACGCTGGAGATGGTGGCGCGGGAGCGGCCGGACGCCCTCGTGGTCGACCTGGAGATGGCCGACGAGAGCGGCTACGCGCTGCTGGCGAAGGTCAGGGCCCTGCCTGCCGACGCGGGCGGGAGAACGCCGGCGGCGGCGCTCAGCTCCATGTTCCGGACCGAGGACCGCGTGCGGTCCCTGCTCGCCGGGTTCCGGATCCATCTCTCCAAGCCCATCCATCCCACCGAGCTGCTGGCGGTCGTCGCGAGCCTGGCCGACCGCCCCCGAAAGCGCTAGCTCATTCCCAGGGGATGTCCGGCATCAGCAGCCGCTCGACCGCGCGTCCCTCCCGCAGATGCGTCTGGAAGATTTCCTCCAGGTCTTCCGGCCGCACGCCCCCGTACCAGACGTTGTCGGGATAGACCGCGACCGTGATGCCTCGGCTGCAGTGCTTGAGGCAGTTCGTGCGGTTGACGATCACGCGGCCGCCGAGACCGCGGTCCTTCACCATCGCCTTGAGGGCGTCGAAGAGACCTTCGGACCCCTTCGCGGCGCACGAGCCCTTGGGGTTCTCCGACGGTCGGAGGTTCAGGCAGACGAGCACGTGCCGCTCGGGCTTGGGCACGAGCCCATAATAGTCCGTGCGCGACCTCGTGACGACCGAATGGCTCGCGCACCATCTGGGCGACCCGGCGCTGCGCATCGCCGACGTGCGCTGGTACCTGGATCCGTCGCGGAAGGGCCGCGACGCCTACTCTGCGGGCCACATCCCCGGCGCGGTCTTCCTCGACGTCGATGCGGACCTTTCGGCGCCCGGCGGCGGCCGGGGGCGGGCCATCGGCCGTCATCCGTGGCCTTCCGCGGAGCAGGTGAGCCGCACCATGGGCGGGGCGGGGATCGGCCGCGGGACCCGCGTCGTGGCCTATGACGACCAGGGCGGAGCCGTGGCCGCGCGGCTGTGGTACCTGCTCCGAGCCTACGGCCACGCGGACGCGGCCGTGCTCGACGGAGGCATCGTGAAGTGGAGGGCGGAGGGCCGTCCCGTGACGACCGAAGTGCCTTCCGTGCCGGCGGCCTCGTTCGAGGCGCGGCTCCAGGCCGGGTACGTGCTCACGAAAGCCGACATGTTGGGCCGCGATGCCGCGCGCCCGGTCCTCGATGCGCGCGCCCCCGAGCGCTATCGCGGCGAGACCGAGCCCGTCGACCTGCGGGCCGGCCACATCCCGGGCGCCCGCAACGCCCCGTATTCAGGGAACCTCACCGGCGGTGCAGAGCCGGTGTTCCTGCCTCCTGCCGAGCTGCGCCAGCGCTACGCCGCGCTGGGGGCGGAGGGCGCGGCGCCCATCGTCTATTGCGGGTCGGGCGTGACCGCTTGCCACGATCTTCTCGCCCTTCACCTTGCCGGCCGGGGCGGATCGCTCTACGCGGGTTCGTGGAGCGAGTGGAGCGCGGATGAGTCGCTCCCGATCGAAACCGGCGAACGATAGACCTTTCAACGCGGAGGTCGCGGAGAAGTCCAGATCGGTTCGAGGACGCGGAGTATGAATTTCACGTCTCCGCGCCCTCTCCGTTCCCCTCCGCGTTCTCCGCGTTCTAAAGTAAATCCCGCAGGCGGGGGAGCCGCCGGTCCTTGTCCGAGATGATCGGGTCGCGGATCGGCCACTCGATCCTGACGTCCGGATCGTTCCAGGCCAGGCCGATCTCGTCGGCGGCGTCATAGAAGTCGGTGCACTTGTACTCGACGTGCACCACCGCGCTCAGGACACAAAAGCCGTGGGCGAAGCCGGGCGGGACGTAGAGCTGCTGGAAGTTCTCCCCCGAGAGACGCACTCCGACCCAGCGCCCGAAGGTGGCGGAGCCGCGGCGGATGTCCACCGCCACGTCGAACATCTCCCCGTCCACCGCCCGTACCAGCTTCCCCTGGGGCCGCCGGCGCTGGGCGTGCAGGCCGCGCAGCGTTCCCCGGACCGAGCGCGAGTGGTTGTCCTGGACGAACGGGCCCGCGATGCCACCCGCGCGGTATTTCTCGAGGTGATACGTCTCCACGAAGAACCCCCGCGCGTCGCGGTGCACGTCAGGCTCGACGAGGATCACCTCCGGCAGCGCGAGAGGGGTGAACCTCACCGCCGCGAGGTCTCTTCCTCGATCATCTCGACGAGGTACTGCCCGTAGTCGTTGCCGGCCATCGAGGCGGCGATCCGCAGCACGTCCTGGTCGGAGATGAACCCCATCTTGAAGGCGACCTCCTCCGGGCAGGACACCTTCAGCCCCTGCCGCTGCTCGATGGCCTGGATGAAGTTCGACGCCTGGAGCAGCGCTTCCTGCGTGCCCGTATCGAGCCAGGCCATGCCGCGGCCCAGCGTCTCGACCTGTAGCTCGCCGCGCTCGAGATAGAAGCGGATCACGTCGGTGATCTCCAGCTCGCCGCGGGCGGAGGGCTTGAGGGAGGCCGCGAAGTCGAGGACCCGGTTGTCGTAGAAGTAGAGGCCGGTCACCGCGTAGGAGGAGCGCGGCTGGGCCGGCTTCTCTTCGACGCTGATCGCGCGGCCGCTCGCGTCGAACTCCACGACCCCGTAACGCTCCGGGTCGCGCACACGGTATGCGAAGACGGTCGCGCCCCGGCTCTTGGCCGCCGCCCGGCGCAGCGACTCGGTCAGGTCGTTCCCGTAGAACACGTTGTCGCCGAGGGCGAGGGCGACCGCGTCGCCGCCCACGAAGTCACGGCCGATGACGAAAGCCTGGGCCAGGCCCTCGGGCCGCGGCTGCGCGGCGTAGACGAGCCGGATGCCGAGGGCGCTCCCATCGCCGAGGAGCCGCCGGAAGCTGTCCTGGTCGCGCGGGGTGGTGATGACGAGGATGTCGCGGATCCCCGCCAGCATCAGCGTGGACAGGGGATAGTAGATCATGGGCTTGTCGTAGATCGGCACGAGCTGCTTGCTGACGGCGAGCGTCAGCGGGTAGAGCCGCGTGCCGGATCCGCCGGCGAGGATGATCCCCTTCATCCGCGGTGAACATTACCACGCGAAAGGAGCCGAGCATGAACCCGAGCCGCTTCGCAGTCCTGGCCGCCACGCTGCTGGCCATCCCCGCCTCCGCGCAGGCGCCGACCGCGCTCCCGCCCGTGTCCGCCCCCGCCGACACGGTGAGCGTCAACGGTACCGGCCGCGTCGAGCTGACGCCGGACCGCGCCGTCTTCACCGTGGGCGTGCAGACGATGGCGCCCAGCGTGGCCGCCGCGGCGCAGGAGAACAACGGGCGGGCCTCGGCCATCATCGCCGCCCTGAAGCGGCTGGGCGCCACCGACCGCCAGATCCGCACCTCGCAGGTGTCGATCTATCCGCAGCAGGAGCAGCAGGCGGGGCGCGCGCCGAAGATCGTCGGCTATCAGGTCTCGAACAGCATCACCGTCACCCACGAGGACCCGGCAGCGGTGGGCAAGCTCCTCCAGGCCGCCGTCGATGCGGGAGCGAACTCCGTCTCCGGAGTCGGCTTCGCCGTCTCCGACCCGGCGCGCGGGCGGGACGGTGCCCTTCAGGCCGCCTTCGCCGACGCCCGCGCGAAGGCCGACGTCCTGGCTCGCGCCGCGGGGCGCACCGTCGGGCGCGCCCTCACCATCGTGGAGGGCGGCGCGGTCCGCCCGCCGGTCCCGATGCAATACGAGATGAAGGCGATGAGCCGGTCGGCGGACATGCCGGTCGAGCCCGGCGCCGAAGAGCTGAGCTTCACCGTGTCGGTGGTGTTCGAGCTGCGCTAGAACGCGAGCTCGAGGCCCACGCGGAGAATCCGCGGGCGCATTATCTCGCGCGGCCGGTCGAAGGCCGGCAGCTCGAAATCGCGGGCGACCTGCAGCGTCGTCGATCGGTTGAGGAGGTTGAACGCGTCGACCGAGGCGGTGAGGGTCGTGCGGCCGACGGCAAACCGCCGCGCGAGGCGCGCGTCGAGGAGCACGAGGGCGGGGAGGCGGAAGGCGTCGAGCGTGGGCGCGATGAGGACGTTCTTGGCGCCCGCGGTGGGATCGCCGGTGTTGCCGACCTCGAAGTAGGGGATGGGGAAGCCCTCGCGCGCGTGCGCGTTCGCGGCCACCTCCAGCCGCGCGGGCAGCGTCGCGGCCAGGCTCGCCCCGGCCGTCCAGCGCGCGTTCACGAACAGGTCGTCGCGGCCGAGGCCGCCGGGACGAACCGCGACGAATCCGGCGTCCTGCAGCGGCGCGGAGTCGAGCGGAGTGGGATCCTGGATGGCCCGGGAGGAATCCACGAAATACTCGCGCCAGTCGGTGTACGAGGCGAAGGCGCGCCAGCGCACGCGCCCGAATGCGCGGCCCTCGGCGGTGGCCTCGGCCGTGAACGTGTCCTGGCGATAGCCCTCGCGGTTGGTGAGGAGGCGGCCGTTGCCGGGGACGATCCGCGACTCCGAGGCGGGCGCGAAGTAGCCGACCTGGAAGTGGCGCCCGAAGAGGTCCCCCGTTACGGCGCCGCGCACCGCGTAGTCGGCCAGCGTCAAGCCGCGAAGCGGCCGCCAGAGCGCGCCCACGTTGCGCCGCCAGCCGAGGCGCACGGTCGCGCGGGAGGATCCGAGGATCTTCTCCGCGAATCCCGCGACCTCGTGCGTGCGCGGCGAACGCAGGTCGGCGTCGATCAGGTTCGGGCTACGCACGGAAGCGGGGTCGCTGGGGACGATCCCCGACGAGCCGACCTGCCCCCGCAGCGTGTCCAGCTCGCCGCGCTGGACGACGTGGTCGTGGTTGCGGTCGATCCAGTAAAAGCTGAGCGAGGCCGGAGTCAGCCCGATCGGGTCGTCGAAGGCCAGGTCTCCCGCGCTGAGGGCGGCGCCGTAGGCGGCATAGGTCGCGGCGAGCCGCAGCGAGCCGTCGCTCCTCATGTCCCACGCCAGTCCCGCACGCGGCAGCAGGTCGCGCCAGCGGATGCGCGCAACCGAGCCCGGATAGTGGACCGCGGGCAGCAGATCCGGGAAGACCGGGTTCGCCTCGACCGCCGAGGCGAGGCTGCGTCCCCGCTGATCGTCGAAGCGCAGCCCGGCGATGAGCGACCACCGCCCTCGGCGCAGGGCGTCCTGTACGTAGGCCTCCGCGTGGTCCTGGGTGGTGCGCGCGCTCTGTCCGCGCGTGGGCAGCGCGAAGCCGGTGAGGCCGAAGGTGCGGAAGAAGACCGCGTCGCGCTCGAAGCCGAGGACCTGATTGCCCGGCCACGTCACGGTCGTGGAGACGTTGCTTCGGCGGTACCCCGCGCCGGCGAGAAGCTGGTGATCGATGCCGAAGAGCCGCCGCGCGGCCGAGGCCTCCATCCCGGCGTAGAGCCGCGGCCGTTTCGTGACGAATCTCTGGTATGAGCCCTGGAAGATCCCGTGGAAGTCCTCGTAGGCGTTCGGACCGATTCCGCCCTGCGGGTCGAGCCGGAAACCCGCGTCGACGTACGACACGCGGGTGAGCAGGTGGACGGATCCCGCCTGACGCCGGTCCTCGGCCGAGAAGAGCGAGATGGGCCCCGACTGCCGCCAGCGCGACGGCGCGGACGCGCTGAACCCGGTGTCACGGTCACGGTGGACCTTCTCGCTGCGCAGGGCGAGCAGGGACAGCTCGCCGCCGAAGAAGGGCAGGCGGGCCTTGCCCGCGAGGTTGGTGGTCTGCAGCCGCTCGGTGTGCTCCGTGAAGGCCTCCTGCCGCAGCGCGTTGCGCGACACCGCTCCCCACACCCAGGCTCGTCCGCCGTGAATGGGCCCGCCGGCTTCGGCCCCCATCTCGAGGACGTGGTCGGTGCGGTTGCGGAGGAAAGGCCGGTCGGCGAGGGGGGCGGGCAGGTTCTCGGACTGCAGCTCCCCGGGCGCATCGCGCACGTGCGCCCGCCCACGCCAGCGCTCGGCGGGACCACGCAGGAAGAGCTCCATCCGCACGCCGGGGGTCCGCACGCGGACGTCGGTGGCACCGGTCCGCACCACGACCTCGGCCATGGCGTCCATGTCCGGGAAGACGAGCGTGGAGCCGACCGCGGCCGGATCCGTCACGTCCACGCCGTCGAGGGTCCAGGAGGCGCCCGTCCCCGGATCGCCGCCGGCAACCAGGATCGATTGCAGCGCCGTGTCCGACCCCCCGACGTTCACGCGGTCCACGACGACCCCCGGCACGTCCCGCGCCAGCGACCATGGATCGGCCGGACGGGGGATCTGCCGCAGTGCCTGCTCGTCGAACGCGGTGGCCCGGTCGAACGGCGTCGCGCGCGGCGAGGGCGTGGCCGTCGCCGTCGGCCGGCCGTCGTCCGGGTTCGCCGGCACGTCCAGAGACGCCGCCGCCGCTTGCGCGTGCGCATAACCGGGAACGAGAGCGAGTGCGAACACGGCGAGGAGGTTCGTCGGGCGCGGGAAGGCGTCCCGGTCGGGGGCCACGCCATAGCATAATCGCGAGCATGGACGCGGTGAGCATCAGCTCGCGCGAGAGGCTCTTCGGCGCGGGGACGCCGGACCGTGGGACAATCGGAACATGGCCCGGGCCGCGGAGCGGCTGACAGACAACGCGCCCGGGCCGTTCTTCGTCGACTCCACCTGCATCGACTGCGGCGCGTGCCGCATCGTCGCCCCGCGTCACTTCCGGCGTGGCGGGAGCGGTCTCTCCATCGTCCATCGCCAGCCCGAAACGGAGGCCGAGCGGACCCGCGCGCTGATGGCCCTCGTCGCGTGCCCGACGAGCTCCATCGGCACGGAGCCTCGGCGCGATGCCGCGCCGGGCGTGGCCGCCTTTCCGGAGCGGCTCGACGAGGAGGCGCAGGTCTACTTCTGCGGCTTCACGGCCGAGAGCTCGTTCGGCGCCACGAGCTACCTCGTTCGCCGCCCCGACGGCAACGTCCTCGTGGATTCGCCGCGCGCCGCGGGCCCGCTGCTGCGCCGGCTGGAGGAGCTCGGGGGCGTGCGATGGATGTTCCTCACGCACCGCGACGACGTGGCCGACCACCGCCGCTTCCGCGAGCGCTTCGGCTGCGAGCGGATCCTCCACGCCCGCGACGTCGGCGCCGGCACGCGGGACGTGGAATGGAAGCTCGAGGGCGAGGATCCGCAGCACCTGGCCGAGGATCTCGTCGCCATTCCCGTGCCCGGACACACCGCCGGCAGCGCGGTGCTCCTCTATCGGGAGCGGTTCCTTTTCACCGGCGATCACCTGATGGGCACCGAAGACGGCACCCGGCTCGAAGCCGGTCGCGACGTCTGCTGGTATTCCTGGCCGGAGCAGATCCGGTCCATGGAGCGGCTCCTCGATTACCGCTTCGAGTGGGTGCTGCCCGGTCACGGCGGCCGCTACCGCGCCGCTTCTTCTTCCGCCATGCGTCAGGAGCTGAAGACGCTGCTGGCGGAGATGCGCTCTCGCGTATAATCGAACGGTTGTGATGTGGCGCACCTCCGCCGGCCGCCGGCCACAGTACGGTAACGGAGTTGCCTGGGCGGGCCGATGAGTTGGCTTGCGCCTCATGATCCTATTCTCGAGGTTGTGATCTTCGGGCCCCCGCACTCATAGCTTTCGCTCTCCTCAGATCGAGCGCCGTCGGGAGCCGTCGCCTTCCTCGACGTGACCAGCCCGCGACACACCGCGGCGGGATCGCGTCCTTTTGCTCTGGAGGCCGTTGAGATGGAAGAGAGTCTTGCCCGGTCGGAGCCGAGCTCCATTCCCCAGGGACTTCACGGGTTGTTCAACCGGCTGGAGCGCCACCGGCCCGACGGGCAACAAACCGACGATTTCATCGAAGAGGTCTTCCACACCTTGAAGGAAGACTTGCGCCTGCTGGGCGTACTCGTCTACGGCGAGCGGCGGGACGGATTCGAGCTGCGCAAGAGCGTCGGGGAGGGTGTGGAGGCGCTGGCCGAGTTCCTCCAGACCACGTGGCCTTCGGTGGGCCTCGTCCTGCGCCACCGCGTGTACATCTTCGCCGACCCCGAGGAACCAGGGTACCCGCCGGCCTTCGGCATCCTTCCCGGCGGACCCTCGGCCGGCGTGGTCGTGGGCAGGAGGCCCCATCGCCGGCTGCTTTTTTTCGCCCTGGACCGGGGCTGGGAGCGCGAGCGGGTGGACTTCGCTCTCAACGTCCTGCGGGCCGCCCTCGGGCTGCACGTGCTCGAGGAGCGGGTCGGCCTGAGCTTCCGCCAGGTCGCCGAGATCCAGGACGGCCTCCTGCGGGAGGCGGCGCCGCGGCTACCCGGTTTCGACATCGCCTACCGTTCCCTCCCGGTGGAGGAGGTCGGCGGGGACTTCTGCGACTTCGTCCACGTGGCCGAGGACCTGGTGGGCTTTGCCATCGGCGACGCCTGCGGCCACGGGCTTCCCGCGGCGCTGATGGTCCGCGACATCGTGACTGGGCTGCGGATGGGCCTCGAGAAGCACCTCCGGATGGAATACGTGTTCTCGAAGCTCAATCGAGTCATCCACCGCAGCAACCCTTCGAGCCGCTACGTTTCCGTCTTCTACGGCGAGCTCGAGTCGAACGGCAACCTCGCCTACGTCAACGCCGGCCACCAGCCGCCATTGCTGTTTCGGAGGGATCGGATCCTCGAGCTCAGGACGGGCGGCACGGTCATCGGCCCCCTGCCCCACGTCTCCTTCCGGCGAGGACACGTGCTGCTCGATCCCGGGTCCGTCCTCGTGCTGCTCACCGACGGGATCGTCGACAGAAGAGGACCGGGTGAGGTGTACTTCGAGGAGGAACGGCTGAAGCGGATCGTCCAGGAGAGCCACGGCGCGCCGGCCGGTCACCTGCTCGACCGCATCCTCGACGCAGCCTTCGCGCACGGAGAGGGACGGCCCTGGGAGGACGACGTGACGGTGATGGTCATCCGCCGCCCGGAGGAGTGAGGCTCTACCCCTTCTTCAGCACGTATAGCGGGCGGCGGCGCCCGGCTTCCTCGGTGGGGGCGAAGTCCGCGGCCACGTAGCCACACCGAAGATACGTCTGGAAGGCACGGCGGACCTTCTCCTGCCAGCCGGCGGCAACGAGGGGCGCGGCCTGGCACAGTACGTTCCACTCCGGTGGAATCTCGAGCAGCAGCTCGGGGGCCTCGAGATCGAGGCGGGGATCCGAGGACACCGGCCATCCGGCCTGCCACTTCACGTCGTTGATGCGCGGCAGCAACGGGGCGGGGACGCTGCGCGGCAGCCGGGCGCCCTGCGCGAGCTGCTGCACCCGCGGCGCGTCCAGGTCCCAGCGGGCGACGAGGCGGTCGGTCGGCAGGCCGTGGTGCAGCTCCGAGGTGGTCACGCCGTAGAAGTTCTCGACGAACTCGGTGCCGATCGCGCCGAGACGCCGCAGGTTGAGGTTGGCGTTGAGGGCCTGAAGGGGATCGTAGGTCCAGGTGATGACGGTGACGCGGGCCTGCAGGGCATCGGCCCGCTGGGCCCACTTGAGCTTCAGGCCGACCCCGCGCTTCTGGTGCTCGGGCCGTACGGCCAGCATGTCCGAGTGGAGATGGGCCACGCCGCCCCGCAGCGCGGGGAAGGCGTACGCGAAGCCGACGGCCTCTCCCGCCGCGGTCTCCGCCAGATGGACGAGACCTCCGGCCCACGTCGTGGCGATGAGCTGGATGGTGGAGGTGATCTCGACGTCGGCCAGGCTCCACACCTCGCGCTGGAGGCGCACGCAGCTCTCGAAATCGCCGCGGTCGCGGGCGAGGCGGATGCGGACGTCATCCATGGAGCGCGCAGTCTAACACGCGCCTCCGTGCTCGCACGGTGCCAGAGGGACGGTTAGAATCGCGCCCGCATGGAGCCGACGGCCGCGCGGACGGCGGACGAGGGGCTCGTCCGGGGACTGGGCGCCGGGGACGCCGCCCTCGTCACGATCGGCTCCGTCCTCGGCACCGCCGTCTTCATCACCACCGCCGACGTCGCGCGGTTGCTGCCGCACCCGGGGCTCATCGTGGCCGTGTGGGCGCTCGGCGGGGCGCTGACCCTCGCCGGCGCGCTCACGTACGCCGAGCTGGGGGCGATGTTCCCCGAGGCCGGAGGCATCTACGTCTACTTGAAGGAGGCCTACGGGCCGCTGTGGGGCTTCCTCTTCGGCTGGGCCTCCTTCCTCATCATCATGAGCGGAGGTCTCGCCGCGCTCGCCGCGGGGTTCGGCGAGTACCTCGGCGCGTTCCTGCCGTTCTTCTCCACGTCCCACGTGTTGTTCGCGCTGCCGGTCGCGGGCTGGACGTGGAGCGTGAACGGCGGCCAGCTCGGGGGGGCGCTCGCCATCGCTTTCCTCACCTTCGTGAACTACCTCGGCCTGCGCGAGGGGGCCGGGATGCAGAACGTGGTGACGGTGGTGAAGATCGGGTCCATCGTCGGGTTCGCGCTCTTCGGCTTGATGGTCGCGGCCCCCGTCGCGCCCCACCTGGCGGCGCCCCTGCCGCCGTCGGTCACGGGCTCTGCGCTCGGCGTGGCGATGATCGCGGTCCTCTGGGGCTACGACGGCTGGTACGGGGCGACGTTCCTCGCGGGCGAGATGCGCCGGCCCGCCCGCGACCTGCCGTGGGGGTTGCTCACGGGCACGCTCGCGGTCACCGTCCTCTACGTCCTCATGAACGTCGTCTACGTGCGGGCGCTGCCGGTGGAGGCCATGGCCGCCACCACCCGCATCGGAGAGACGGCGGCGGCGGTGCTCTTCGGGCCCACGGGCGCGCGTCTCGTATCCCTGGCCGTCGTCTTTTCCACCTTCGGGTGCCTCGCGTCCACGATCCTTTATTGCACGCGGATCTACCTGGCGATGGCCCAGGACGGCGTCTTCTTCCACTCCCTGGCGCGCATCCACCCGAGGCACCGGACGCCGACGAGGAGCATCCTCGCCCAGGGCGGATGGGCGATCGCGCTGACCTTCTCCGGCACGTACGAGCAGCTCTACACCTACGTGGTCTTCGCGGTCTTCCTGTTCCACGCCGCCAGCGGAGTTGCGGTGTTCGTCCTGCGGCGGACGCGGCCCGGGCATCCGCGGCCCTACCGGGTGTGGGGATACCCCGTCGTCCCCGTCGTGTTCATCCTCACCGCGATGGCGTTCGTCGTGAACACGCTCGTCGAGCGTCCGATGGAATCGCTGTGGGGACTGGGTCTGCTCGCGCTCGGCCTGCCCGCATACTTCTCCTGGCGGCGCGCGGGGCGGACGCGGGGGGCGGCGCCGCCGTGAGCCCGCGCCTCCCGCGGGCGCGGCGCCCGGGAGTCGTGTCGCGGCTCTGGTGGGTGGCGGGGGAGCTGCTCGCCCGCGACACGATGGTGATCACCAACGCGATCGCCTTCAACTTCCTCCTTTGCCTCTTCCCCCTGGTGCTGGTCCTCGTCGCGGTGTCGCAACAACTCCCGGGCCGGCGCGTGTCCACGGCTCTCCTGCTCGTCCTGAACGAGCTGATCCCCTTCGAGCGCGAAGCGATGGCGCTCTCGCTGCAGGGGCTGCGCAAGGTCGCTCGGGGGTTGGAGGTCGTGTCGGTCCTGCTGATCGTCTGGGGCTCGTCCGGCATCTTCATGCCGGTGGAGCTGGCCCTCAATCGCGGCTGGGGCGGCCAGGCCCGCGGGTTCTGGCGCAGCCGCCTGCTGGCCATCCTGATGACGGTGGCCGGCGGCCTGCTCGCCATCCTCTCGGTGACGTTCACGGTCGCGGCCCGCGCCTACAGCCGCGAGTGGCCGACCGTGGCCCGCTACGGGGCCAAGGCGAGTGCGCTGCTCCTGACGCTGATCCTCTTCTACTTGATCTACCGCGTCATCCCCCAGCCGCCCGTGGGCAGCCGGGTGGCGCTGAAGGCGGCGCTGTGGGCGGGCACGGCCTGGGAGGCCGCGAAGTACCTCTTCGTGATGAACCTCGCCCGGTCGAACCTGCAGGCCGTCTATGGGCCGCTCGCTTTCGCGGTGTCGCTCGTGCTGTGGGCCTACGTCTCCAGCCTCGTGCTGGTGTTCGGGGCGCTGAT
>QHVJ01000212.1 GCA_003222275.1 Acidobacteriota bacterium | reverse complement strand
ACGCCGTCGAGCAGGAACGGAATCAGCACGACACCGTTCTTCTTCGCGAGCTGCGGATAGATCCCATGGAAGCGGCGGGCGTAATCGGCTCCATAGTTGGGGAGCGACTCCATGCCGACGAGCACGATCTTGGCCGGCGACGGCGGGCGGCGCGCGCGGTCGATGATCGCCTGGATGTTCTCGGCGGTGGCCGAGGGATCCTGGCCGCGCAGGCCGTCGTTGCCGCCCGTCTCCACCACCAGGACCGCCACCGGCTGCGCGAGGAGCCACTCGACCCGGCGGCGAGCCCCGGCGGAGGTCTCTCCGCTGACGCCCGCGTTGACCACGCGGTAGCGCAGCCCCGCTTCGTCGATCTTGCGCTGGATGAGCGCGGGGTAGGCCTGATCGGGATCGAGGCCGTAGCCTGCGGTCAGGCTGTCGCCGAGGAAGACGACCGCAGGCGCCTCCGGAGCGACCACCCGGGGAAGGGCCGTCCTCCCGGCTGCCGCGGAGGGGGGCGGAGCAGGAGAAGATGAGGTAGAGGGGCGGCAGCCGGGAGCAGAGGCCACGAGGGCGAGGAGTATGATTCCCGGCCCGGCCACAACTTTTGACGCCCCGGAGGCGTCGGTCTTGAATGTGAATGAGCCCATGCTGCGCTGCGAGTCCCTCACCCAGACCTACCTCTCGGGCGGGCGCGAGCTCACCGTCCTGAAAAATATCACGTTCGCGCTCGAAGCCGGCGGCTTCATCGCGATCGTGGGACCCTCGGGCAGCGGCAAGAGCACGCTCCTCGGCCTGCTCGCGGGCCTCGACCGTCCGCGCGCGGGCCGGGTCGTCCTCGACGGCCGGGACCTCGGCACCCTCAGCGAGGACGAGCGCGCGCGGCTCCGGGCCGAGAAGGTGGGCTTCGTCTTCCAGTCCTTCCACCTGATCCCGACCCTCACCGCTCGCGAGAACATCCAGGTCCCGCTCGAGCTTCGAGGAGAAGAGGCGGCCGCACGGGCCCGCGCGGACGAGCTCCTGGCCCGAGTCGGGCTGGAGGGCCGCGGGCACCACTACCCGGCCCAGCTCTCCGGCGGCGAGCAGCAGCGGGTCGCCCTCGCGCGCGCCTTCAGCCACCGCCCGGCCGTCCTCTTCGCAGACGAGCCCACCGGCAACCTCGACGCGGCCACCGGCGCCACCGTCATTGGCCTCATGTCCGAGCTGAACCGCGAGCTGGGCACGACCCTCGTCCTCGTCACCCACGACCCCGACCTCGCCGCCCGCGCGCGGCGGATCATCCGCCTCGCCGACGGGGCCGTCGTCCACGACTCGGCGGCGGCCTGATGCCGTTCGTCCTCGCCATGGCCTGGCGGGAGAGCCGCGCCTCCCTGCGGCGCATGGCCCTGCTCGTCGCGTCGATCGCGGTGGGGGTGGCCGCGCTCGTGGCCATCTCGTCCTTCACCGACAGCCTGCAGGAGTCGGTGCGGGAGCAGGCGCGCGCGCTGCTGGGCGCCGACCTGGCTCTCGGCAGCGCGAGCCGCTTCTCTCCGCGGGCGGAGGAGGAGCTGAAGAAGGTCGTCGGCGAGGCGCGGGGCACCGACGTCTCCCGGCTCGTGCGCTTCGGGGCCATGGCCTACGTCCCGCGCACGACGGGGGCGCGGCTCGTGCAGGTGACGGCGGTCGAGGGCGGCTATCCGTTCTATGGCCGCATCGAGACGCGCCCTCCCGGGGGCTGGGAGCGTCTGGGCGAGGCGGGCGGGGTGCTCGTCGATCCCGCGCTCGTGAGCGCGCTCGACGCGAACGTCGGAGACGCGCTCGCCCTCGGCGAGGCCCGCCTCGCCATCCGCGGAGTGGTCACGAGCATGCCCGGAGACGTCGCCGTTCGCTCCGCTCTCGGCCCCCGGGTATTCATGTCGGCACGCGACCTCGACGCCACGGGTCTCCTGACCTTCGGCTCCCGCGCCCGGTACGAGGCCTACCTGAAGATTCCGGCGGCGGAAGATCCGCTTCGGCTGGCCCTGCGTCATCGTCCCGCCCTCGCCGCCGAGCGCGTCAGCCTGCGCACCGTCTCCGAGGACGAGGAGTCGCTCAACGAGACGCTGGGGCGGCTCGGACGCTACCTCGGCCTCGTGGCCCTCATCGCCGTGCTGCTCGGCGGGCTGGGGGTGGCGAGCGCCGTCCACGTCTTCATCAAGAGGAAGATCGAGACGGTGGCGGTGCTGCGCTGCCTCGGCGCCACCGGCGGAACGGTCCTGGCCGTCTACCTCGTGCAGGCGGCCGCGCTGGGTCTGCTCGGCAGCGCGCTGGGGGTGGCCATCGGCCTCGGCGTGCAGGCCGCCCTGCCGATGGTGATGGCCGGGCTGCTCCCGGTGGAGGTGCGCTTCGCGCCTTCGTGGCCCGCGGCCGCGGCCGGCCTCGGGGTGGGTCTGTGGGTGGCGGCGGCATTCGCGCTGCTCCCCCTGCTTTCGGTGCGCCACGTCTCGCCCCTCGTCGTCCTGCGCCGGCCTTACGAGACCGACGGGCCGAAGCGCCGCGACCCGGTGCGGATCCTGGCCGGCGCGCTGCTGGCCGCGAGCGTCGTGATGCTGGCCGTGCTCGAGGCGCCGTCCCGCGCCAGCGGCGTCGGCTTCGCTCTCGGCATCGGCGGCGCGCTGCTCGCGCTCTGGGCTGCGGCCGTCGCCCTCTCGCTGGCCCTGCGCCGCTTCTTCCCCTCCCGCTGGCCGTATCTGTGGCGGCAGGGCGTGGCCAACCTCTACCGGCCCGCGAACCAGACCGTGATGGTCGTGCTCGCCCTCGGCTTCGGCGCGTTCCTGCTCGACACGCTCTTCCTCGTCCAGCACAACCTGCTGCGCGACCTGCGCGTGGACGCGGGGGCGGATCGGCCGAACCTCGTGCTGTTCGACATCCAGCCCGACCAGCGCGCAGGGGTGGAGGCGGAGCTGAGAAAGGCGGGCCTCCCCGTGCGCGAGCCGGTGCCGATCGTGCCGATGCGGATCCTGTCGTTGAAGGGGCAGAGCGCGGGGGCCTTTCTCGCGGCCGGCACCGTGCCGCGGCGGGCGCCCGGCGAACGGCGGACGCCGCGCGCAGGGCCCAACCCATGGACGCTGCGGCGCGAGTACCGCAGCACCTACCGCGGCGCGCTCACGTCCTCGGAGAAGACGATCGCGGGCGGGGAGTGGCCGCCTCCGGGCTGGCCCGCTTCGGGCGGCCCCGCTCCCGTCTCGATCGAGAAGGAGCTGGCGACCGAGCTCGGGGTCCACGTCGGCGACGACGTCGTCTGGGACGTGCAGGGGCGCATCGTGCCCAGCCGCGTGGCCCACCTCCGCGAGGTGAGCTGGGCCCGCTTCGAGCCCAACTTCTTCGTCGTGTTCCCGCCGGGACCGCTCGAGGGCGCGCCGCAGAGCTTCGTGACCCTGAGCCGTGCCGACGACCCGCAGGTGCGGGCGCGCGTCCAGCGGCGCATCGTCGAGTCGTTCCCCAACGTGACCACCATCGACCTTGCGCAGGTGCAGCAGGCGCTGGACCGGATCGTCTCCAAGGTGGCGCTCGCCATTCGCTTCATGGCGCTCTTCAGCCTCGCCACGGGGGCGGTCGTCCTCGTCGGGGCGGTGGCGACCAGCCGGTACCAGCGGCTGCGGGAAGCGGTGCTGCTCAAGACGCTGGGGGCGACGCGCGGCCAGATCCTTCGCATCGCGCTCGCGGAGTACGTCGCGCTGGGGCTGCTGGCCTCCGCGACGGCACTGCTGCTCGCCACCGGCGCGGCCTGGGGCCTGGTGCGGTATTTCTTCGAGTCGCGCTTCTCGCTTCCCGCGGCCCAGCTCTCGGCCACCGTCCTGGCAATCGTGGCCCTCACCGTCCTCGTGGGGCTGTGGACGAGTGCGGAGGTCGCGCGCAAGCCCCCGCTCGAGGTCCTTCGCGCCGAGTAGGGCATCAAATCCCGTCAACGCCCCCGGCCGGTGGTCACGCTCCGACGGCTTCCGCCTATACTGAAAGAGCATGAAGCCCCATCTCGCCGTCGTCGCCTTCCTGCTGCTCCTGCCCACGGCGGCGCATGCCGAAGCCACGCGCATCTACTCGCTGCAGGGGGCGGACTGCGAGAGCTGCGCGGACAAGGTCCGGGCCGAGCTGAAGAAGGTCAAGGGCGTCAAGAAGGTGGACTTCGACAAGCAGAAGGTGGAGATCACCGTCCGTCTCGACGAGACGGTGTCCGACGCGGACGTGACCGCCGCGGTGGAGCGCGCCGGGCTCAAGGCGGTCGTCGGCCCCGGCCACGGCGCCTACCTCCCCGCCGAGAAGTATCCGCCCGGGTCCGACATGAAGGTTCTCAGCAAGGACGGATCCGCGGTCGGCAAGCTCGACCGGCTCCGCGTCGCCGACAAGTACACGGTTTTCGACGTGTACGCGGAGTGGTGCGGCCCGTGCCGCTTCGTCGACGCGCGCCTGCGGGAGGTCGTCGCCACCCGCAAGGACGTGGCCGTGCGGAAACTGAACGTCGTGGACTTCGACACTCCCCTCGCAAAGGAGCTGGGCTCCCGGATCGAGGCCCTGCCCTACGTGATCGTCTTCGATCCGGCCGGCAAGCGGACCGACATCGTCGGCGCCGACTTCGGCAAGCTCGACAAGGCCCTGGGCGTCACGCGTTGAGGCTCGTCCACATCGCGGCCGCCGCCGCTCTCGCCCTCGTCCTGCCCGCGCCCACGACCTGGGCCGAAGCCGGCTGAGCCGGCTGAGCGAACCCGAACCTGCCGGTCGGCGGGTCCGCCCTCACTCCTCCCGAGCCGGGTCGATGGCGCACGACCACGGACCTCGTCGGCACCAGGGTCCACAACGAGCACATGTCGATGGACGAGGAGCCGTTCCCCATCTTCCACGAGCAGGACCTGACGATCTCCGAGGTCGCCTTCGTCACCGAGGCGGGCCTGGCTCGTGGTCTCGGGGTGGAGGCGGTCGTTCCCTGGCGGTGGGTGCGGACGCGCATCCGCTTCGAGGACCTCGAGCACCAGCCCATCGTGGTCCCCAACGGCAGCATCCATCACCGCAACGAGACGCTCAGCGGCCCCGGTGATCCGTGGCTCCTCCTGCATGGCGCCCGGGGCCTCGGCGCGTGGACAGTGGCGGCGCGCGGCGGCATCTCGATCCCGCTCGGACGCACCGAGCCCAATCCCTTCGAGCTCGGACGCCGCGGATTGCCCCATCAGCACATCCAGTTCGGGACGGGGACCTGGGATCCCGTCATCGGCCTGGCCGCGGGCCGTCGGTTCGGGCAAGTCGGCTTCACCATCAACGGCCTCGCCCACCTCGTGTTCGCGACCAACGAGCACGGCTACCAGGCGGGCGATCGCTTCTACGCCAGCGCGGCGCTCGACCGGCGGATCGCGGGTGCGTGGCGTGGGATCGCCGGCCTGGACCTCGCGCGTGAGCAAACGGAGACGTGGGACGGCCGGATAGAGATGGAAGGCAACCTCGGGCGCACCGATCTCCTGGCCTCGATCGGAGTGACGCGGCCGCTCGGACGCACGGGCGGTTTCCATGTGACGGCGAAGATCCCGCTCGTCACCCGCGCCACCGGCGCCCAGGTGCGTTACCCGGTCATCGTCGCCGTGGGATTCTCGCGCTAGCGAACGGCGTTGAGCGGAAAGCTGGGTTTATTTTTTTGGTCGTTGAGTTTTGGACCCGACTTCCTCGAATGTTGGATGGAATTCTGTTGTCGGCTCGCTCCAGAAGTGTAGCGTGGACGCTTACATTCCTCCCCCAGCCTGTTCTGAACCTAATCCTCGCGCGCCGGTGATGCGAATGCCGATCGCCGCTCCACGAACCTCCCAAGGTGTTGCCTGGCGCCCAAAATCCGTAGTGATACATACTCGGTATGAACACGAACATCCTCGTTACCGCGAACGGACTCTCGGATCGGGACCTCCTCGCGCGCCTCGACGCGCTGGCAGGGCGGGAGCGCGCGGCATCCGCCGCGCTCGTGGCCCATCTGGCGGCTCTCGACAGCCGCCCCTCCCTTTACGCCGCCGAGGGCTACGGCTCGCTCTTCAGTTATTGCACCCAGGCCCTTCGGCTCTCGGAAGACGCGGCCTGCAGCCGCATCGAGGCCGCCCGGGCCTGCCGGCGCTTTCCGGTCATCCTCGACCGGCTCGCTTCGGGAGAGCTGACGCTGACCGCCGTGCGATTGTTGGGTCGACATCTGACGCCCGAAAACCATCAGGCCGTCTTGGCCAGGGCCGCTCGGCGGAGCCGGTCGCAGATCGAAGCCCTGGTGGCGGAGCTGGCGCCGCAGCCGGACGCCCCGACCTCCGTGCGCAAGCTACCGACACTCCCGGTAGCCGCACCCTCCTCGACCCCCGCGAGCAGAGCGCCCTCCGTGCCGCCCGTCGCCCCTCCGCCCGCCGCCTTCGCTCCCGTACCTCGCCCGATCGTCCAGCCCACGGCGCCCGAGCGCTACCGGGTGCAGTTCACCATCGGCGAGCAGACCCACGAGAAGCTTCGGCGCCTGCAGGCGCTTTTCCGCCGCGAGATCCCGGACGGCGATCCCGGCGCAATCTTCGACCGAGCGATTACATTGCTACTCGAGAAGGTGGAGAAGAAGAAGCTCGGAGCGACCGCGAAGCCTCGCCTGCCTGCGTCTATCCGTCCCAGGACGGATAAACGTAGACCTGATCTGCCCTCGGCCTACGTCCCGTCGGCCGTCAAGCGCGTCGCGTGGCAGCACGACGGCGGCCAGTGCGGCTATATCGCTCCTAGCGGACGCCGATGCACGGACAGGACATTCCTGGAATTCCATCACGCGCAGGCACGCGCGAAACAAGGGCCGGCCACCGTTGCCAATATCCGTCTGCGCTGTTGGCGCCACAACCAGTACGAAGCCGAGCTGGTGTTCGGGCCCGGCCGGCGGCGTTCCCGTGACGGGACGCCGCCACGTCATTGAGCGGGAGCGCGGTCTCTGCGCGGAAAGGCGACTCCCACCCGCGGCAGCTATTTCACGCTGATCTTCTGTATCTCGACGCGTTTCTGGGCGCGGTCTCCCTCGACGGGCGTCTCGCCGATCTTGTCGACGACGTCCATGCCCTCGACGACCTCGCCGAAGATCGTGAACTTGCCCGTGAGGGCGGCCTGATCGGACAGGCAGATGAAGAACTGGTTCCCGGCGCTGTCCTTGCTCGACGGACGCAGCACCGCCGCCACCGCGCCGCGACTCATGGGCCGGTCGGAGAACTCGGCCTTCAGCAGTCCCAGCCCGCCGGTGCCGTAGAGGGTGGCCTTGGCCGGGTCCTTGGAGAGCGGATCGCCGCCCTGGATGATCCCATGGGGGATGATGCGGTGGAAGGTGGTGCCGTCGTACCCGCCCGCCCGGGCGGTCTTGGCGAAGTGCTGGACGTGGCGCGGCGCGATCTCGGGCAGCAGGCGGATCACGAATCGTCCCTGCGCCGTCTCCACGACCGCATCCGACGCCACCGGCGGCGACACGGCCGGAGACGGGCGCGGGGCCTGCGCGGTCAGGAGCGCACCCACGAGCGCGAAGACGAGCATCATTCCCATTCTCCTTCTTCGATCAGGCGGTCCCGCTGCTCCATCCGGCGCCCGACTTCTTCGCGGTCGCCGAGGCTGGAGGTTCCGAGGCCCTCCACCGCGCAGGACGCGGCGCAGGCCGCGAAGCCCGCCGCCTCCAGCGCATCGCCGGTCTCCTGGTAGCGGACGAAAAACGACGTCGCGAACACGTCACCCGCGCCCGTGGGGTCCACTTCCGGGCGCGGGAGCGAAGGCACCTCCCGCACGCCCTCGCGCGTGTGCAGCCACAGACCCCGCCAGCCCCGGGTCACGGCCACGATGGGCACACGGGCGAGGAGTTCGGCCGCGCGGCGATTGGCGTCGGGCAGGTCGTGCTCGGAGAGGCAGAGCGCGTGCACGCCCGCGAGGTCGTTGCGCGGGTCCTTCCACTCCGCCGGGTGCACGCGTCCGTCCTCTTCGAACTCCCGCAGCCAGCCCTGCGCGCCGGCCCCCACCACGCCGGCCTCGAAGGACAGCGCGGTGCGAGGCGGCACCTCGCCCGCGACCGGCGCGAGGAAGAGGACGTCCGGCGAGCGCCACTCGTCGGGCAGCGACGTGAGGTCGATCGGGTCGGCCCGGGAGGTCAGGAACTGCTGGCGGACGCCGTCGGACCCGTAGATGTTCTTGAAGCGCGTGGTGGCCGGCGAGCGGGAGAGGAACACCGAAACACCCGGCAGGTCGCGCTCCGGCTCGAAGTCCGCTCCCGCGGTCGTGAGCACGCCCACCTCCCAGCCGAGCTTGCCCGCCGTCGCCGCGGCGTAGGACACCGAGCCGCCCAGGACCTCGCCGTCCTTGACCCGGTCCCACGTGACGTGGCCCAGCGCCAGCAGCCGCGGCATGTCAATTCAAACGCGGACGGATCAGCTCCGGACCTTCTCAAACAGGGGCAGTTGCCAGTCCTCGGTCTGCGACACGGCCACCGGGTAGCGGCCGGAGAAGCACGCGGTGCAGTGCCGCTGGCCGTCGGGGTCGTTCACGGCCCGCAGGAGGCCCTCGTGCGAAAGGTAGGCGAGCGTATCCGCGCCGATGCTGCGTCGGATCTCGTCCACCGAGTGCGACGAGGCGATCAGCTCACCCTTGGTGGGGGTGTCGATCCCGTAGTAGCAGGGGCCGGTGGTGGGCGGGCTGCTGATCCGGAGGTGGATCTCGCGGGCGCCGGCCTCCCTGACCATGCTGACGATCTTCCGGGACGTGGTTCCGCGCACGATCGAGTCGTCGATGAGCACCACCCTCCGACCCTCGAGGATGCTCCGCACCGGGTTCAGCTTGATCCTCACGCCGAACGAGCGGATCGACGCCTTCGGCTCGATGAACGTGCGGCCCACGTAATGGTTGCGGATGAGCCCCCACTCGTAGGGCAGGCCCGATTCCTGCGCGTAGCCGAGCGCGGCCCCGATCCCGCTGTCGGGGACCGGCACCACGATGTCGGCGTCGGCGGGCGCCTCTCGGGCGAGCTGGCGGCCGAGAGCCAGGCGGGAGGCGAGCACGTTCCGCCCGAAGACCTCGCTGTCGGGACGCGCGAAGTAGACGTGCTCGAAGACGCACTGGCGAACGGGCTCGGGCGGGAACGGACGGAAGGAGCGCAGGCCGTCGCCGTCGATCACCAGCAGCTCGCCCGGCTCGACGTCCCGCACGTGCTCGGCGTCGATGAGGTCGAGGGCGCACGTCTCGGAGCAGACGATGTAGGCGCCGCCCAGCCTTCCCACCACCAGCGGGCGGAACCCCCACGGGTCGCGGGCGGCCACCAGCGCATCCTTCGTCAGGAACAGGAGCGAGAAGGCGCCCATGACCTTCGAGAGGCTGGCCGCGATGGCGTCTTCCAGCTTCTCGCGATGGCTGCGCGCGTAGAGGTGGAGGATCACCTCGGTGTCGGAGGTGGACTGGAAGATCGAGCCCGCCGCCTCCAGCTCGTGGCGCAGGATGGCCGCGTTCACCAGGTTTCCGTTGTGGGCGAGGGCGATCGGCCCGCGGTGGCACTCGATGAGGATCGGCTGGGCGTTGGCGGCCACGGTGTCCCCGGCCGTCGAGTATCGGACGTGACCCATGGCGCCCGTGCCCGCGAGGCGATCCAGCCGCTCGTCGGTGAACACGTCGTTGACCAGGCCCATGCCCTTCTCGAGCCGGAGCTGCTCGCCGTCGGTGGCCACGATGCCCGCCGACTCCTGCCCCCGGTGCTGGAGCGCGTAGAGCCCGAGGTAGGCCAGGCGGGCGGCTTCCGGGTGGCCCCAGATGCCGAACAGGCCGCAGCGGTCGTGGAAGCGGTCGTCGTCGACGGGAATGCGGCCAGCCATGCGGTTGTGCTCCGAGACGATCATTCTATCCGACAATGTCGCCGAGGCCGGTCCGTTCACGGTATAAGGAACCATGTTCCATGCGATCCTGTCACCGCTCTTGATGATGGCCACGGCCCGGGGGACCGTCACCTCGCCGGACGGCGTGCGAATCCACTACGAGACGACGGGGAGAGGCCGGCCGGCCCTGGTCCTCGTTCACTGCTGGACCTGCGATCGCACCTTCTGGCAGGACCAGGTCGCCCGGCTGGCGAGGAACCACCAGGTCGTGACGCTCGACCTCGCGGGCCACGGCCGCTCCGGCCGCACGCGGAAGGACTACACGATGGAGGCTTTCGGCCAGGACGTGAAGGCGGTGGCCGACGAGCTGAAGCTGGACCGCATGGTGCTCGTCGGCCACTCGATGGGCGGGGCGGTGATCCTGGAGGCGGCGAAGCGACTCGGCGACCGCGTCGTCGGCCTCGTTCCGATCGACACGCTCCTCGACGTGGAGCAGGCGAGCGACCCCCAGGAGACGGACGCCGTCATGGCGAAGATGCGGGCCGACTACAAGGGAGAGACGACGGCCTTCATCCGACAGTACCTGCTCGCTCCGACGACCCCGCCGGCGGTGGCCGACCGCATCCTCGCCCAGACCACCACCTTCCCGTCCGAGATCGCCATCTCCGCGCTGCGCAACAACTGGAACTACAAGGCGGCTCCGGCCTTCGACGCGGTCAAGGTTCCGATCGTGGCCGTCAACGGCGACCGGTTCCCCACCAACTTCGACGCCAACCGGCGCCACGCCCCGCAGTTCGACGCGCTGATCATGAAGGGCGTCGGGCACTACCCCATGCTGGAGGACCCGGCGCGGTTCGGCACGTTGCTCGACGAGGCGCTGCGGAAGGTCGGTGCCTCATGAGGCTTTCCTCTCCGACAAGAGCGTCTCCAGGCTCATCCATGCCTCGTGCAGGCGCTCCAAAGGAAGATCGACCAAGGTGGCGCCGCCCGAGACCAGCGTCAGCCGGCCGCCGCCCACCACGCCGATACGGGCCCAGGGCACGCCGTGGCGGCGCGCCAGCTCCGCGGTGCGCAGCTCGTCGCGGGTGGTGACGACCGCTCGCGAGGGTGTCTCGGAGAAGAGGAGCACGTCCGGACGAAGGCCGCCGGGCAGATCGAACCGTCCGCCGAGGCCGGGTTCCTCGCCGCGAAAGGCGCACTCGGCCAGGGTGACGGCCAGCCCTCCCTCGCTCGCATCGTGGGCGGAGCGCAGGATCCCGCGCGCGGCGCCCTCGGCCAGCAGCGCGTGCAGCCGTTTCTCCGCGTCCAGGTCGAGGCGCGGCGGCCTTCCCGCGATCTTGCCGTGGACCACCTTCAGCAGCTCGCTGCCGCCGAGGTCCTCGCCGGTGGTCCCGAGGAGGTAGACGAGGTCACCCTCCTCCACGAACCAGCGCCGCAGGACCGTGTCCGCGTCCTCGAGCAAGCCGACGACGCCCATCACGGGCGTAGGGTAGATCGCCCGTCCATCGGTCTCGTTGTACAGGGAGACGTTGCCGCCCGTGATCGGGATGTCGAGCGTCCGGCAGGCCTCGCCCATCCCCTGGATGGCCTTCACGAGCTGCCCCATCACCTCCGGCTTCTCGGGGTTGCCGAAGTTGAGGCAGTTCGTGGCCCCGATGGGCACCGCCCCGGAGCAGGCCACGTTGCGGGCGGCCTCGGCGACGGCGAGGCGGGCGCCTGCGAAGGGATCGAGCCAGGAGTAACGGCCATTGCCGTCGGTGGCGATCGCGAGCGCCTTGCGTGTGCCCTTGACCCGGACCACGGCGGCGTCCGATCCGGGACCCACGAGCGTGTTGGTGCGCACGGTGCTGTCGTACTGGCGATAGACCCAGCGCTTGTTGGCGATGGAGGGCGAGGCCAGGAGCCGGAGCAGCGCCTGGCCGAGGTCCGGGGGAGGGGGAAGGGCAAGCACGTCCTCGGCCGCGGCCGGGTTGACGGGCTCCGTCCACGGGCGGTCGTAGAGGGGTGCGTCGTCCGTGAGCGCCTCGTTGGGAACGTCGGCCTCGAGCACGCCGTCGTGGAAGACCCGCAGCCGCCGGCCGGCGGTGACGGTTCCGATGGGCTCGGCGTGCAGGTCCCACTTCTCGAAGATGCGCATCACTTCCTGCTCGCGCCCGCGCTCGGCCACGAGCAGCATGCGCTCCTGCGACTCCGAGAGCATGACCTCGTAGGCGGTCATGCCCGTCTCCCGCTTGGGGACCCTCGCGATGTCGATCTCGACGCCCGTGCCCGCCCGCGCCCCCATCTCCGAGGTGGAGCACGTGAGCCCGGCCGCGCCCATGTCCTGGATTCCGACGACCGCGCCCGTCTTCAGTGCCTCCAGGCAGGCCTCGAGCAGGACCTTCTCCATGAACGGGTCGCCGACCTGGACCGTGGGCCGCTTCTCCTCGCTGCCCTCCCCGAACTCCGCCGAGGCCATGGTCGCGCCGTGGATGCCGTCCCGGCCCGTCTTGGCCCCCACGTAGAACACGGTGTTGCCGACGCCGTCTGCCCGTCCCTTGAAGATCGCGTCCGCCTTGACGATGCCGACGCAGAGGGCGTTCACCAGCGGGTTCCGGGCGTAGCCGTCCTCGAAGACGACCTCGCCTCCCACCGTCGGACAGCCGAAGGCGTTGCCGTAGCCCGCGATGCCCGCGACCACGCCCTCGAGGAGGCGGCGGCTGCGCGCCTCGGTGGGCGGGCCGAAGCGCAGGCTGTTCAGGATCGCGATCGGACGGGCCCCCATGGTGAAGATGTCGCGCAGGATCCCGCCGACGCCCGTGGCCGCACCCTGGTAGGGCTCGATGAAGGAGGGATGGTTGTGGGACTCGATCTTGAAGACCGCGGCCAGGCCGTCACCGATGTCCACCGCTCCCGCGTTCTCCCCCGGCCCTTGCAATACGCGCCGGCCCGTCGTGGGCAGCGTGCGCAGGTGTACCTTGCTGCTCTTGTAGGAGCAGTGCTCGGACCACATGACGGAGAAGAGCCCCAGCTCGGTGAGGTTCGGCTCCCGGCCGAGGGCGTTTTCGATGCGCTCGTACTCGTCGCGGGTGAGGTTGTGGCGCTCGAGGAGCTTGGCGTCGGGCATATCGGAATTCTATCTGGTCCGCGGGTGGCGGCATCTGTTATGATCGGCAGAGGTAGGAAGTCATTCCCATGGTCACCGTCTGCGCCTGGTGTGAGCGGCTCATGGGCCTGAACGAGCCCGCTGAGAGCACCATCGTCAGCCACGGCATTTGCGCCGCCTGTGCCGCGCGCCAGCACTGGAGGGACAGCCCCACGCTGGTGGTGAGCCGGCGGCATGCGGCCTTGGTCCCGGTGCTGTCGCAGATCCTGCACGGCCACCCCCTCATCAACGTGCTCGTGGATCGGCGGAGCGCCGAGCGGCGCCTCTCGGAAGCGACGGCCATCGGCGTCGAGCGTCGCGCGCGGCCCGACCGCCGTCAGGCGGGCAGCCCGCTGGTTCTCGGCTAGCCGTTCTTTCGAGGACCGTAAGCCTCTTACTGTCGTCGTAATCCACGCGCGGCGGCCGACTCCCATTTCCTCCCACCGGCGTCTTTTTCCCGCCGGGTATGAAGCATGCTAGGGAATGCCTTGGCCTCTTCACGCCGTTACACGGCCATCACCACGAAGGAGGTTTTCCATGCATAGCCGTCGCCTGCGGAACGGCGGAGCGCCGATCGCTCTGCTCGCTCTCACCGTACTGGCGGGCTTCGCCCCGCCGGCGGACAAACAGAACTCATTCACGGTTCACAACCTCGTCTCCGACCAGCCTGGCGTCGCGGAGCACCAGGATCCGAACCTGGTCAACGCCTGGGGCCTCGTGGCGAGCGCCACCAGCCCGTGGTGGGTAGCCGACAACGAAACGGCGGTCTCCACCCTCTACAACGGCGCCGGCACGCCCCAATCCCTGGTCGTCTCGGTTCCGGGCGCCCCGACCGGCATCGTCTTCAATGGAGGCACCCACTTCGTCGTGATGAGCGGCGGCGCCGCCGGCCCCGCCCGCTTCATCTTCGCCAGCGAGGACGGCACGATCTCGGGCTGGAACCCCGCGGTGCCTCCGACGGTACCGCCTCCCTCCAAGCAGGCCGTCGTGGCCGTCGACAACTCGGCCGCCGGGGCCATCTACAAGGGCCTGGCCATCGCCAGCACGGCCACGGGTGATTTCCTGTATGCGGCCGACTTCCACAACGGCCGCGTGGACGTGTTCGACGGTGCGTTCGCGGCGGTCACGACGGCGGGAGGCTTCGTCGATCCGAACCTGCCGAAGGGGTTCGCGCCTTTCGGGATCCAGAACCTGCAGGGCCGCATCTTCGTCGCGTACGCCAAGCAGGACGCGGACGCGGAGGACGAGATCGCGGGCGAGGGCCTCGGCGCCGTCAGCGTCTTCGACACCGAGGGCCACTTCCTGGCCCGAGTCGCCTCCGGGGAGCCCCTGAACGCGCCCTGGGGCATGACGATCGCCCCCGCCACCGGCTTTGGGCGCTTCAGCGGCAACCTGCTCGTGGGCAACTTCGGCGACGGCCGGATCAACGCCTACGACCTCACGACGTTCGAGCCGCGCGGCCACCTCAAGACCGCCAACCACCATCCGCTCGTGATCGACGGGCTGTGGGGCATCGGGTTCGGCAACGGGGCCAACTCGGGGCCGATCACGACCCTCTACTTCGCCGCGGGCCCCGACGAGGAGTCCCACGGCCTCTTCGGCGCTGTCACGGCCAACTAGCTCCCGCCCGCCGGCGCCTGTCGACGGGCGCCGGCGGCTTTCGCTACAATCCGGGGACTAGGGCGACGCCGTGAACTACATCGTCCTCGCGATCCCCGTCTTCCTCCTGCTGATCCTGCTCGAGCTGGTGATCACGCGGCTCCAGGAGAAGGATTATTACCGTCTCACCGACTCCATCAGCGACCTCGGCTGCGGGATCCTGCAGCAGCTGCTGGAGGTCTTCGTCAAGACCGCGCTGTTTGCCGGCTATCTCCTGCTCTACGCCCGCTACCGCCTCCTCGAGCTGCCGAGCGCCTCCCTCGCCGTGTGGCTGGCCTGCTTCCTGGGCGTGGACTTCCTCTACTACTGGTTCCACCGCACGAGCCACGAGGTCAACGCCTTCTGGGCCGCCCACGTCGTCCACCACCAGAGCGAGGAGTTCAACCTGGCGGTAGCCCTGCGCCAAGGCGCGTTCCAGGGCACGTTCTCCTGGATCTACTACGTTCCGCTCGCGGTCCTGGGCTTCCCTCCGCTGATGTTCCTCAGCGTGACCTCGGTGAACACGCTGTACCAGTTCTGGATCCACACGCGGGTGATCGGGCGCCTGGGGCCGCTGGAATGGATTTTCAACACGCCCTCCAACCACCGAGTCCATCACGGGCGCGATCCCAAGTACATCGACCGAAACCACGGCGGCACGCTGATCGTGTGGGATCGGCTCTTCGGCACCTACCAGGCGGAGGAGGAAGAGCCCGTCTACGGGATCACCAAGCCGCTGGCGAGTTGGAACCCGGTGTGGGCCAACTTCCACTATTGGGCGGAGCTGCTGGCCAGCGCGCGGCGCACGCGCCGCCTCCACGACAAGATCCGGATCTTCCTGAAGCCGCCGGGCTGGCAGCCGGCCGAGCTGGGGGGGTTCGTTCCCCCGCTCGAGGTGGACCGTCCACACTATCGCAAGTTCGACACGCCGCTGAGGGGCGGCCGCGCGCTCTACGTCTTCCTCCATTTCGCAGCGGTGCTCGCGGTGAGCGCCGCGCTGCTGCACGCGCAGGGCCGTCTTCCCTTCCCGGTCCTGCTCGGAGGAGCCGGCTTCGTGCTGATCAGCCTGGTCGCGCTGAGCGCGCTCATCGAGCGTCGGCCATGGGCGCCTGCGCTCGAAGCCGCGCGGCTGCTGGCGGCTCTCCTGGCCGCGGCCACTTTCTCTTGGCGCTGAGGGCCGCGGATCGCTATCTGTTCGCGGTGACGCCGCTCTCGACGTAGGACTTGAAGCGCCGCAGGTCCTTCTCCAGCATCTCCTCGGGGTCGCTCAGGAGCCGGGCCGCCGCCTCGCCGGCGATCCCCCCGGGGGGCACGTACTGCAGCGTCACCGTGATCTCGGTCTGCGGGGGCGAAAGCGGGTTGAAGGTGACCTGGCCGCTCGTCGTCACGGGGCTGTCATCCGTGCTCCGCCACGCGATGCGCTTGTTGGGCTCGAAGCGGGTGGTCTCGGCTTCCCATTCGACGTCCTGGCCCATGGGGCCTCTGGCCACCCAGCGCGTCGTCTTTTCCCCGGTGCGCGTGACGGACTTGATGTCCTCCATGAAGCGCGGAAAATTCTCGAAGTCGGCCCAGGCGGCAAACACGTCCGCCACGGGGGCGCCGACGATGATGCTCTTTGTCGTCTGATCAGCCATGCTTCTCCCTCCGCCACGCGAAGAAAAGCAATTCCCGTGCCTCGGGCTGAACCGGAAGTGGCCCTATTTCTTGGCCGGCGGGGCCTTCTTGCAGGTCATGCGTGTCTCAGGCGCGGACCAGGCTCGCCACCAGCGCCTCCAGGATCCGGCGCCCGTCCGCAGAGCCTAGCTCGGGCTCGCTCGCGCGCTCTGGATGCGGCATCAATCCCACCACGTTGCGCTCGCGGTTGCACACGCCCGCGATCGCGTGCAGGCTGCCGTTGGGGTTGGCCTCGTCGGAAAGCCGGCCGTCCTTCGTCGTGTAGCGGAACACGACCTGGCCCGCCTGCTCCAGCCGTTCCAGCTCGTCGTCGGCCACGTAGAAGTTGCCCTCGCCGTGGGCGATCGGCATCGTGAGCACGGTGCCCACGGAGATCCCCGCGGTCGCGGCGGTGTCGTCGCGCTCCACGCGGACGTGCACGGGCTGCGAGAGGAACTTGACGGTGCGGTTGCGGAGCATCGCCCCCGGCAGCAGGCCCGCCTCCTGCAGGATCTGGAAGCCGTTGCAGATCCCGAGGACGGTCCCGCCCTGGCCCGCGAACTCCGTCACCGCCCGCATCACGGGGCTGAAGCGGGCGATGGCGCCCGTCCGCAGGTAGTCTCCGTAGGCGAATCCCCCCGGCAGCACCACCGCGTCGAGCCCGCGCAGGTCGGAGTCCTTGTGCCAGACGAACTGCGCCTCCTGCCCGCAGACGTGCTTCAAGGCGTGGTACGTGTCGTGGTCGCAGTTGGAGCCCGGGAACACCACCACCCCTACCTTCATCCCTCCACCTCCACGCGGAAGCTCTCGATCACCGGGTTCGACAGGACCTTGCGCGCGATCTCTTCGGCCGTCGCCCGGGCCTTCTCCGCGGGCAGGCCGTCCAGCTCGACCTCGAAGAACTTCCCCTGCCGGACGTCCGTCACGCCGGAGTAGCCCAGGGACAAGAGCGCGTCGTGGATGGTCTTGCCCTGGGGGTCGAAGACCGACTTCTTCAGCGTCACGTAGACCCGCGCCCTGGCCATCGCCCTATTTTCCCTTGACCGTGGCCTTTCGCATCGGCTTTTCTTCCGCGTCGGGAAAGACCCGGCGGAAGACGGCGTCCACGTGGCCGAGATAGCGCTCGAGGCGGAAGACCTCGGCCAGCTCGGCCGCGGAAAGGACCTTCTTCACGTCGGGGTCCGCGGCCACGCGGCGGCGGAAATCGCCGTCGGTGCGCCACGCCTCCATGGCATGCGCCTGCACCACCCGGTAGGCGTCTTCCCTCCGCATGCCGCGGGCGGTCAGCTCGAGAAGGAGCTGGCCCGAGAAGACGAGCCCCTTGGTCGAGTCGAGGTTTCTCCGCATGCGGTCGGCGTTCACGGTCATCCCCTTCACGATGTCGGTGAAGCGGCGCAGCATGTGGTCGAGGGCGAGGAAGCTGTCGGGGATGATCACGCGCTCGACCGAGGAGTGGCTGATGTCCCGCTCGTGCCACAGGGCCACGTTCTCCAGGGCCGCCAGCGAGTTGCTCCGCACCAGGCGGGCGAGGCCGGTGACCTGCTCGGCCCCGACCGGGTTGCGCTTGTGGGGCATGGCCGACGAGCCCTTCTGCTTCTCCCCGAATGGCTCCTCCACCTCGCGCACCTCCGTCCGCTGCAGCGCGCGCACCTCGGTGGCGAACTTCTCGAGGCTCGCGGCGACGATGGCGAGTGTGGTCATCACCTCCGCGTGGCGGTCGCGCTGGAGCACCTGCGACGACGCCGGGGCCGGCGCCAGCCCCAGGCGGGCGCACACCGCCTCTTCGAGCTCGGGGGGCAGGTGGGAGAAGGTCCCCACCGCGCCCGAGAGCTTGCCCACCGAGATCGTCTGCCGCGCCCGCTCCACCCGGACGAGGTCGCGCTGCAGCTCGGCGTGCCACAGGGCCAGCTTCAGGCCGAACGTCATCGGCTCGGCGTGCACGCCGTGCGTGCGGCCGATCATCGGCGTGTCCTTGTGCTGGAAGGCCCGCTGCCTCACCGCGTCCATGAGGGCGGACACGTCCCGCGCGATGAGGTCGCACGCCTCGCGCATGAGCAGGGCGAGAGCGGTGTCCACCACGTCGGAAGAGGTCAGCCCGTAGTGGAGCCAGCGCCCTTCGGGGCCGACACTCTCCGCCACGTCGGACACGAAGGCGATGACGTCGTGCTGGACTTCCTTCTCGATCGCGTCGATGCGGGCGACGTCGAAGCGGGCTCGGCTCGTGATGGCCGACAAGGCCTCGCGCGGCACGATGCCGGCCCCGGCCAGGGCCTCGGTGGCGGCGATCTCGACCTTCAGCCAGGTGGCGAACCGGTTCTCGTCCGACCAGATCCGGGCCATCTCCGGCCGCGAATAGCGCGGGATCATCGCTTTGGAGGCCTTCAGTCTACCACTTGCCGCGGGCCCGGCGCGCTTCGAGCTTCCGCCCGCGCAAGTCCATCTCGGAGAGGCGGGCCGCCTTGCGCCGCGACCCGGGGCACAGCCACAATGCCGCGAGCCG
>QHVJ01000559.1 GCA_003222275.1 Acidobacteriota bacterium | reverse complement strand
ATCGGACAGGGGTACGTCGGTCTCCCCCTGGCCATCGAATTCGCGCGCGCGGGGTTCACCGTCGCCGGGCTCGACACCGACCTCGATCGGGTCGGGGTCTTGAATGCGGGGCGCTCGTACACCCCCGACGTCTCGAGCGCGGACCTCGCGACGGTCCTCGAGGCGGGTCGGTACGAGGCGACGGCCGACGGGGCCGTGTTGGAGCACAGTGACGTCGTCATCATCTGTGTGCCGACGCCGCTTCGAAAATCCAAGGATCCCGACATCTCGTTCGTGGTGGCCGCTGCCGAGCAGGTCGCCGCCGGCTTCCGGCCCGGTCAGCTCGTCGTTCTCGAATCGACGTCGTATCCCGGGACGACGGAGGAGTTGTTGCTGCCCATGTTCGAGGCGCGAGGGGCCCGCGTGGGCGTGAATTTCTTCCTCGCCTTTTCGCCCGAGCGGATCGACCCGGCCAACACCGCCTTCAAGGTCCGGGACATTGCGAAGATCGTCGGGGGCGTGACGCCCGACTGCACGCGCCTCGCGGCGCTTCTCTACCGCCAGATCGTCGGCACCGTCACCGAAGTATCGAGCGCCAAGGTGGCCGAGCTGGCCAAGCTCTACGAGAACGTCTTCCGCAACGTCAACATCGCGCTGGCCAACGAGTTCGCGCTCATGTGCCGCCGGCTGGAGGTGAACTCTCGCGAGGTCATCGAGGCCGCCGCCACCAAGCCGTTCGGCTTTCTTCCCTTCTACCCGGGCCCGGGGATCGGCGGGCATTGCATCGCCGTCGACCCCTTCTACCTCGCCTGGAAAATGCGTCTGAACGGATATGAGGCGCGCTTCATTCGTCTGGCGGACGAGATCAACCGGGCCATGCCCGATCATGTCGTCGACCTCACCATCGAGGCGCTGAATCAGCAGCGCCGCTGCCTGAACGGCGCCAGGATCCTCGCCCTCGGCGTCGCCTACAAGCGCGGCGTCGGCGATACGCGCGAGTCACCGGCGCTCGAGGTCCTCGCCAGATTCCACGAACACGGCGCCGACGTGTCGTACGCCGACCCTCACGTGCCGTCGGTGCTCCTCGACGGAACGGTCCTGAAAGCGGTCGGCGCGACGGATGGCAACGTGGCGGACGCCGATTGCGTCGTGATCCTGACCGACCATCCGGAGTTCGACTACGCCCGAATCGTCGACGTCGCCAAGCTCGTCGTCGACGCGAGGAACGCGACCTGGGGTCTGGCGACCCCGCCCGGTCGCGTCGTGAGGCTGTAGGGAGGCCACGCGACCGGTGCTGGGTGTGCAGCGGCAGTCCGATCGATGCTCGTGCGGAATGGCGGTGGAGGATCGTCAGGGCCGAGCCTATGACGAAGGCGCCTTCCGATACTTCCTGGCGCTGGAGCAACAGCGTTCCACCCGCTCGGGTCGTGCGTTCTTGCTGGTCCTGGTCTATCTCAAGGGTAAGGCCGGGGCGGGCGCTCGCATCGACACCACGCTCGCCGCACCGCTGTTCGGCCGCTTGTGGCGGTGCTTCCGCGAGAGCGACTTCATCGGCTGGTATCGCGAGGGTCGCGTCGCCGGAGCCGTGCTGACGGAACTCCGCAAAGACGCGGGGGCCGGCGTCGCCCGTCTCGCGGCTCGGCGGATTCGCAGTGTTCTGTGCGAAGGGCTTCCCGAGGATGTCGCCCGTTGCCTCCACGTGCAGGTGTATTCGCAGCCACGCTTCGAGACCATCGAGTCACTTCTCTCACGACGGCCCTGGCTGGGGCCCGAGGATTCCGGAGACGCGTGATGCTCAAGCTAGGGGTCGTCGGTTACGGATACTGGGGTCCCAACATCGTCCGCAACTTCGCGAGTCAAGCCGGTTGCGAAGTGGTGACCGTCTGCGACAAGAACCCGAAAGCGATGGCCCAGGTGCGGAGTCGCCATCCCGGCGTGCGCGCGAGCGACAATTCAGATGACGTCACGACCTCGCCTGACATCGACGCGGTGGCGATCGTGACGCCGGTGTCGACCCACTACGAGCTCGCCAAACGGGCGCTCGAGAACGGCAAGCACGTCTTCGTCGAAAAGCCGTTCACGGCGACGTCGGCGCAGGCGCAGGAACTGATCGAGCTGGCCGAGCGCCAACGGTTGACGCTCATGGTGGACCACACGTTTCTCTTTTGCGGGGCGGTGCGGAAGATCAAGGAACTCGTCGATGAAGGGGTGCTGGGCCCCCTCTACTACTACGATTCGATGCGCGTCAACCTGGGTCTCTTCCAGCACGACGTGAACGTGATCTGGGATCTCGCCCCCCACGACCTGTCCGTCATCGATCATCTGATCGGCCTGGATCCGGAAGGGGTGGTGGCGACCGGCGGCGCGCACTTGAACGGCTTCGCCGACGTGGCCTATATCACGCTGTACTTCCCGAAAAATATCATCGCCCACATCAACGTCAATTGGCTGTCCCCCGTGAAGGTTCGCACCACGCTGGTCGGCGGACAGCGAAAGATGCTCGTGTGGAACGACCTCGAGCCAGCCGAGAAGATCAAGGTGTACGACAAGGGCGTGGAGGCCGGGACGCGGCAAGGCGTCTACGACCTGCTGATGAGCTACCGCAGCGGCGACATGTGGGCTCCGCGTGTGGACCAGACCGAAGCCCTGGAGCTCGAGACCCGCTACTTCCTGGAATGCGTGGCGTCGGGAAAGACGCCGATCAACGACGGGCGGGCCGGGTTGCGCGTGGTGAGGATGCTCGAGGCCGCCGATCTGTCCCTCAAGCATCGCCGGGATATCGCGCTGAGCAGGCGGACTCGCGTGGTGGGCGCGCCGCCGTCCGTCCCGCCGGCGCCCGTCGCGGCCGCCGCCGAACCCGCGCGCAGTCGGTTCGTGGCTGCCTAGCGCCGCGGTCGACACCGATGGCCATCTGCTACGGCCTGCCGTCCGCCACGCCAGAGAGAGCGCCGGTCGGCCGGCGGCTGCCCCGTCACGTCCTGAACGAGGACGTCTTTCGGAGCGCGTTGATACGAGAACGGAAGCGCGCGGATCGCTCTCATCGGCACCTGCAGCTCGTACGGCTCGAGCTGAGCCGTGATCCGGGCCCCGACGGGTCAGGCGCGTGGGCGGCGGCCATCGACTCGGTGGTGGCCGCCACCGACGAAACCGACGTCCTCGGATGGCTCGAGCCCGGGGTGGCCCTCGGCGTCCTTCTCTCCGACGTCCCCGCGTCGGAGGTGGTCGGCCCACCGGGCGCGGTCGCGGCGCGGATCGGCGGAGAGCTCGGCGCGCGCCTGCAACCCGGCGCCGTGGCAAAGTTCTCGATGCGCGTGCACGCCTATCCCGGGCGGGACGGGCAGGACGGCCCGAGCGGGGGCGTCCGCGACCCCATCTTCAATCCCGAGCTGAGCTCACGCGGTCGGCGAGGCTGGAACTACGACGGCATCAAGCGCGCCTTCGATCTCGTGGGCAGTCTGTTCTTGCTGGTGGCGCTGTCCCCGCTGCTCGCGCTGATCGCCGTCCTCGTGACCCTCGGATCGCCGGGGCCCGTCTTTTTCCGGCAGCCGCGGATCGGGCACATGATGAAACGGTT
>QHVJ01000211.1 GCA_003222275.1 Acidobacteriota bacterium | reverse complement strand
GACCGCCAGGCCGCCGCTGTTCCGCACCGCGAAGCGCTCGCCGACGCGGCCGGCGATGAACGCGCGGCCGCCGGTGGCTCCGTAGAGGACGGCGTTGCCGGCGATCACGTCCTCGCTTCCCGAGCGCGCGCGACCTCGCGGGGTCCGGAGGACGATGTCGCCCCCCGACATACCCTTGCCCACCCCGTCGTTGGCTTCGCCTTCGAGGTGCAGGCTCATGCCCTCGACGCAGAACGCGCCGAAGCTCTGGCCGGCGCTGCCGAGGAAGGACAGCCGCAGCGTGCCCGGTGGCAGCGTACGCCCGCGATAACGGCGCGCGAGCTCGCCCGCCACCCGCGCCCCGACCGTCCGGTCCGCGTTGGTGATGGGCATCTCCAGCGTGAGCGGCTCGGGCCCCCCCGCCCCGAACCGGAGCCGGTCGAGCACGGCCTCGTCGAGGTGCCCGCCCGTCCGCGGCGGGTCGTTGCGGGGCTGCGTGCAGCGCCGAGCGCCGGCGGCGTGGCGTGACCCGCTCGCCACCCGGCCGAGGTCGAGCGCCGCCGCCTTCCCCGCGGCGGGAACGCGCGCCTCGAGCAGGTCGGTGCGGCCGACGATCTCTTCCAGCCGGTGGAAGCCCATGAGGGCGAGGATCTCCCGCACCTCCTCGGCGATCGCGGTGAAGAAGCTCACGACCTGCTCCGGCGTGCCCGTGAAGCGCTCGCGCAGCTCCTCGCGCTGGGTGGCGATCCCGGCCGGGCAGGTGTTGAGGTGGCATTGACGCGCCATCACGCAGCCCGCCGCCACCAGCGCCGCGGAGCCGAAGCCGAACTGCTCGGCGCCCAGGAGCGCGGCGATCACGACGTCGCGCCCCGTCTTGAGGCCGCCGTCGACCTGCAGCCGCACCCGCGAGCGCAGGCCGCTGTCCGCGAGCACCTGCTGCGCCTCGGCGAGGCCGATCTCCCACGGCGTGCCCGCGTTCTTGATCGAGCCGAGGGGCGAGGCGCCGGTGCCGCCGTCGTGGCCGCTGATCTGGATCGCGTCGGCGTGGGCCTTGGCGACGCCGGCGGCGATCGTGCCGACGCCGCCGGTGGAGACGAGCTTCACGCTCACGGTGGCGGCGGGGTTCACCCGCTTCAGGTCGTACACGAGCTGGGCGAGGTCCTCGATGCTGTAGATGTCGTGGTGGGGCGGGGGAGAGATCAGGGTGACGCCCGGCGGCGAGTGGCGCACGCGGGCGATGTGGGGGGCGACCTTGTGCCCGGGGAGCTGGCCGCCCTCGCCGGGCTTGGACCCCTGGGCCATCTTGATCTGGAGCTCGTCGGCCGACATCAGGTACGAGGCGGTGACGCCGAATCGCGCCGAGGCGACCTGCTTGATCCGGTTGGACGCCCGGTCGCCGCCCGGCAGCACCTGCCAGTGCAGCTCGGCCGGCTCGCCTCCCTCTCCGCTGTTGCTCCGCCCGCCGATGCGGTTCATGGCCACGGCGAGGACGTGCTGGGCCTCCGGGCTCAGCGCGCCCAGCGACATGGCGGCGGTCATGAAACGCGGGAAGATCGACTCCGCCGGCTCGACCTCGCCCAGGGGAACGGCCGCGCCGGGCCGGACCTCGAGCAGGTCGCGCACCGCGATCGGGCGACGGGAGTGGACGAGTTCGGCGTAGCGCCGGTACTCGAGCCGCTCACCCGCGCGGATGGCCGCGTGCAGGGCCTTGACCACCGGCGGCTCGTAGGCATGCGCCTCGCCCTTCTGACGATAGCGGTGGAGGCTGCCCTCGTCGAGGGTGCGCGCGGCGGCGGAGAAGGCCTCTCGGTGGCGCGCGAGGACCTCGCCCGCGACCTCGTCCAGGCCGGCGCCGCCGAGGTGGCTGGAGGTGCCGGTGAAATGCGCGGCCACCAGCTCTTCGGCCAGCCCCACGATCTCCATGAGCTGGGCGCCGTGATAGGAGCGCAGCGTCGAGATGCCCATCTTGGAGACGATCTTGAGCAGCCCCTTGTCGAGGGCCGCGAGGTAACGGCGCGCGGCCTCCCCGGGGGAGGGCGTGTCCGCCTGGTCGCCGGCACCCGCCGCCGCGCGCACGGCGGCGAGCGCCAGGTAGGGGCAGACGGCCTCGGCGCCGAACGTGATGAGCGCCGCGACCTGGTGATCGTCCCTCGCTTCCGCGGTCTCCGCGACCAGGCTCACGCGCGTCCGGAGGCCCTCGCGCACGAGGTGCTGGTGAACGGCGGAGACGGCGAGGAGCGACGGCAGCGCCGCCCGCTCGGCGTCGACCCCGCGGTCGGAGAGCACGAGCAGCCCTGCTCCCTCCCGCGCAGCGAGGGCGGCCTCGGCCCGCAGCGAGTCGAGCGCACCGCGGAAGGCAGCGGCGCCGCCGGCCGCGGGGAAGAGCAGGCGGAGCCGCCGCGGGCGCCAGCCCTGGCGCGTCCAGCCGAGAAGGGCCTCGAGCTGGTGCGGCGGCAGCAGCGGGCCGGGCAGATGCACGTGGCCGCCCTCGTCCGCCGCGTCGTCGCCGAGCAGGAGATCGCCGCGCGGGCCGACGTGCATGGCGAGCGACATCACGAGCGATTCGCGCAGGGGGTCGATGGGCGGGTTGGTGACCTGGGCGAAGCGCTGCTTGAAGTACGAGAAGAGCAGCCGGGCCTTCGTCGAGAGGACGGCGAGCGGCGTGTCGTCGCCCATCGAGCCGAGCGGCTCGCGCGCCTCGCGGAACATCGGCCCGATCACGAGCTGCATCTCCTCGCGGGTGTAGCCGAAGGCGCGCAGCAGCGGGACCTCCGCCGTCTCCGCTTCCTCTGCCGTCTCGGCGTCTCTCCGGACGGGTACCTCGCGCAGGAACACCCGCCGCTTCTGGAGCCAGCTCCCGTAGGGACGGCGGCCCGCCAGGTGCCGGTGGATCGTCTCGCGGTCGAGGAAGCGCCGCGCCGCGAGGTCGACGGCGACCATGTCCCCCGGCCCCAGGCGCCCGCGGTGCAGGACGCGATCGTCCTCCACGTCGAGCACGCCCACCTCGGAGGCGACGAGGACGAGGCCGTCGACGGTCACGACCGAGCGCGCGGGCCGGAGGCCGTTGCGGTCCAGGGCGGCGGCGACCACCCGCCCGTCGGTGAAGACGAGCAGCGCGGGGCCGTCCCACGGCTCCATGAGGCCGGACTGGTACTCGAAGAAGGCGCGCACCTCGGGGGACAGGTCGGAGTCGTTCTCCCATGCGGGAGGCACGAGCAGCGTCATCGCATGCGTCGCGTCGCGCCCCGCGAGCGTGAGGAGGGCGAGGGCCTCGTCGAGGCTGGCCGAGTCGCTCCCGCCCTCGGGGAGCAGCGGGCGCAGCTCGCCGGCGGCCAGGCCCAGCCGGGGCGAGGCGACCGACGCCTCGCGCGCCCGCATCCCGGTCCGGTTGCCCTGGATCGTGTTGATCTCGCCGTTGTGGGCGAGCATCCGGAACGGCTGGGTGAGGCTCCAGGACGGGAACGTGTTGGTGCTGAAGCGCTGGTGGAAGATCACGAACGCGCTGGCGAAGGCGGGATGGCGCAGGTCCGGGTAGAAGTCGGCGAGGTCCACGCCCCGCACGAGGGCCTTGTAGACGAGGCTCCGCCGGCTGAGCGACGCGACGTGGAAGCCGGCGAGCCCCTCCGCGGCCGCGCGCGCCTCCGCTTCCCGGCGGGCGCGGTAGAGCGCTCCCTCGAGCTCGTCGTCACCGAGGCCGAGGGTGACGCCAGGGCCCGTGGGGCGCTCGACGAGAGCCTGGGCGATGGCCGGGCGCGACCGGCGCGCCTTGTCGCCCAGGACCTCGTCGCGGAAGGGGACCTCGCGCCAGCCGAGGAAGCTCAGGCCCCGGCCGGTGACGGCGTCGGCGAGCAGCTGCCGGGCGCGCGCCTGGCCGGGGGCGTCGGCCGGGAGGAAGACGAGCCCGACGGCGAGGTCCCGCGGCGCCACGCGGCCGAGGCCGCGGGCCTCCAGCTCGGGCCGCAGCACGTCGTAAGGGATCTGCGTCGTGACTCCGGCTCCGTCCCCGGTGCGCCCGTCCGCGTCCACCGCGCCCCGGTGGGCGAGCCGGTCGAGCGCGGTCAGGGCGAGGGGGAGCAGTCGCGTCGACGGCCGTCCCTCCATCTCGGCGAGGAAGCCGACCCCACAAGCGTCGTGATGAAGCTGGGGGGTGCTAGCGGCGCACCCCCCAGACCCCCCGCTCGCTTCGCGGGAGTGAATCCCGCTGCGCTCGCGGCTTTGGCCGTTCCCCATGGAGAGCGAGTATGGAAAGGCCCGTGGTATAAGTGAAGCTCAAAGTTTGCATGAACGTCATGATAAAATCAGATATCATCGATATGCGCATTGGGCATGAGAACGATCTCTAAAAGGAATAGTTGATGGACGTGCGCCAGCTGGAGATGTTCCGCTCGGTCGCGGAGGAGGGCGGCTTCACCCGGGCGGCCGAGCGCCTCCACGTCTCCCAGTCCGCGGTCAGCCGCCAGGTCAAGCTCCTCGAGGAGGAGCTGGGCAGCCTGCTCCTCCATCGCCAGGGCCGCCGCGTCGCCCTCACCTCCTCCGGCGAGCTGCTCCTGAAGCTGGCCAACCGGGTCCAGCGGGACATGCAGGACGCCCTGTGGCAGATCGCGGAGACGGGCAAGCTCCACCGCGGCCAGCTCCATCTGGGCGGGGGGATGACGGTGTGCCTGTTCATCCTGCCCCGGCTGCTGAAGAGGTTCCGCCGGCTCTACCGGGAGGTCGACCTCCGGGTCACCTCGGGCACCTCGGAGGCGATCCTGCGCCTGCTCCGCAACCACGAGGTGGACCTGGGGCTGCTCACCCTGCCCATCGTGGCGACCGACATGGAGGTCCTCCCGGTGCTGAAGGAGGAGATGGTGGTCGTCACGGCGCCGGGCCATCCGCTGTCGCGCTCCCGGGCGGCCGATCCGAAGCAACTCGCGCGCTTTCCCTGGATTCTCTTCGAGACCGGGTCCAACTCCCGCAAGGTCATCGACCAGTTCTTCCTCGACGAGAACGTCCCCGCCGACGTCGCCATGGAGACGGAGAACGTGGAGATCATCAAGGCGATGGTGGCCAGCGGCCTCGGGATCGCCCTGATCCCGTACTCCGCGGTGGCCAAGGATGTTCGCGCCGGCCGGTTCGCCTTCACCCGTGTGCGGGGACGGCGGCTCTACCGGGAGACGGGCTGGGTCTACCTCAAATCGGACTACGTCCCGCGCACGATCACCGAGGTGCTCCGGATCTTCGACCTCATGAAGGCGCACTTCGGGATCCGCCCTCCGGGGGCGTGAGGAATGCAGGTGCCGGCTATCATGGGCAGGTGCAGACGGGGAGACCGCCACCGAAGTCGGCCCCGGCGACGGTCGAGGTGTCGCGGGGCCTCCTCCTCGCGCTGGTAACGGCCTCGATAGCGGGCGTCCTCGCCGTGACCTACCTGGTCGGGCGCGAATCCGGGCGCCGGCCGCCGCCGATTCCTGCGACTACCATCACCCTGCCGGGCGCCATGGGCGCGCCTCCGGACACGCGGAGCGCACCCAAGGCCGACGCATCGGCCCCCCCGCTCCCGGCAAGCGAGATCCCGCCCGCGTCCTCGCGGATGAGCGCGCCCCCCGAGACGTCGTCCGCGAACGCAGCGCCGACACCGCACGATGCCTTGCGGGACGACGTGGCGAACTACTTCCGCGAGGTCGAGACGATTCAGGGCCAGGCCAGGTCCGGGGGCGATCCGGAGGCTCTCGCACAGAAGCTGCTGGAGCAAGCCGCCAACGGCGACCTGAGCGGCTTCGACACCCTGGCGCGGGCGAACCAGAAGGTGCGCGACGGCCTGCGCGCCATCGCCGTGCCCGAGCCCTGCCGTGAGCACCATCGATCGACGCTCGCGGTCCTCGACGAGTCGATAGCCATGCTGCAGCGCGTCAAGGGCCTGATCAACGGAGCCGACGCGGGCGCCCTCGCCTCGATGCCGGCCGAAGCACACGAGCTGGAGCGGAGGACGAAGAACGTGGACGCCATGGCGGCGGAGATCAAGCGCCGCTTCGGCCTCTGACGGCGTCAGGATCCGGCCCCCGGGGCGTGACGGTGGCGAGCCCCACCAGCGCCCGCTCCACGTCCGCCCCGCCCTCGACGCCGAGGGCGTGGCCGTCGCGGGTGAGGAGGAACTCGTCGCGCACGCGGCCGGAGTCGGTCTCGATCGCGGCGAGCGCGATGTCCGCGCCCGCCTCCGAGAGCCGCCGGCTGAAGAGGTAGAGCAGGCCGAAGCGATCCGGTCCCTGAAGCCGCAGGCGGGTGGCGTGCAGGCTCGGTGCATCCTCCATCTCCACTTCGAACCCCGAGACGGGCGGCCGCCCCTTCGCCTCGAGGCGTTCCTTCAGCAGCGGCGCGAGGTCGACCTTGCCCTCGACCGCCTCCTCGAGGAACACCTGGAAGCGCCGTCGAAGTGCGTCGTCCTCGAAGCGGCGCTCGTCGTCCCGGAAGCGGAAGGTGTCGAGGACGACCGCGCTCGCGTTGGCGAAGGCCTCCGCGGCCACGATGTCCATCCCGAAGCAGCTCAGCGCTCCCGCGATCCGCGAGAAGAGGAACCGCCGGTCGCGGGTGATGACGCACAGCTTCCACAGCAGTTCCGCGCGGGCGAGCGAGGAGATGACCGGCTTGGCGCCCAGGCTCCCTGCGAGCGCGTAGTGCTTCACGACCTCCGCGCGCGGCGTCTCTTCCAGGTACCGGCGGGGGAAGCCGAGGACGAAGCGGGTGAAGCCGGGATCCATGGCCAGGGGAAGCCCACGGACGAAATCGGCAACCTCCGCCGGATCGGTGATGGGAATTCCCAGCCCGGCGGAGGGCTCCATCACGCCATTATGCGGTGGCGGCCGCCTCCACCGGCGTCACCGCGTCCTGGTCCACTTCCCCGGTGCGGATCCGATAGACCTTCTCGACGGGCAGGACGAACACCTTGCCGTCCCCCACCGAGCCCGTGCGAGCCGACGAGAGGATGGCTTCGACGGTGGGGGTCACGAAGTGGTCGGAGACCCCGATCTCCAGCCGCACCTTCTCCGAGAGGTCCATCTTCACCGTCGTGCCGCGATAAGTCTCCACCCGCTCGGTCTCGCCGCCGTGGCCCTGCACGCGGCTGATCGTGAGGCCGCGGACCTCGGTGTGAAAGAGCGACTCCAGAACGCTCGTGAGCATGTCGGGGCGGATGATCGCCACCACGAGCTTCATCCGCGGCCCCCTTCCGCCCGCAGCACGGGAGCGGCGGCCGGCGTGGGGGGACCAGGCGGCTCGTCCAGGATCAGGATCGCACCCTCGCCGCGGGCATAAGCCTCCTCGCCGTGCTGGCTCACGTCCAGGCCGAGGCCCTCGTCGGGAGCGGTCGCGCGGAGCGCCGCCACCGCCCCGATGGCCTTCATCAGGCCCCAGGTGAGCGCCGCGCTGTAAACGATGGTGGCGAGGACTGCCGCCGCCTGGATGCCGAGCTGCTTCGGGTTGCCGAACAGGGCGCCGTCGGTGGCGGTGTTCCATACCTTCTGGGCGAGCACGCCCGTGAGCAGCGCGCCCACGGTCCCCCCCACGCCGTGAGCGGCCACGACGTCGAGCGAGTCGTCGAGTCTGGTCCGCGCGCGGAAGAGAAGGGCGTAGTAGCTGGGGAAGGCGGCCAGCGCCCCGAGCGCCAGCCCCCCGAGCGGGCCCACGAAGCCGGCGGCCGGGGTCACGGCGACGAGGCCCACCACGATCGCGGTCGCCCCGCCCACCGCGGTGACCTTGCCCGTACGGAGCAGGTCCATCATCGTCCACACCATCAGGGTGGCCGCCGGAGCGAAGAGGGTGTTCGTGAAGGCGAGGGCGGCGCTGGGATTGGCACCGAGAGCGCTGCCCGCGTTGAACCCGAACCAGCCGAACCAGAGCAGCCCCGCGCCCAGCACCGTGAACGGCACGCTGTGGGGCAGGATCGCCTGCCGGCCATAATCCTTCCGCGGGCCCAGCACGGTCGCCGCCACCAGCGCGGCCGCGCCGGCGTTGATGTGGACGACCGTGCCCCCCGCGAAGTCGAGCGCGCCCAGCTTGGCCAGCCAGCCCCCGCCCCAGACCCAGTGCGCCACGGGAGCGTAGACGAAGAGGCTCCACAGCGTGATGAACGCGAGGTAGGGACCGAAGCGCATGCGCTCCACGATCGCCCCGGAGATGAGCGCGGCCGTGATGATCGCGAAGGTGGCCTGGTAGCTCATGAAGAGCAGGTGGGGAATCGTGCCCTGGGCGTCCAACCCTACTCCCCGCAGCAACGCGAAGGACATGCCGCCGAGGAAGCCCGAACCCGGCGCGAAGGCGAACGAGTAGCCGATGAGCGCCCAGGCGATCCCCACGAAGCCGAGGGCGGCCACGCTCATCATGATCGTGTTGAGGGAGTTCTTTTCCCGCACGAGGCCCCCGTAGAAAAACCCGAGGGCCGGCGTCATCAGCAGGACCAGCGCGGTCGATGCGAGCATCCAGGCAGTGTCGGCGGCGATCATCTCTTTTCCTCCATTAAGGGTAAAGAAGCCCTCGCCGTCGCACGCACACCAAGCCAATGAATGCCCGACTTGGAGCAAGAAGCATGCTGATGATCCAGGCATGCCGCTCCGTGGGCGTAAGTCATTGCGGTTATGTTACTTGACGCAAAGGCGCATTTTCAAGGGTGCGACCAGATCAGACAAAAAGGGAGGAATGGCCGTATCGACCTACGGATCTGGGGTCAAGAGCGGAAGCGGCGGGGCTCGATGCCGTACTTCAGCACCTTGTAGCCGAGGATCCTCTCGGTGGAGTCGAGCAGCCGGGCGGCCTTGGCCCGGTTGCCGCGCGCGCTCTTCAGCGCGTCGACGATCAGGTCCTTCTCGTAGCTCTCCACCGCCGTCGCCAGGCTGCGTCGGGGCAGCGTCCCCGAGACCTCGGCCGTCTGGAGCGTCGGCGGCAGGTGGTGGGCGTGGACGACGCCGCCGTCGCACACGACCACCGCCCTCTCGATGCAGTTCTCCAGCTCGCGGACGTTGCCCGGCCAGTGGTAGCTCATCAGCATGTCGATCGCCGTGGTCGCGATGCGGCGCACGTCCTTTCCATGCGCGCCGGCGTACTTCTCGACGAAGTGGTCGGCGAGGAGCAGGATGTCCGGCCGCCGCTCGCGCAGCGGGGGAATGAAGATGCTGAAGACGTTGAGCCGGTAGTACAGGTCCTCGCGGAACTCCGCCTGCTGCACGGACGCCTCGAGGTCCTTGTTCGTGGCCGCCACCAGGCGCACGTCGACCTTGATCGGCTTGACGCCGCCGAGCCGCTCGAACTCCCGCTCCTGCAGCACCCGCAGCAGCTTCACCTGCGTCGATCGACTGAGCTCGCCGACCTCGTCGAGGAACAGGGTGCCCCCGTGGGCCAGCTCGAAGCGGCCCTTTTTCTGGGCGCGGGCGTCGGTGAAGGCCCCCGGCTCGTAGCCGAACAGCTCGGACTCGATCAGGCCCTCCGGCAGCGCTCCGCAGCTCACCTTGATGAACGGCTTGTCGGCGCGGGGCGAGTTGTAGTGGATGGCGTGGGCCACGAGCTCCTTGCCCGTCCCCGACTCCCCGCGGATCAGCACCGTGGTGGGGCTGCCCGCGACCTGGGCCACCTGCTCGTAGACCTGCTGCATGGCCCGGCTGTTGCCGATGATGTTCGACAGGTCGTAGCGCTCGCGCAGCTCCTGGCGCAGCTGGGTGTTCTCCTCGAGGAGGCGCTGCCGCTCGGCTTCGGCGAGGCGGTGCACGCGCAGCGCCTGCCCGATCATGGAGCCCACGATCCCGAGGTACTTGACCTCCTGGTCGTAGACGCGTTCGCGGCGGTAGGGCAGCGTGACCCCCATCGCCCCCGCCATCCGGTCGTTGACGACGACCGGCACGCAGATGAACGTCATCTCCGAGCGCGACCGGCGCACGACGCCCGTGCGGTCCAGGAAGAGCGGCTCCTGGCTCACCTGCGGCACCACTACGGGCTTCCCGGTCTCGACGACGCGCCCGATGATGCCCTCGCCAACCTTGTACCGGGTTCGGCGGGCGATCTCGCCACTGAGCCCGGTGGAAGCCTCGATCGCGAGCTCGCCGCCGCTCTCGGAGAGCAGCGCGACGCTGCCGCTGATGGCGCCGTGGCGATCCTCGAGGATCTCGAGCACCCGCGTGAGGGCCGAGCGGGGATTGAGGGTCGAGCCGAGCGTCTGGCTGATCTCGAGCAGGTCCGATAGCTTCTTTACTTCGTCGGTCGTCGTCTTTTCCTATGTTGTCCGGGAGTGGGCCGCAGCCTGGATCCTACAAAAACGGGCCTGATCGTTCAAGGCCCCACAAATTTGTAACGGCAGGGACGGCGGAGGGGAATTATCGAATTAAGTTAGACTCGCCAGGTGGGGTCTCGCTTCAAGGTCGGTCTCGTGCAGATGACGATGTCGCCCGAGCCGGCGAAGAACCTCGACCGTGCGGTCGCGCGGGTGAGGGAAGCCCGGCGCGCGGGCGCCGACGTCGTTTGCCTGCCGGAGCTGTTCCGCTCCCAATATTTCTGCCAGCGGGAGGACGCGAGCCTGTTCGACCTCGCCGAGCCCGTTCCGGGGCCGACGACCGAGGCCCTCGGCCGGGCGGCCAAGGAAACGGGCGCGGTGGTGGTGGCGCCCATCTTCGAGCGTCGCGCCCCCGGCCTCTATCACAACAGCGCGGCCATCATCGATGCCGACGGGGAGGTGCGCGGCCTGTACCGGAAGATGCACATCCCGGACGACCCGGCCTTCTACGAGAAGTTCTACTTCACGCCGGGGGACCTCGGCTTCCGCGCGTTCGACACCCAGGCCGGCCGTATCGGCACGCTCATCTGCTGGGACCAGTGGTATCCGGAGGGCGCGCGCCTGACCGCACTGCAGGGGGCCGTCGTCCTCTTCTATCCGACCGCCATCGGCTGGCACCCGCACGAGAAGGAGGCGTTCGGCGCCGGCCAGCGCGACGCCTGGCGCACCATCCAGCGGAGCCACGCCATCGCCAACGGCGTCTACGTCGCGGCGGTCAACCGCGTGGGCCACGAGAGGCCGCTGCCGGATGGAGCCGGGCTCGAATTCTGGGGCACCTCCTTCCTCGCCGATCCTTTCGGGGTCGTGGTGGCCGAGGCCTCCACCGACAAGGAGGAGATCGTGGTGGGAGAGGTGGATCTCGCGCGGCTCGAGGACGTCCGGCGGAACTGGCCCTTCCTGCGCGACCGCCGCATCGACGCCTACGCCGGCCTGGAGAAACGTTACATTGATTGAGCAGGGGGGCGCTGCGGCGCGCCCCCCTGACCCCCGCGCGCGTCTTCCGCGGCGGCAAAATGAATTCGCCGCCGCTCATTTAGCGGGGCCGCTTCGCGGCCCCGGGGGGAGTCAATCCCGCTCCGCGCGCAGCCGTTGCCAATAGACCCCCCGCGGTTCCGCATGCCTGCCGAGTGGGAGCCCCACGAGGCGACCTGGATCGGCTGGCCCCGCACGAAGTCCGACTGGCCGGGCCGCTTCGCCCCGATCCCGTGGGCGTACGGCGAGATCGTCCGCAAGCTCGCGCCTGGGGAGCAGGTGCGCATCATCGCCGGGGACCGCACCCATGAAGCGCGGGCCCGGCGCCTCCTGAAGCGGGTCGGCGTGGACGAGGAGCGGATCCAGTTCTTTCGCTTTCCCACCGATCGCGGCTGGACCCGGGACTTCGGCCCCATCTTCGTCCGCTCGCGCGGGAGTGAATCCCGCGCTCGCTCTTCGAGCTGGGGGGCGCGTCGCGCCCCCCAGACCCCCTCGGCGCGAGCGTCCGATCTGGCCATCGCCCGCTTCCGCTTCAACGGATGGGCGAAGTACCCCGACTGGCGCAAGGACGACCGCGTGCCGGAACGTGCCGCCCGGGCGCTTCGCCTCCCGCTCGTCGACGTGCGGGCGCCCGGCCGGCCGGTGGTCCTGGAGGGCGGCAGCATCGACGTGAACGGAAGAGGCTCCCTGCTCACGACCGAAGAGTGCCTGCTCGATCCCGCGGTTCAGGTCCGCAACCCCGGCCTGGGTCGCGCCGACCTCGAGGCCGTCTTTCGCGAATACCTGGGTGCCCCCAACGTGATGTGGCTGGGCAGGGGCATCGCCGGCGACGATACCCACGGCCACGTCGACGACCTGTGCCGCTTCGTCAGCGCCCAGACCCTGGTGCTATGCCGCGAAAAGGACGCTCGCGATGCCAACTACCGCCCTCTCGAGGAGAACCGCGAGCGGCTGCAGGGAATGCGGCTCGAGGGCGGGTCGCGCCCGGAGGTCGTGGACCTGCCGATGCCGGCGCCGCTCTTCTTCGCCGGCCGGCGGCTTCCCGCCAGCTACGCGAACTTCTACATCGCCAACGCCGCGGTCCTCGTGCCGACGTTCAACGATCCAGCGGACCGCGTGGCGCTCGGTGTTCTCGCCGAGCTTTTTCGCGACCGGCCGGTCGTCGGGATCCATGCCGTGGAGCTCGTCTGGGGCCTGGGCACGCTCCACTGCCTGACCCAGCAGCAGCCGACCCGGAAGACATAGCCTTTTTTGTAGTGTTCTTGACCGAGCCTCACTCGGCGGCTACGCTGTTCATGGAGTGCAGTTGTGGGCGGGACGCCGACGGGCGTCAGCGCCGAGAGGCCGTCATGCGTGAGCGGGCCGACCGTGTCATCCCCCAGAGAGCGATCACGGTGGCGATCGAAGGTCCTCCGTCAGGCCGCTCCTACGGGGTGATCGCCAACATCTCCGTCGGCGGAGCCTGCGTCCTGACCGACGCCAGCCTTCCGCTCGGCCGGACGCTGGACCTGGAGCTCAGCTTCTTCCGCGAGCCGGCGATCGTGCCCGCCGCGGGCCGGATCGTGTGGATCTCGGGCAACCAGCACGCCGGGGCGCTGCGCTACGGCCTGGAGTGGGACGCCGGCTCCCGCGACGCGCGGCTCACCAGCCTCATCGCGCAGGCTTCGGAATAGGCGCCGGGTTCCGGCCCAGGTCCGCGAGCAGCTCCACGAACGCGGCGTTGGTCCAGCCGAAGCCGACCTGGTTTGCGCTGTAACCGAAGCGGATGCCGGCGGCGACGTCAGAGTGCCGCCGCTTCACGTCGTACTTCTCCACGATGACGCCGTGCTCCTCGAAGTCCTTCGTGACCAGGCTGACGAACTTCCGCGTGAGCCGGTCGGCGTCCTCGTCGAACCCGTAGCGGCGGAGCCCCTGGATCGCGATGAGCTGCAGCGGCGCCCAGCCCAGGGGCGCGTCCCACTGGTTTCCCGTGACCTGGGTGCTGGTGAGGATGCCGCCGGGGGCCTCGAACCGGAAGAGGTTGGCGGCCACCTTCTGCGCCTGGGCCGGGGAGGCCAGCCCGACCCACAAGGGGTAGAAAGTGGTCGCGAACTGGTAGCGCCGGCGCGTCCGCGTCTGGAAGTTGTAGTCGTAATACAGACCGGCCTGCTCGTCCCACAGGGTGTGGTCGACCGCCGCGTGCCGCTTCTCGGCCCGCTCGTCCCAGGTCCGGGCCTCGCCGTCACGGCCCAGCTCACGCGCGATCTCGGCCGACTCCTTCTCCATCCGATAGAGGAGCGAGTTCAGGCACACCGGCACGTAGTGGATGATGTCGACGCTGAAGGGGCCGTAGCGGTTCGAGGGGTCGAAGCCGGACTCCCGCACCGAGCGGTCTCCGCGGTAGAAGAGCGGCGTGAGCTGGTCGGTGGCCCGGTCGTAGTACTGGCTGACGTCGTAGTCGTCCACCGCGTGGGTGCGGTAGTACTCGCGGACGCGGTCGTAGTGTGTCCGACCCTGCGCGTCGCGCTCGTCGCTGAGCACTTCCGGCGCGGGGCCCTGGCCGAGGTCGTAGTACCGCGACAGCCCGGTCGACTCCACCAGGTGGGGCGGCGTCGTCCAGAAGCGGTAGTAGGCCTGGACGGCGGGCCAGGCCGCGCGGAGGAGCTCCTTGTCGTGGTCCTGCCGGTAGACGCCGAGCAGCATCTCGGTCAGGAACGGGGGCTGCG
>QHVJ01000210.1 GCA_003222275.1 Acidobacteriota bacterium | reverse complement strand
GATGGTGTTGGGGTCGGGCGGCAACGTCCGCAGCTCGATCTTGGCGAACTCCGCGGGACCGAGGATCGCCTTCAGCTCGGAGGCCACACGCTCCCGGTCCTCGCGGGGGGAGAGGTACACGGGGGAAGGCTGGCCCTCGGCCCGTTTCATCTTCGGGTCGAGCGCCGCCCGGGGCAGGTCGCGGTTGGAGCGGCCGAGCGTCGACCATGCTTTCTTGATGTACGCCCGCACGGCCTGGATGCGCTCGGGAGACGGCAGCGCATCGTCCGCGGGGACCCTCGCTCTCGACCCTTCTCGCTTCGGCGAGACCCTCACCCCCAGCCCCTCTCCCTTCCAGGGAGAGGGGAGCAGCACGAGCATCGCCGCGGCGGCGAGGTTGCGGAGGCGGCGGTCGTCCATCACAATCACCTCGCTCAGGAGACCTCATGCGTCCTACACGCCCATGAGGTCTCCTGAAGCGGCGCTTCGCGCCAAGAGAATCGAGCCGACTCGGCACGCTCATCCGCCGGGCGTCTCATGGGGCCGCACACTATTATAGGAGTCCGCCCTCGGTTTACC
>QHVJ01000209.1 GCA_003222275.1 Acidobacteriota bacterium | reverse complement strand
TCGTCTACCTGATGGGGCGCCGGCTGGCGGCGGAGCGAGCGCCGTGGGCGCCCGCCCTGGCCGCCGCGCTGTTCGCCCTCTGCTGCCCGCTCGCCCTCGTGGTGATCCTCGGCAACCCGCTGTCGCCCCTCGACTCCGGCCCCACCACCCTCGCGCGTCTGAGCTGGATCTACGGGGCGGCCGCGATGGCGCTCTTCTTCGCCGGCTGCGTGATCACGATCGCCATCGCCCGCTACGCGGCCCAGATGAGCCGCCTCTATC
>QHVJ01000208.1 GCA_003222275.1 Acidobacteriota bacterium | reverse complement strand
GCTCCGACCTCAGGCGCCACGCGGCGCAGGCCGAGCGTGTCGAGGCCCTCGCCTACCGCCTGCGGCCGGAGAGCCGGGCGCTCATCATCGGGCCAGGCGGAGGCAACGACGTGATCATGGCCCGCCTCTTTGGGGCCCGCCCGGTCACGGGCGTCGAGGTCAACCCGATCATCGCCCGCGACATCATGCTGTCCGAGCCGTTCCTGAGCTACTCCGGACGGCTCTACTTGCAGCCGGGCGTGCGCCTCGTCGTGGACGAGGGCCGCAGCTTCGTCCGCGCTTCCCGCGAGCGCTACGACGTGATCCAGGGCACGATGGTCGACACCTGGGCCGCCACCGCCGCGGGGGCCTTCGCCCTCACCGAGAACAACCTCTACACCGTAGAAGCGTTCACGGACTACGTGGGCCACCTCACCGACCGCGGCGTGCTCAGCATGACCCGGTGGTACTTGGAGCCACCCGATCAGCTCCTGCGGCTCTTCTCGCTGGCGCGGGCCACGATGGCCAGGATGGGAATCGGCAATCCCGACCGGCACCTGATGCTGGTGCGGGGGCCGGCCGAGCCGGGGACGACGCGCGCCCCGGCCACGTTCCTTTTCGGGAGAGGCGAATTCACCCCCGAGGAGGCGAGCGCGGTGGAAACGGTGGCGCGGCGCGACGGCTACACGGTCCTCTACACGCCCTTCGATCGGCCGCCCAACCTCTTCACGCGGCTCGCCGAGGCCGAGGACCCCGGGCAGGTCTGGGCGTCCTACGAGAACGACATCTCTCCGCCCACCGACAACCGCCCGTTCTTCTTCAACACGGTGCGGCTGGGCAATCTCGGAGCCGCGCTGGGCTCGGCGGGGGAGTGGCGCAAGACCAACCTCGGCACGTTCGTGCTCTTCAGCCTGCTGGCGATCACGGCCGTCCTCACCCTCGCCTTCATCCTGGGCCCGCTGGCGGTGGCCCGCAGCGGAGTGCTCGCCACCGGCACCCGGACCAAGCTCGCCGGCCTGCTCTACTTCGCCGGCCTCGGCGCGGGATTCATCATCCTGGAGGTGGCGCTGGTGCAGAAATGCATCTTGTTCCTCGGCCACCCCGTCTATTCGCTCGCGGTCGTCCTCTTCTCGCTCCTGGGCTTCAGCGGCCTCGGGAGCCTTCTGAGCGGACGCTTCGCCGACGGGCGGTTGCGCACGGTGCTGCCGCGCGTCCTGCTCGCCCTCGCCGCCGCCGTGGTGCTGTACGTGCTCCTGCTCTCGCCGGTGTTCCACGCCTTCGTGCAGCTCGGCCGCGCCTACCGCATCGTGATCACGGTCGCGCTGCTGGCCCCCCTCGGCGTCGTCATGGGCATGCCGATGCCCATCGGCGTACGCGTGCTGAACCGGGAGTCGCCGGCGCTCATCCCCTGGGCCTGGGGCGTCAACGGCGCGGCGTCGGTGATGGGCTCGGCGGCCGCGCTGGCGATCGCGCTTTTGGCCGGCTTCGACGAGGCGATGCTCGCGGGGGCCGCGCTGTACCTCGTGGCCCTCGCCTGCCAGCGCCCGCGCTGGGGTTGAGTCCCGGCCGGACTCTCCGGCGTCTGGCCATAGCGGCTACGCGCAAGCTGTCTTGCCACTCGTACCTTCTATGGGCCGCCGCCGCCGTGAAGACCTGGCGATCGTCCCGCGACACCCAACTCTCAGGGGATTGAATCACTTGCCGGCGAAGCCGAGGGACACACGGCGGCGACTCGGGTGGATCCAATCTTGCTGAACGAGCGCTGGTCCGGGGGAGGGGCACGCCTTGACGTGGCGACGCGCGGACGATAGCCTCGCGATTCGGGTAGCCGATTGAAGAAGTTCGCCGTCGGGTTCATCGTACTCATCGTCAACAGCGCCTACCTCGCGGCCCGGGCCGACGCCTCGCCCTTCTACTTCGCCAACGTCGCCCTGCACCTGCTGCTCGGCGTGGTCCTCGCCACCGCCGCCGCGATGCGTCTGGTCAGGCATCGGGGCTCGCGGCCCCCGCTCGCCGTGCTGGCCGTGGTCCTTCTCGGCGCGGCGACGGCGCTCGGCCTGATCCTGATGGTCGTCGGCGCGACCCGCCCTCACCAGCGGCTCCTCGACGCCCACATCGCCTGCGCGGTGGCGGGGACGCTGGTCCTGATGCTGCAGGCGGCCTTGTGGGCTCGCCGGCTCTCGCCGGCCCGGGACCGCACGCTGCTCTGGGCGGGGCTGGCCGTGGCCGACATCGCGATCGTGATGGGCGTGGTGCTGGCGGTGAAGGACCGCTCCGACGCGCCCCACCGCGACCGGATCCTGAACCCCGTGGACGTTCCGGCGACCATGGAGGGTGAGGGGGGCGGGCCGAAGAGCCCGTTCTTCCCCTCCTCGGCCCAGACCAACGTCGGCGGCATCATCCCCGCCAACTTCTTCATGACGAGCGCCGCATGCGGGCGTTGCCATACCGACATCTACGCGCAGTGGAGCTCCTCCGCGCACCACTTCTCGTCCTTCAACAACCAGTGGTACCGGAAGTCCATCGAATACATGCAGGACGTCGTGGGAACGCGGCCGTCGAAGTGGTGCGCCGGCTGCCACGACCACGCCGTCTTCTTCAACGGGCGCTTCGACCGCCCCATCAAGGAGCAGATCGACACCCCCGAGGCGCAGGCCGGCCTCGCCTGCACTTCGTGCCACTCGATCGTCCACGTCAAGAGCACGATGGGGCAGGGCGACTTCACGATCGAGTACCCGCCGCTGCACGACCTGGCGGTGAGCGACAACAAGCTCGCGACCTGGGCCCACGACTACCTGATCCGCACCGACCCCGAGCCGCACCGCCGCACGTTCCTGAAGAGCTTCCACAAGAGCCAGACGCCGGAGTTCTGCTCTTCCTGCCACAAGGTGCACCTGGACGTGCCCGTGAACAGCTACCGCTGGTTCCGGGGCTTCAACGAGTACGACAACTGGCAGGCGTCCGGGGTGTCCGGCGAGGGCGCGCGGAGCTTCTACTACCCGGCGAAGCCGCAGAAGTGCGCCGACTGCCACATGCCGCTGGTCGCGGCGAAGGACCCCGCCGCGCGCGACGGCAAGGTCCACTCGCACCGCTTCCCGGCGGCGAACACGGCGCTGCCGTTCGTGAACCAGGACGCGGAGCAGCTCCGGGTGACCCAGGCCTTCCTCCGCGACGGCCAGGTCTCCGTCGACATCTTCGGGCTCGTGCGCGCGCCGGAGGGCGCTCCCCGCGGGGAGACGAAGGCGCCGGCCCCGAGCGAGGCGCGGCTGGCCAGCACCTTCGCCCAGGGCGAGGAGTCGTCGAGCTTCGGCGCCGCCCAGGCCTTCTTCGCGCCCCCCTCGGAGGTGACCGCGCCCCTCGACAAGGTCGGAGCGACGGTGAAGCGGGGCGAGTCGGTGCGCGTCGAGGTGGTGGTGCGCACGCGGAAGGTCGGCCACTTCTTCCCCGGCGGCACCGTGGACGCCTTCGACGTCTGGGTGGAGCTGGAGGCCGTGGACGATCGCGGACGGATCCTGTTCCACAGCGGCAGCGTCGCCGACGGCGGTAACGGCCCGGTCGAGCCGGGGGCCCATTTCTATCGGAGCCTGCAGCTCGACGAGCACGGCAACCCCATCAACAAGCGCAACGCCTGGATGACGCGGTCGGTGGCCTACGTCCGCTTGATCCCGCCGGGGGCGGCGGACACCGTGCATTATCGGATCCACGTGCCCGCCGATTGCGGCGACACGATCCGCCTGAAGGCGAAGGTCAACTACCGGAAGTTCTCGTGGTGGAACACGCAGTGGGCCTTCGCGGGTGTGCGCGACCCCGGCCAGACGCAGTTCTCGCTGGCGGCGGACCACGACGACGGGCGGTGGCTCTTCACCGGCGACACGTCGAAGGTCTCGGGGAACATCAAGGCGATCCCCCAGATACCCATCACCGACATGGCCTCGGCCGAGGTGACGCTGAAGGTGGCGGGCAGGGACGCGCCCGCTCCCGCCGACAAGCCCGTGCTCGACAAATCGGTGCGCGAGAGGTGGAACGACTACGGGATCGGCCTGCTCCTCCAGGGCGACATCAAGGCCGCCGAGGCCGCGTTCCTCAAGGTCACGCAGATGGAGCCCGGCTACGCCGACGGGTGGGTGAACGTGGCCCGGGCCCACATCCAGGAAGGCAACATGGCGGCGGCGGAAGAGATGCTGCGCAAGGCGCTGGCCGTCGACGCCCGTCTGGCCAAGACGCACTTCTTCCTCGGCACCGCCCTCAAGAGCCTCGGCCGCTACGACGACGCCCTCGAGCACCTGCGCGCAGCCGAGGCCCAGTATCCGCGCGACCGCGTCGTCCTGAACCAGATCGGCCGGATCCTCTTCCTGAAGCGCCTGTACCGCGACGCGATCGGCGAGTTCGAGAAGGTGCTGCGCATCGACCCGGAGGACCTGCAGGCCCGCTACAACCTGATGTTGTGCTGGCAGGGCCTGGGCGACGCCGGCCGCGCCGCCGCCGAGCAGGCACTCTACCAGCGCTTCAAGGCCGACGAGTCGGCCCAGTTCATCACCGGTCCCTACCGCCAGCTCCACCCCGCGGACAACAACGAGCGACAGCAGATCCACGAGCACGGCAGCGCGTCTTTCGCTCGCGCGGGAGTGAATCCCGCGCTCGCTCCTCAAGCTGGGGGGCGCTACTCTGCGGGCAGCCCTGCGCCCCCCAGACCCCCCGCTCGCGCGGGAGTGAATCCCGCGCTCGCTCCTCAAGCT
>QHVJ01000558.1 GCA_003222275.1 Acidobacteriota bacterium | reverse complement strand
ATCGTGCCCAGGTAGCGCCCCGGCGTCTTGTCGGGCTTCAGGGTGGCGCCGGCGATCATCGGCGTCATGCCCGACATCGTCATGCTGGTGCTCAGCGTCACCTTGCCGGCATCCATCGGCTGCTTGTCCTTGGCCGAGGTGAACTCCAGGACGAAGTCGTTCTTGCCCCGCTTCCACTGGCCGGCCTCGCTCTTCAGCGCGATGACGACGTCCTTGCTCTTCTGGGTGGCGACGGTCTTCTCTTCGGCCCACACAACACTTCCGAATCCGAACACGAAGACCAACGCTGTCAACATTGCGGTCAGACGCTTCATCGGTCGTCTCCCTTCTGTGATGTCGTGCCTTTACTCGTTCGAGTCCAGTACGGGCCGCTCGCCGACCCGTTGGCCGGCTCGCTCCTCGGCTTCACTGCGCCGCAGCTCTCGCTCTCGCAGCCAGTAGAAGATCACCGGCGTCACGATGAGGACGAGGCCGAGCGAGCTCACCATGCCGCCGAGCACCGGCGTCGCGAGCGGCTTCATGACCTCGGCGCCGGTCGAATGACTCCACATGATCGGCAGCAGGCTCGCCACGACGGTGGAGACCGTCATGACCTTCGGCCGGAGCCGGAGCAGCGCGCCTTCCTTGACCGCCTCCATCAGCGCCTCGCGCGTCAGTCGCCCGCCGAGATCTTCGCGCTTCTGACTGACGGCCTCTTCCAGATAGATGACCATGACCACCGCCGTCTGCACGGCCGTGCCGAAGAGCGCGATGAACCCGACCCAGACGGCGACGGAGAAGTTGTAGCCGAGCGCGTAGAGCAGGTAGATCCCGCCGGCGAGGCCGAAGGGGACCGCGAGCAGCACCTGGGCGGCGTCGAGGAACGAGCGATACGTGAGGTAGAGCAGGACGAAGATCACGATCAGGACGAGCGGGATCACGATCTGCAGCCGCTCCCGCGCGCGCCGCTCGTTCTCGTACTGCCCGCTCCACTCGACGTAGGACCCCTGAGGCAGCGCGACGCGCTCGGCGATGGCCAGCCGTGCCTCCTCGACGAAGCTGCCGACATCCCGGCCGCGCACGTTCAGCAGCACGGCGACCACGAGCAGGCCGTTCTCGCTCGAGATCATCGACGGGCCCGAGACGCTGCGGATCTCGGCGACCTGGCCGAGCGGCACCTGGGTTCCGTTGGGCGCCGTCACCAGCACGCCGCCGAGCGCGGCCGGATCGGCGCGGTACTCCGGCGCGTACCGGACCCTCACCGGGAAGCGCTGGCGTCCTTCGATCGTGAGCGTGAGATTCGTCTCTCCCACCGCCGTTTCGATGACGTCCTGGACGGCGCCCACAGTGATGCCGTAGCGGGCGGCGGCCTCCCGGTTCACGCGGACGTCGAGGTAGGGCGCGCCGGTCACCTGCTCCGGGTACACGTCGGCGGCACCGCGGATCGTCCGGAGCACATCCGCGACGGCTCGCGCGCGCTCCTGCAGCACATTGAGATCGTTCCCGAAGACCTTCACGCCGACCTCCGAGCGGATGCCAGTCGTGAGCATGTTGATCCGATTGATGATCGGCTGCGTCCAGATGTTCGACACGCCGGGCAGCGTGGTGGCCTCGTCCAGCTCGCCGATCAGCTTCTCGCGCGTCATCCCCGCGCGCCATTCGCGCTCGGGCTTCAGGCTCACGACCGTTTCCGTCATGTTCACCGGCGCCGGGTCCGTCGAGGTGTCGGCGCGCGCGACCTTCGCCACGACGGAGGCGACCTCGGGGAACGTCCGGATCGCCGCGTTCTGCTTGCGCGCGATCTCCACAGCCTGACCGAGACCGATCGACGGATCGGTGACGGGCATGAACATGAGGTCGCCCTCGTTCAGCGGCGGCATGAACTCTCTGCCGATCCGGGGGACGAGCGCGACGGCCCCCGCGACGACCAGCAGCGCGACGCCGAGGGTCGCGAGCCGGTGTCGCAGCGCGAAGTCGAGCACGGGCCGGTAGAGCCAGACCAGCGGCCGCATCACGGGGTTGTGCTCCTCACCGCGCACCGTGCCGCCGATGAACAGGCTGCAGAGAACGGGGACCAGCGTCACCGACAGGATCGTGGCGCCGATCATCGAGAACGTCTTCGTGTACGCCAGCGGGTGGAAGAGCTTGCCCTCCTGACCGGTGAGCGCGAACACCGGCAGGAAGGCCAGGATGATGATGGCGAGCGAGAAGAAGATCGGCCGGCCGACCAGACGCGTCGCCTCGAGCACGGTCTCGGCCACGCGGCCGCGATTGCGGGTGTTCACGCCGCGCTTCTCCATGAACCGGAACGCGTTTTCCGTCACCACGATGCCGGCGTCCACCAGCACGCCGATGGCGATCGCGATGCCGGCCAGCGACATGATGTTGGAGCTGATCCCGAGGTAGCGCATGAAGAGGAAGGCGGTGAGGACGGCCAGCGGGAGCGGGATCGTCACGATCAACACCGAGCGGAGATGCAGCAGGAAGACGACGTTGACGAGCGTGACGACGATCGTCTCTTCGATGAGGGCGCGCTTGAGGGTCTGGACCGCCCGCTGGATGAGCGCCGAGCGGTCGTAGAAGGACACGATCTTCACGCCGGCCGGGAGGCCCGTCTGGAGTGCGGTGATCTTCTCCTTGACGCGGTTGATGACGTCCACGGTGCTGACCCCGTAGCGGGCCACCACCACGCCGCCCACCGCCTCGTCGGTCCCCTTGACGAGCGCCGCGGCCCGAAACGCGTCGCCGACCCTCACCTGGGCCACCTGCTTGATGAAGATCGGCACACCGCCCTC
>QHVJ01000207.1 GCA_003222275.1 Acidobacteriota bacterium | reverse complement strand
TGGAGCGAACAGTTCTACCACTACGTCGTCAAGCACTGGCTGGAGGGGGATCCCGCGCAGCCGCCGCCGCCGGCCGAGCGGGGGCACGGGCGCAACTCGGACTGGATGCACGTCTACAACCGCGACGTGCTCTCCGTGCCCGACAAGTGGGAATACCCCTGGTATGCATCGTGGGACCTGGCGTTCCACATGATCCCGCTGGCCAGCGTCGACCCCGAGTTCGCCAAGCAGCAGCTCATCCTCTTCATGCGCGAGTGGTACATGCACGCTTCCGGGCAACTGCCTGCCTACGAGTTCAGCTTCTCCGACGCCAACCCGCCCGTGCATGCCTGGGCCTGCTGGCGCGTCTACAAGATGACGGGGCCACGGGGCGGACGGGACCGGCACTTTCTCGCCCGTGTCTTCCACAAGCTGATGATCAACTTCACGTGGTGGGTGAACCGGAAGGACCGCACGGGGAACAATCTCTTCTCCGGCGGCTTCCTCGGCCTCGACAACATCGGCGTCTTCGACCGCAGCCGGCCGCTGCCCACGGGCGGCGAGCTCGAGCAGGCCGACGCCACCGCGTGGATGGCGTTCTTCTGCTCGACGATGCTGACGATGGCCCTGGAGCTGGCGCGAGAGGACCCGGTCTACGAGGACGTGGCGTCGAAGTTCTTCGAGCACTTCGTGGCCATCGCCGACGCCATCAACACCCTCGGAGGGACCGGGCTGTGGGACGAGACGGACGGGTTCTACTACGACCAGCTCGACCTCGATGGAGCGCGCTTCCCCCTACGGGTCCGGTCTCTGGTGGGGGCGGTGCCCCTCTTCGCCGCCGAGGTCCTGGAGCTGTCGGCCCTCGACAAGCTGCCGGGCTTCCGGAGCCGGCTAGAGTGGTTCCTGGCGAACCGCCAGGACCTCACCGACTGCATCTCCTACGACGAGATGAGAGGGAAGAAGGCCCACGGGCACTTCCTCATCGCGATCCCCACCCGGCAGCGGTTGGAGCGGGTCCTGCGCACCCTGCTCGCCGAAGACGAGTTCCTCTCGCCGTGGGGGATTCGCTCGCTGTCGAAATTCCACGAGCGCCATCCCTATGTCCTCGACCACGACGACGGCGAGCACCGCGTCCGCTACACGCCCGGCGAAGCCGACTCGCGCCTGTTCGGCGGCAACTCCAACTGGCGCGGCCCCGTGTGGCTGCCGATGAACTACCTCATCGTGGAGGCGCTGGAGCGCTACCACCGTTACTACCGCAACGAGCTGATGGTGGAGTGCCCGACGGGGTCGGGCCGGTGGATGACGCTGAAGGAGGTGGCGAAGGAGATCGCGGCGCGGGTCGCCCGGCTCTTCCTTCCCGACCGAGCCGGCCGCCGGCCCTGCCATGGTGACGACCCGCGGTGGGCGTTCGATCCCCACTGGCGCGACCTCGTCCTCTTCCACGAGTACTACCACGCCGAGACGGGACGCGGGCTCGGCGCGAGCCACCAGACGGGCTGGACGTCCCTGGCGGCCAGGTTCATGGCCGAGCTCGCGCCAGCGCACGGGACGCCGCCGGGCGACGCCATTTAGAGAACGCCCCATCGCGCGTCGGTCACTCGCTCCGCAGCGCCACGGCCGGATCCACACGCATTGCCCTCCGCCCGGGTGGGTAGCTCGCCAGCATCGAGGCGGTGAGCATCAACAGGCACGTTCCCACGAACGTCGGTACGTCGAGCGGCGGTATTCCGAACAATAGACTCCCGATCCAGCGTGCCGCCGCAAGGGCCCCGGCGAGGCCTATCAGGATCCCGACCATCGTCATTCGGATGGCCTGCCCCACGATCATCCGCGACACCTGCGCGTTCTGGGCGCCCAGGGCCATGCGGATTCCGATCTCCTGGCTCCGCTGCCCGACCGTGTAGGACATGACACTGTAGATCCCCAGCATCCCCAGCGCGAGCGCTATCGTGGAGAACGAGGCCACCAGCGTCGCACGGAGCCGCGGCTCCACCAGCGACTCCGCCGCGACCTGCTCCATCGTCCGCACGCGCGTCACGACCGCTCGATCGCTCAGGGCCCTGATCTCGCGACGGATCGCGGGCGTCAGCGCCAACGGGTCGCCGGTTGTGCGCACCAGCAGCTTCGGGTCGTACAGTGGGAATTGCTGGTAGGAGTAATACACCTCCGGCTGTACATCGGCGGCGAAGCCCGCGGACCGCGTGTCCGCGACGACGCCCACGACCTCACGCCACTCGACGGCGCCCGGCGCCAGAGGAGCGCGGAAAAAGCCGAACCGCTCGCGACTGCCCACGGCGAACCGCTTCCCGATGGGGTCTTCGCCCGGCCAGTAGCGGCGCGCCGCCGTCTCATTCAAGATCGCCACCAACGTGCCCGTAGCTGTATCGGCCTCGGTGAACGAGCGTCCGTTCTTGACGGCTATGCCCAGGGCGCCGAAATAGCCGGGCGTCACGGCGCTCTGGATGACTTGGGGCGACTCAGCCGCCAGGAGCGCAGGCCGATCCTCTCGGGTGATGGACTGCTCCGCGGTTCCCGCCTCGAGCGGCGTCTCCGTCGTGGCGCCTACGCGTCCCACACCCGGCAGGGCGGCGATCCGTGGGATCAGCTCTCCCAGGAACCGGGCCGCGTTCCCCCTGCCTCGCAGCGGTCCGGTCGTCACGTCAATGGAGACGGAGAGGATCCGCTCCATCTGGAATCCGACATCCACCGCTTGCAGCTTCGCGACCGTCCTCAGGAGCAATCCAGCGCTGGCGACCAGGATCACGGCCAGCGCAACCTCGCCCACCACCAGGGCTTGGCGTAGCCGCTTGGTCGTCGGGCTCTCGGTCTGCCCCCGGCCGCGCAAATCCGCCGCCGGCCACTCGATCAACGGGGCCAACCCGCAGACCACTCCGCTGATGACCGTGAGCAACACCGCGAAGCCAAGCACCGCCGCGTCCACTCTTGTGTCTTCGACGAGCGGGATCCGACCCTCGATCGCGCGGGCGAGGGGCCCCTGAGCCCACAGAGCGACCAACACGCCGGCGATCGCACCCGGTCCGCACAGCAGCAGGCTCTCGACGATCAACTGCCGCGCGATCCGTGCTCGCGTCGCGCCAAGAGCGATCCTCGTGAACAGTTCCTTGCGCCTTCCCACGCCCCGAGAGAGCATCAGGTTCGCCACGTTCGCGCAACCGATCAACAGGACGCATCCCACGGCGCCGAACAGGGTGCCGAGCGCGAGCCGGTGGGTTCCAACCAGGCTCTCGCGCAGGGGCACCACCTGCACCCGAGCCACACGCGGCGCGCCTGGATGCCGGGCCGAGATCCTCTTGGCGATCACCGTCAGCTCGCTCGCCGCACGATCGGCAGTCACCCCTGGCTTCAGCCTCGCGAACACCGCGTGCCAGGGACAGCATCGCTCGGCCATGTCCAGGGGTGGCAGCGGGCCTCCACCCCAGTCGCCCAGCGAGAGCCAAAGCGATGCGCCGCGCGGGAACTCGAACCCCGGGGGCATGACACCGATGACCGCGAACTTGCCGCCCCGGAAGGTATCGATCTCGATCGTCTTTCCCAGCACCCGAGGGTCGGCCGCGAGGTGATCCTTCCAATAGGTGTGGCTGATGACGACGTGCCGCTCTCCCTGGCGCCGGTCGTCGTCGGGGCCGAGGGCTCGCCCCAGCTCCGGCTGAACGCCCAGGACCCGGAAGAATCCCGAGGAGGCATAGAGGCCCGGCACGCGCTCCATGCCTTCTCTGCCGACGACGTTGAAGGTTCCCGCCGGTCCTCCCGTCCAGCCGGGAAGCGCTCCCATGGCGTCGAAGACGCTGCCCTGCGCCTCCCAGTCCACGAAGTTGGGTCCGCTGACGCGTTGGCGGCGGATGCCTCGCTCGGGGTCGCTCTCCCACACGGTGACCAGCCGCTCCGGGTCGGGAAACGGCAACGGCCTGAGGAACACGGCGCGGATGACGGCGAACATGGTGGTGTTGCCGCCGATGCCGAGCGCCATGGTGGCGACGATCAGCGCGGCGAATCCCGGACTGCGGACGATCGCGCGCATCGCAACCCGCAGATCCATCCCTAGCTTCGTTGTCTTCTACCTGTGTTCGTGATTCGAGGCCGGTTGCGCATCGCTGGGAACACACGGCTGTTCTCGTTGAAGGACGGTCCTACGCGCCGATCCGTTAACAGAGAAAACGCCGGCCAGACTTCCGTGAGGCGTCAGTAAATCGGTGGGCGGGCGAACCCCTCTTCGCCGCGCTCGCGCTCCCGAAGCCGGTCACGGCTCCACCACGAGCGGGGCAGGATGCCGAGGGCGCGGAGCGCCGAGGCGTATTCGTAGCGCAGCGTGATGCGCTCGGCGGGAGCGGGCGCGGGATCGAACGAGACGACGCGAACGGGGTCCTCGGCCCGAGGCCCCCAGCCGGTGCCCGGGTATGCGGGCGCCGCGGTGGCCGGAGGGACCGGACGACGCTCGGCGATGCCGTCGCGCGCGGCCGCAGCGCTGTCGTCCTTCGCCTTCGGCTCGCGGCGGCCCTCCTCGGACGGCTCGCCCCCTTCGGGCCGGTCGTCGTCGGGCCGGTAGGGCCAGTAGGGCCAGGGCCGCGCGACCGGACGCCGCTCCCGATAGATCTCGACCTCGATCCAGCCCAACCGGCCTCCGCCCTTGCCCGAGCGCGTCGCGTAGGAGCGCTCCTCGTCGACGAAAGTGAATTGCCGCACGTCCTCCAGAGACGTCCGCCAGCCCTGCACGACCGTGTCGTCCCAGGGATACAGCACGTACATGCGACCCGGAGAGCGGGAGCCCGCGGGCGAGCGCTCGCCGCTGATCGCGTTCAGGCCGTCGACCGTGAGCAGCACGCCCAGCCGCTCGCCCGTGCGGTTCGCCAGGCGCACCGCGTAGCGCAACCCGCGCCACGCCTCCAGGTAGTATCGCCCCGAGCCGTCGGGCGCCGGGTAGAGGGGAGCGGTGCGGCCGTCCACCTCGAGCGAGACCGAGACGAGACCGCCGACGCCGCCGGAGACGCCGTACGCTTCGTGGGCGGCGAGAGGAGCGGCGCCGCCGAGGGCGGTTGCCGCCAGCCAGCCGACCGCAAGACGGAGACGCATGGGTACACCTCCCGGGGGCAGCCACCGCTTGGACCGCCCCCGGAAGCCCCTACACGTCCCCGGCCCCCGTTATTCCAGGGGCCTACTCTCCCGCCGCGGGGGAGGGCGGCTGCTTCTTGTTGGCCTCGACGTTGATGGAGACGAGGACGTCGTCGCCGAGGATGGTGCCCCCGACGTCCAGCGGTCGGTTCCACACGATGCCGTAGTCCTTGCGGTTGAGGGTGATGGAGGTCTCGAACCCCGCCTTGTCCATCGGGCCCATCTTCGCGAACCCGAGGAAGCTGACGGGAAGGGTCACTTCCTTGGTGGCGCCGTGCATGGTGAGGGTTCCCGTGACGTCGTACCGGTCGCCGCCCTTCGGCGTGATCCGGGTGCTCTGGAACGTGATCTCGGGATACTTCTCCACCTCGAAGAAATTCGCGCTCCGCAGGTCCTCGTCCCGCTTCGCGTTGCCGGTGTCGATGCTGGCGGCCTTGATCGTCAGCTGCACGCTGGAGGCCTCGGGCCTGGCCTTGTCGACCAGGATCGTCCCGTCGTACTCGGTAAACCGTCCCCGGACCTTGGAGACGAGGTGGCGGATCTGGAACCCCACGTCCGAGTGCGCCTTGTCGAACGTGTAGGTCTCGGCGGCGCCGGCGGTGGTGGCGGCGACGACCGCGGCCAGGAAGGCGGCGAATACAGTGCGTCTGGTCTTCATCGATCTTCTCCTTGTTTGTTGAAGCTTGCGGGCGCCGCCCGAATCCGGTCGAGCAACGCGATGAGTTGCCGCAGGTCGCGGCGCGACAGCATGCCCAGGGTCGACTCGTCGGCGCGCTGCAGGCCGCCGTCGAGGGCGGCCAGGAGCCGCAGCCCGGCGGGGGTGATCCGGCACATGACCTGCCGCCGGTCGTCGGGGCGGCGCTGGCGCCGCACCAGCGTCTTGGCCTCGAGGCGGTCGAGCAGCCGCGTGATTCCCGGGGCGTGCTCGACCATGCGGGCGGCGATCTCCAGCGTCGGCAGCCCCTTGGGCCGCGCCCCCCGGAGGATGCGCAGCACGTTGTACTGCTGCAGCGTCACTCCCCGCGGCTCGACCACCCCGGCCAGCGCGCGGCGTACCCGGTCCGTGGTCCGCAGCAGCCCCAGCACCGCTTCCTGGGCCGAGGAGCGGAACGGCTTGCGCTGGCTTATCTCCCGCTGCAGGGCGCTCCCGGACATGAGGAAATACGGTACTAAGCAATAGTTGACTCGTCAAGTAAAAAGATGCCTGCGCGCGGAAGCTTGACAGCGATGGGGGCGGGGACTAGCATCCCGGCGGCCTAAACCGCCGCGGAGGCGGTGCGGGGGAACCGAGCGGGCGCGAGGTAGCGCGCCCGGGGGGCGTATCCGGGCCGGCGGCCCGGTAGGGGATTTCCAACCCCGAGCCCGTCAGCTAACCCCGTCGGCGATTGGAAAGGACCGAATGTCCGAAGGATCCACCTTCGGGTCGCTCAAGCACCTGCTCGTCGGCCGGCCGATACCCTCGCACCTGGCCCACCACGAGCGCCTGTCCAAGACGACGGGCCTCGCCATCCTCTCCTCGGACGCGCTCTCCTCGGTCGCCTACGCCACCGAGGAGATCGTGCGCACGCTGATGCTGGCGGGCGCGGCGGCCCTGACCGTGGCGACCCCCGTTGGGATCGTGATCTCCGGCCTCCTGCTGATCGTGGCGTTCTCCTACCGGCAGACGATCCACGCCTACCCGAGCGGGGGCGGCGCCTACATCGTGGCCAAGGAGAACATCGGCCCGACCGCGGGCTTGATCGCGGCCGCCGCGCTCCTCATCGATTACGTCATGACGGTAGCGGTCAGCATCGCGGCCGGCGTGGCGGCGGTGGTGTCCGCCTTCCCGCAGTGGCACGTCAACCGCACGGAGATGGGCCTGGCCTGCATCGTCCTCATCGCGATCGGCAACCTGCGGGGCATCCGGGAGTCGGGGCGCATCTTCTCCATCCCCACGTATTTCTTCCTCGCGAGCCTGCTCGCGCTGCTGGGCGCGGGCGCGTGGCGGGCCGTCACCGGGGCGATCGTTCCCGTCGTCCCCGGCGGCAGCCCCACTCCCAGCGGCGTCACCGCCCTCAGCACGTTCCTGATCCTACGCGCCTTCGCCAACGGCTGCACGGCCATGACCGGGGTGGAGGCCGTGTCGAACGGCGTGCCCGCCTTCAAGCCTCCGGAGGAGAAGAACGCCGCCGACACGCTCCTCATCATGGCCGGGCTTTGCGTCACGCTGTTCATGGGCGTCACGCTGCTGGCCGGCGCGTACCGCGTGGTGCCGCTCGTCGAATCGGCCCCGGGCTACGAGACCGTGGTGTCGCAGCTCGCGCGGGGCGTGTTCGGCGGACGCGGCGCGCTCTACTACGCCGTGCAGGCCGCGACCACGCTCATCCTCATCCTCGCCGCCAACACGGCGTTCGCGGACTTCCCCCGCCTGTCCTCCATCATCGCCCGCGACCGCTACCTGCCCCGGCAGTTCATGAACCAGGGGGACCGCCTGGCGTTCTCGAACGGGATCCTGGTCCTGAGCCTGCTGGCCGGCATCCTGCTCGTGGTCTTCCAGGGCGACACCCACGCGCTCATCCCCCTGTACATGATCGGCGTGTTCGTCTCGTTCACGCTCTCCCAGGCCGGCATGGTGCGGAAGTGGCGCCGCGAGGGGGGCGAGGGATGGCTGACGAGCGCGCTGTTCAACCTCGTCGGCGCGGTGGCCACCGCTCTCGTCCTCGTCGTGGTCGCGGTCACCAAGTTCGCCGAGGGGGCCTGGATCATCCTGTTCCTCATCCCGCTCCTCGTCCTGTGGTTCCGCTCCGTGCACCGGCACTACGAACGGGTGGGGGAGCAGCTCTCGCTCCGCGGCTGGCGCCCGGAGGAGCGGAATCACAACACCGTCGTGGTGCCGATCAGCGGCGTCCATCGCGCGGTCGTGCAGGCGCTCCAGTACGCGAAGATGCTCAGCCCCGACGTCCGCGCCGTGTACGTGGACGTGGATCCGAAGGTCACCGCCAACGTGCGCCGGGAGTGGGAGCGATGGGGGGAGGGCGTCCCGCTGGTCGTGCTTCAGTCCGCCTACCGCTCGCTGATGGAGCCGCTGCTCGAGTACATCGAGCAGGTGGACGCGGAGCGTCCCGACGACTTCGTGACGATCGTGCTGCCGGAGTTCGTGCCCGCGCGCTGGTGGCACCACCTGCTCCATAACCAGCGGGCGCTGCTCATCAAGGGCGCGCTGCTCTTCAAGCCGAACACGGTCGTGACCAGCGTCCCTTTCCACCTGCGAAAGTAGCGTCGCGTCATTCACTCCATCGGCAGCCAGTAGAAGTACGGCGTCCGAACGCGTGTAACCTTCTCTTTGGCGTCCATCTCGAAGGTGAGGAGCTCCCCGATGGGCTCATAGGTAGGTCCGGTCCCGACCATCTTGAAGGTGTTCGGACCGACCGGTCTCAGGATCATGCGCGAGCTCCACGGGTTGTCCGCCTCCGGTACGATCATCGTCAGCTCGCCGTTCAAGATCTGTATCTGCATCTCGGAGAACTTCCAGGCGTACCGCCCGACATAGCGTTGCCACCGCGGCTCCGGTACTTTCGGCGTCTCGGGGACCGTCACGACCTTTGCCGCCGCGGGGCTGAGGAGCGTGAAGGCTTGGTTGACGTAGCGAAGCGGGTCGCCGTCGTTGGCATTCGTGAGGACGATGACGCCCAGCTTCTGCGCGGGGGCGATCTCGATCTGGGTTCGTTGGCCGGGGAGGCTTCCTCCGTGACCGATCCGTACTTCGTCACCGGCGCGGCGGACCGAGAACCCCAGGCCCCATCCGCTCTGCCAGTCGGGACGGAGCCACTGGACGCGGTGCATCTCGCGCAGGGTCGATCCCCGAAGGATCTGCCGCCCGCCTGCCGGGCCGTCGCGAAGCTGCAACGAGACGAACTTCGCCAGGTCCTCGACGCTGGAGGCCAGGTTGCCGGCCGGCGATTCAGCGCCGATGTCCACGAACGGCTCCACGTCTCGTCCGCGTCCCGGCACGCGTCGTCCGTATCCGACGGCCAATCCGGGCATCCCCCGCTCGGGGACGACGCGGGTCGCAGCCATGCCCAGCGGGCGGAGGATGTGCCGCTCGACGTACTGTGGCCACGGCTCTCCCGAGACCTCGGCGACGATCTCACCGGCGAGGGAGACCGCGAGATTGGAGTACTTCCACTCCGTGTCGGGCGGAAAGACCGTCTCCTGGCCTGGCAGGACTCGCACCATGTCTTCACGGCTGGGAAAGCGGAGGTCGCTCCAGTTGACGCCATCCACCTCGCGGGGCAGCCCCGACGTGTGCGTGACGAGATGCCGGACCGTGATCGCCGGTCCGCTCTCATCGTTCTTCTTGATGGAGAACCAGGGCAGCCGGTCGCTCACCGGGTCGTCGAGCCGCAGCTTGCCCCCGTCACGCAGCTGCATGATGGCGGTGGCGGTGAAGAGCTTCGAGATGGACGCGATCCGGTAGATGGTGCTTGGCGTCGCCGGCAGTCTCCGCTCGAGATCAGCGAAGCCATAGCCTTTCGCCCAGACCAGGTCTTGATCGTAGACGATCCCGATGGAGAGGCCTGGCTGTTCCCTCTGCGCGACCGTCGCCGCGATCCATGCGTCCAGGACCGTGAGCGCCGCCGCAATCTCCGGCTTCCGGGCCCAGGAGTGAAGGTCTGGTCCGATCGTCTGCGCGGCCGGGGCCGGGGAGGCCAGGGCCAAGGTGGCGGTGAAAGCGATTCCGATTCGTCCGAGCCTCATGATCATTTCCTCCCGTGCGCGAAGACGGTGATCCCGGGGCGCGGATCGGCGCTACAACACTCTGCCCCGGGCCGCCACGACCAGCTCCGTCTCGACCGAGTCTCCGCGGACGCCGATCACGCGGTCGTGCAGGTTGGAGACCACGCACGCGTGGTTGGGTATGATCCGGACCCGCTCGCCGACGCGGAACGACTCGCCCGCCTCCACGACGACGACACCGTGCTCCTCGCTCAGCCGTTGGATGCGGCTGCGCCGGCCCGGCATCTGCCCGAAGCCCTCCGCGCGTGGCCGCAGCGGATCGCTCGAGAGCGTCTTGCTTCCCGCGTCCACCACCGCGCGGTCGGCGGCGGGGACGCTGACGACGGTGGCGAGCACGGTGAGCGCGCAGTCCGCGGCCGTGCAGGTCCCGAGCGCGACCTGCGAGCCGTCGTGGTAGACGTAGTTGCCGGGCCGGCATTCCGTGACTCCCGGCTGGGCCATGGCCTCGCGGGCGGTGGGGGTGGAGCCGACCGAGACCTCCTCGACCGCAAGGCCCGCCCGGCGCAGCTCGTCCGCCACCGCCGTCATCGTCCGCCCCTCGTGACGGGCGACCTTCGCGACCCCGTCCGGCGTCTCCTCGCCGTACCCCTGACCGGCGTGGGTGAAGATGCCGCGCAGCCGCAGCCCGGGCAGGTCGGCCAGACGCCGGGCGATCTCCGCCGCTCGCTCGGGAAGCACCCCCACGCGATGGAGGCCGACGTCGATCTTGAGCACCACGTCGAGGGTGCGGCCGGCGGCGCGAAATGCGCTCGCGAGCGTGGAGGCGCCCTCGACCGAATCCACTCCGACCGCCAGGCGCCGGAGCCGCTCGGCCAGCGCGAGCAGGCGCCGCGCCTTGTCGGCGCCGACGACCGGGTA
>QHVJ01000206.1 GCA_003222275.1 Acidobacteriota bacterium | reverse complement strand
TCAACGCCGGCCACAACCCGCCCATCGTCGTGCGCGCCGACGGGAGCCTCGACACCCTCACGACGGGCGGAGTCGTGCTCGGGCTCTTCGACGAGGGCGCGTACGAGCAGGCGACGACGCGGCTGGATCGCGGAGACGTGCTGGTCGTGTTCTCGGACGGCGTGACGGAGACCTGGAACCGTGACGACGTGGAGTTCGGCGACGCCCGCCTGGCCGAGCTGATCCGTCAGGGACGCGAGCTGGACGCGGCCGCCATGGAGGCCGCGATCCTGCGCGAGCTCGACCGCTTCTCCCAGGGCACCAAGGCCACCGACGACCGCACGCTCATAGTCCTCAAGCGCAATTGACCTTGACCCATCGCGGGGGCTGTACTCTACTTGAGTCGGAGACTCGATGAGCGTCATGAGAAAGCCGTCCCGCCCTGGCCATCCGGACCTGGCCCTCCTCCACCAGGAGTTGAGCCAGCTCATCGGCCGCCTGGTGGAGTTCGACCGGGTCGACCGCGCGGGCCTCGGCGATTGGCTGCCCAGCGTCGACGTCTTCGAGTGCCGGGGGACGCTCACGGTCGTGGTCGAGGTGCCGGGCCTGAGCCCCGAGTCGCTGCGCGTCGCGTGCAGCAATGGCCAGCTCGTGGTGAGCGGAGAGCGGCGCGAGCCCCGCGCCCCCGGCGTGGCCGGCTTCCTGTGCATGGAGCGGCCCCACGGCCGCTTCAGCCGCGCGATCCTCCTCGACTCGCCCGTGGATGTCCCCCAGGCCGCCGCCCACCTCGCGGCCGGGGTGCTGACGATCACCCTTCCGCGCTTGAAGGACCGGCGGGGCCGCGAAGCGGTCATCGCCGTCACCCGGGAAGAAGAAGGACGCCAATGAGCGTTTTCCGAGCGGAGGCTTTCCATTGTCGCCGACACGCCGGGTCGCCCGGCGCGAGGCGCTTGATGAAGATGCGGCCGACGCGAGGACGCCAATGACCGACGAACTCCGCAAGGACAAGGACGAGGAACCGGCGAAGATCCCCGACGTCCTGCCGGTCCTGCCCCTGCGGGACATCGTGATCTTCCCGTTCATGATCGTCCCGCTCTACGTCAGCCGCGACCGGTCGATCAAGGCGGTGGACCAGGCCCTGGCCGACAACCGGATGATCCTGCTCGTGGCCCAGAAGCGGCAGGACGACGAGGACCCGGGCCCGGAGGACGTCTACTCGGTGGGCACCGTCGCCCTCATCATGCGCATGCTGAAGCTGCCCGACGGACGCATCCGCGTCCTCGTCCAGGGCATCGGCCGGGCCCGCATCCAGTCCTTCGAGGAGGGCCACCCGCACCTGCAGGCACGGGTGGAGCCGGTGGTCGAGCCGGAGGTGGGAGAGAAGGGCCTCGAGGTCGAAGCGCTGATGCGCAACGTCAAGGCGGCGCTCGAGAAGTCGGCCAACCTCGGCAAGCCGATCTCGCCCGAGGTGATCGTCATTGCCACCAACATGGAAGAGCCCGGCCGCCTGGCCGATCTCACCGCCTCGAACCTGGACCTGAAGGTCGAAGGCGCGCAGGAGATCCTGGAGGCCGTCGACCCCGTGGAGAGGCTGCGCAAGGTGCACGAGCTGACCGCGAAGGAGCTCGAGGTCCTGGCCATGCAGCAGGAGATCTCCTCCCAGGCCAAGGGGGAGATGGACCGTTCCCAGCGGGAGTTCTTCCTCCGTCAGCAGCTCAAGGCGATCCAGTCGGAGCTGGGCGAAGGCAACGAGCTCTCCGAGGAGATCACCCAGCTCCGGGACAAGGCCCATAAGGCCAAGATGCCCAAGCCGGTGCTGGAGGAGGTGGAACGCCAGCTCAAGAAGCTCGAGCGCATGCACCCCGACTCCGCGGAGACGGCGACGCTGCGCAACTGGCTCGACTGGATGGTGACGCTGCCGTGGGGCAAGTCCACCAAGGACAACCTGGACCTGGCCGAGGCCCAGAAGATCCTCGACGAGGACCACTACGGGTTGGAGAAGGTCAAGGAGCGCATCATCGAGTACCTGGCGGTGCGCAAGCTGAAGGACAAGATGAAGGGCCCGCTGCTCTGCTTCGTGGGTCCTCCCGGCGTCGGCAAGACGAGCCTCGGCAAGTCCATCGCGCGCGCCCTCGGCCGCAAGTTCGTCCGCCTCAGCCTGGGCGGGGTGAAGGACGAAGCGGAGATCCGCGGCCACCGTCGTACGTACGTCGGATCCATGCCCGGGCGCATCGTCCAGGGCATCCAGCAGGCGGGCTCGAACAACCCCGTGTTCATGATGGACGAGGTGGACAAGATCGGCGCGGACTACCGGGGCGATCCCTCGTCGGCCCTGCTCGAGGTCCTGGACCCCGAGCAGAACAACACCTTCCGCGACCATTACCTCGGTGTTCCCTTCGACCTCTCCAACGTGATGTTCATCTGCACGGCCAACCTCACCGACACCATCCAGGCCGCCTTCCTCGACCGCATGGAGGTGATCCGTCTCTCGGGCTACACCGAGGAAGAGAAGGTGGAGATCGCCAAGCGCCACCTCATCCCCAAGCAGCTCGAGGAACACGGCATCACGCCCCAGAACCTCGTCTTCTCGGACAAGGCGCTGCGCGCGATGATCAACAGCTACACGCGGGAGGCGGGCCTGCGGAACCTCGAGCGGGAGATCGCCTCCATCGCGCGGAAGGTGGCCCGCCGGGTGGCGGAGGGCAAGCCGGAGCTCGTCAGGATCACGCCCGCCTCGCTTTCGAGGTTCCTGGGCGCGCCCAAGATCCTGCCCGACGAGATCCTCAAGAAGGACGCGGTGGGGATCGCCCTCGGCCTGGCCTGGACCGCCACCGGCGGCGACATCATGTTCATCGAAGCCACCGCCTTCAAGGGCAAGGGCCGCCTCACCCTCACCGGCTCGCTGGGCGACGTGATGAAGGAGTCGGCCCAGGCCGCGCTCTCCTATGCGCGCACCCGGGCGCGCCAGTTCGGCATCAAGGACGACTTCTTCGCCACCCACGACCTGCACGTGCACGTCCCCGAGGGCGCCATCCCCAAGGACGGCCCGTCGGCGGGCATCACCATCGCCACCGCGATGCTCTCGGTGTTCACCAACCGGCCGGTCAAGCGCTCGCTGGCCATGACGGGCGAGATCACGCTGCGCGGCAACGTGCTGCCCATCGGCGGCCTCAAGGAGAAGATCCTGGCCGCCCGGCGGGCCGGCATCACGACCGTGGTCATTCCCAAGCTGAACCGGAAGGAGCTGGAGGAGATCGCGCCCCACCTCCGGCGCGGGCTGCAGATCCACCTGGTGGACGAGGTGGAGGAGGTCCTGAGGCTGGCCCTCATCCCGCCGCTGGAGATCCGCGCCCTCCCCCCCGGCCCGCGCCCCCCGAAAGCGCTGCCGCCCAAGCCGCCGATAGTCGTTTAGCGGCACCTTGGCTGGTCACGGCAGGCAATGGTGCGCCCTCGATCGGGTGGCGGATTGCCGAGGCCTACCGGCAGGCGTACCGCTCCGGCGGGCTCGGACCCGAGTTCGCCGGCTGGGAAGATGAGGGCTCATGGCCCGAGTCGTGAGCCGCGGCGAGATCTGGAGATACCGGTTCGCCGCCCCCGACAAGAAGAGGCCCGTAGTCGTGCTCAGCCGAAAGGAAGTGATCGGCCTCCTCCCCACCGTGATGGTGGCGCCGGTGACCTCGACGATTCGCGGGGCGCCGAGCGAGGTGCGGGTCGGCGCCGGAGAGGGTCTCAAGCACGAATCCGCCGTCAACCTGGATCATGTCCAGACCGTGGAGCAGTCTCGGCTGGAAGGGTACGTCGGGCATCTCGGTGTCGAGAAGATGCGGGAGGTCTGCCGAGCCCTGGCCGTGGCCGTGGGGTGCGACGCCTGATCCTCGTGTTGAGCTGGGGGTGCTAGCGGCGCACCCCCCAGACCCCCCGCTCGCTTCGCGGGAGTGAATCCCGCTCCGCTCGCAGCTTCTTGCTCCTGGTCGCCGGGCGCGCTACGCTACGCGTTCGCCCGCTTCAACGCACGACACGACATGAACATCCTGATCATCGGCGACGTGGTCGGCAATCCCGGGCGGGCGATCATGAAGAAGGCCCTGCCCGGCGTCTTCCGCAAGCACGACGTCGACTACTGCATCGCCAACGTGGAGAACGCGGCGGGCGGCTTCGGGGTGACCCGCGAGATCTGTGACGAGATCCTGGGCATGGGTGTGGACTGCATGACCTCCGGCAACCACATCTGGGACAAGCGGGAGATCATCCCCGTCGTGGACCAGATCCCCCAGCTGATCCGCCCCCTCAACTACCCGGTCGGCCAGCCCGGACGGGGCTCGCACGTCGGGCGGGCCAAGGACTCGCGGGTGGCGGTGGCGACGCTGAACTTGAGCGGCCGCGTCTTCATGAACGGAGCGATGGACGATCCCTTCACGAAGGGTCTGGCCGAGGTGGAGCGGCTGCGCCGGGAGGCGGCCGTCATCATCGTCGACATGCACGCGGAGGCGACCTCGGAGAAGGTGGCGATGGGGTGCTACCTCGACGGGAAGGTGACGGCGGTGGTGGGGACCCACACCCACGTCCCTACCTGCGATCAGCGGGTGCTGCCGAAAGGCACGGCCTACTGCACCGACCTGGGGATGACCGGGCCGTACGACTCGGTGATCGGCGTCGAGAAGGAGGCGATCATCCAGCGCTTCCTGACCGCCATGCCGGGCCGGTTCGAGACGGCCAAGGGCGACCCGCGGCTGGCGGCGGTGGTGGTGGACGTCGATCCGGAGAGCGGGCGCGCCCGCGGGATCGACAGGATGCTGATCGCCGAGAAGGACGTCGAGAAACTGTGACGCCTGCTGATCGCTGATCGCTTCCTTCAGGCCCGGCCCGCCAGGCGAGCCATCACCTCCACCAGCTGGTCGGGATCGATCGGCTTGGCCATGTGGCTCTGGAAGCCGGCGCGCAGCGACTCGAGCCGGTCCGAAACGATGACGCGAGCGGTCAGCGCGGCGGCGGGGACGCGGCCGCCCTTGTCGGGCGGACACGCTCGCACCCGGCGGAGGAACGAGTATCCGTCCTCGACCGGCATGGCGATGTCGATGAGCAAGGCGTCCGGAGCCGATCGCTCGAACGCGACCCACGCCTCATGCGCCGACCCGGCCGCCATCACCTCCGCCCCGCATCCCTCCAGGACGCGGGTGAGGAGCTCGCGAGTGTCGTCATCGTCGTCCACGACGAGGATCCGCACGCCGTGGAGCGCCGGCTGCCGATCGTCCGTCATTGTCCTATTGCCCTATTATGCGCCCGGAAAGGCGTCACGGCCTCCCTGCAACTCGGGCACCGCTATGACGCACAAGGCCGGGCGGATGCCCTTGACCACCCTCCATGCGCGGTCTATTCTTTCGTCCGTGAGCCTTACGATGATCAGCCGCCCCGAGCCATCCGTGCGGCGAATGACCATTAGCCGGCGGGGGTGGCCCGCGCGCTAGGGTAGCCAGCGCGGCGGGAAGGCCCCCGGCGACGGTGCTGGGGGTTTTTTTTTGGAGCGCGGCGGAGGAGCAATGAGCCGAGTGGTCGGGCTGCGATGCAAGGAGTGCGGGAAGGAGCAGGCCAAGGACCCGGTGGCCGCTTGCGCCGGATGCTGGGGCGGCCTCGAGCCGGTCTACGACCTCGACGAGGTCCGCCGCACCTTCACCCCGGAGACGATCGCTGCGCGTCCCCGTGACCTCTGGCGATATCGCGAGCTGCTTCCGCTCGACGCCGAGCCGACCGTCGGCCACGGCACCGGCTTCACTCCCCTGCTTCCCGCTCCCCGCCTCGGCCAGCGCCTCGGCATCACGGACCTCTGGGTCAAGTACGACGCGGCCTGCCATCCCACGCTGTCGTTCAAGGACCGGCTGGTGGCGGTGGCGCTCAGCAAGGCGCGGGAGTTCGGCATGGACACGGTCGGCTGCGCGTCGACCGGGAACCTCGCCAACGCGGTGGCGGCGGGCGCGGCCGCGTCGGGCCTGCGCGCGGTCATCCTCGTGCCCGAGGACCTCGAGGCCGCCAAGCTCGTGGGCTCCGCCGTCTACGGCGCAACCCTCGTCGGCGTGCGCGGCAACTACGACCGCGTGAACCGGCTGTGCGCGGAGATCTGCGACCGCCACGGCTGGGGCATCGTCAACGTCAACCTGCGCGCCTACTACGCCGAGGGCTCCAAGACGGTGGGCTTCGAGATCGCCGAGCAGCGGGGATGGACGCTTCCCGGCCACGTCGTGGTTCCGATGGCCGGCGGCAGCATGCTGACCAAGATCGACCGGGCCTTCCGAGAGCTCGTCGAGCTCGGGCTGGTGAAGGACCGCCCCGTGCGCCTCCACGGAGCGCAGCCGGAGGGCTGCGCGCCCATCTCCGGGGCGTGGAAGGCGGGACTCGCGCAGCCGCGGCCGGTGAAGCCGGACACGATCGTCCGCAGCCTCGCCATCGGCGATCCCGCCGACGGGGCCACCGCGCTGGCCGCCATCCGGCGGACCGACGGGCGGGCCGAAGACCCGGGCGACGCGGAAGTGGTGGAGGGGATCCGGCTCCTCGCCGAGACCGAGGGCCTGTTCGCGGAGACTGCGGGCGGGACCGTGGTCGCGGCGGCGCGGCGGCTCGCGCAGGCGGGTGCGTTCGCCGACGGCGAGCCGGTGGTCCTGCAGATCAGCGGCCAGGGGATGAAGACGGTCGAGGCGTTGCAAGGCCGCCCGCCCTTCGCCGCCGTGATCGACGGCCGCCTCGCGGACTTCGAGGCGTTCTGGAACCAGCATGGCTCGGCGGCTTAGGGGACGCGCGGTCGCGCGCTCCGCGCGCTCGGGCCGTCCCCCCCGTCCCCTCACCGGGCCGGGACCGGCGCGGGCGCCGCTCGAGGTGTGGAAGCTCGGCGGCGCGTCCGTCGCCGACGCTCCCGCGGTGCGCCGCGTGGCCGGGCTCGTGCAGCGGCACGCCGGCGACCTGGTGGTGGTCGTCTCTGCGCTCAAGGGCGTGACCGACGGCCTGCTCGAAGGCGCTCACCGCTCCGCGACGGGTGACGTGGCGGCGGCCAGTGCCCAGGCCGCGGCGTTCCTGCGGCGGCACCGCGCGCTGGTCCTCGAGCTCGTGCCTCCCGGGCCCGACCGGCGGCGCCTCCTGGGGGAAGCGGACCGCGCCGCCCGCGAATACCGCGAGATCTGCCGGGCGGTGGCCGCCCTGGGCCACCTCTCGCCCCGCACGAGCGACGTGCTCGTCTCCCGCGGGGAGCGCGTGGCGGCGGCGGTCGTGGCGGCGACGATCACCGCCGCCGGCCGCCCGGCGGTGCGCGTCGACGCGCTGGACGTGGTGTCCACGGACGGACGCCATGGCGGCGCGGCGCCGGACATCGCGGTGACCCGCCGACGGGCCCGCCAGGCCCTGCCGCCGCTGCTGCGAAAGGGAGTGACCCCGATCGTTCCGGGCTTCTTCGGCCGCGCGCCCGACGGTACCGTCGCCACCCTGGGGCGCGGCGGCACGGACCTGACGGCCACCCTCCTCGGCCGCGTCCTCGGCGCCTCGCGCGTGGTCCTCTGGAAAGACGTGCCCGGCATCCTGACCGCCGACCCCGGCCACGTGAGCGACGCCCGCCTCATCCCGCAGCTCCACTACCGCGAGGCGGCGGAGGTCGCGTACTTCGGGGCCAAGGTCCTCCACCCGCGCGCGCTCATCCCGCTCGACGGCAGCCGCGTCCGCCTCCACGTGCGCTCCTTCCTCGACCCCGAAGCGGCGGGCACCGAGGTCTCTTCGCGGCGGACGCTGTCGCGCTACCCGGTGAAGGGCCTGGCCGTCGAGTCCTCGCAGGCCCTCGTCACGGTCGCCGGCAAGGGCATGATGGGCGTTCCCGGCATCGCCGCGCGCACGTTCGGCGCCATCCACGGGGAAGGCCTCTCCGTCTCGACCATCTTCCAGGCCTCCTCCGAGAACTCCATCGGCTTCACGCTGCCCGAGGTCGAAGCCACGCGGGCCGTGGCCGCCTTGCGGCGCGCCTTCGAGGACGAGATCCATTCCGGCCTCATCGACGGGGTGACCGCGCGCCTGGGCGTCGGGGTGGTGGCGGTCGTCGGGGAAGGCATGGCGGGGACGCCGGGGATCGCCGCCCGTGTCTTCGCCGCCCTCGGCGCCGGCGGCGTCAACGTCGTGGCCATCGCCCAGGGCTCCTCCGAGCGGAACATCACGTTCATCGTCGACCGGGCGCAGCTTCCGGAGGCGGCCCGTCGCATCCACTCCGCCTTCCAGCTCTCCAAGATCGGCGGCGGCAAGAGCCCGCTGCATGCCCGCACGGACGTGGTCCTCCTCGGGTTCGGGCGCGTCGGCCGCGCGCTCGCCGACGCCCTCGCCGCGCGCAACGGCCACGCCGGGGTGAAGGTGGTCGGGCTGCTCGACCGCTCCGGCTACGTGTTCGACCCGCGTGGCCTCTCCCGGTCGCGCCTCCTGAAGCTCGCCCGCGGCAAGGATCGCGGCGCGCTCGTCGCGAACCTGGGAGGCGTGAAGGCCGGCGCCGACGCCGCCCTCGCCCACATCGCCAACCACGCGGTATCGCGGCCGGTGGTGGTGGACGTCACGGCCGAGGACACGAGCGACCTCCTCCTGAAGGCCGCGGGCCAGGGCTTCGACCTCGTGCTCGCGAACAAGAAGCCGCTCGCCGGTCCATTCGAGGAATACGCGCGGCTGATGGCGGCCGTCGAGCACTCCGGCCGCCGGCTGCGCTTCGAGGCCACGGTGGGAGCCGGCATGCCCATCCTGGACACGCACCGGAAGCTCGTCGACAGCGGCGACCGCGTGCTGCGCGTCGAGGGCTGCCTCAGCGGCACCCTCGGCTACGTGCTCTCCTCGGTCTCCGAGGGAAAGGCCTTCTCGCAGGCGGTCCGGGAGGCAGTGACGCTGGGCTACGCGGAGCCCGACCCGCGGGACGACCTCTCGGGCCGCGATGCCGCGCGAAAGGGGCTGATCCTCGGCCGCCTGCTCGGCTACACCGGCGTTCCTCCCGCGGCGGAAGACCTGGTGCCCCCCGCGCTGAGGCGCGTGCCGCTCGCCGAGTTCCTGGCGAAGCTTCAGACCCTCGACGAGGAGTGGCGGGAGCGTGTGAAGCGGGAGGCCGCCCGCGGCCAGGTCCTGCGTTACGTCGTCGTCGCCACCCCTCGCAGCGTGCGCGCGCAGCTCGTCGCCGTGTCCGCCGATTCGGCCGTGGGGGCCCTGCAAGGAACGCGCAACCTCGTCTCCTTCACGACGCGGCGGTACCGTCGCGAGCCCCTCGTCATCACGGGCCCGGGAGCGGGTCCGGAGGTGACCGCCGCCGGAATACTCAACGACCTCCAGCACCTGGCCGTCACCTAGACTTGGTCGGTCCCGGGGACTAGACTCGCGAGGTGACGTCGCCGCCGCCCGTCCGCGCCCGCCTGGGCCGGCTGACCCTCAAGACGCGCCTGCTCCTGATGATGCTGTCGCTGCTGGCGCTCTCCGTCAGCAGCCTGGCCATCCTCCACCTGCGCAGCGAGGCGCGGCTCGTCTCCCAGCTCCGGGATTACACGGAGGACCTGTCGACCGCCATCGAGGTGTTCCAGGAGCAGCCGGTCGGCGAGGCGGGCGACCCCCAGGACGCCCTCAAGGCGTACATGGACAAGCTGCGCCAGCTCGGCGTGAAGGACGTCTCCATCGCCGACACCTCGGAGGTGCAGGCCTCCACCAATCCCCTGAACGTGGGCAAGCAGCTCCTGCGCTCGAACAAGCGCAAGGGACCGAAGCAGTACGTCATCCACGGCGTCCTCGGGGAAGAGACGGGCCCGCCGGGCAGCCACCGCACGACGACGCTCACCCTGCCCATCGTCCTCGGCGACAAGCGCGTCGGCTACCTGCTCATCACCCGGTACCTCGACGACTTCTCGGCCCTCGGCCAGGAGGCCTTCCTGAAGCGCCTCCTCGCCACCCTCGCGGTCTTCGGGGTGGGGATCCTGGTCTCGCTCGTCCTGTCGTGGTCGTTCTCCCGCCCGCTGCAGGACCTGACCGACGCCGCTCGGCGCGTCGCGGCGGGCGACCTCTCGGTGAAGGTCCCCGAGGGGGCCTCCGTCGAGACCGACAGCCTCTCGCACACCTTCAACGAGATGGTGGAGCGGCTGCGTGAGAACCGGCTCCTCGAGGAGCGGCTGCACTTCGCCGAGCGCTCCACGGCCCTCGGCCGCCTCGCCTCGGCGGTGGCCCACGAGATCCGCAATCCCCTGAACTTCATCAACCTCTCGATCGACCACGTCCGGGAGCGGCTGGCCCCCGCGGAACCGGCGCGCCGCCAGGACTTCGACCGCATCCTCGCCAACGTCAAGGCGGAGATCTTGCGACTGAACCGGCTGGTCGGCGACTTCCTCTCCTTCGGCAAGCCGATGCGCCTGCATCCGCGCATCTGCGCGGTGGACGAGGTGCTCAAGGAGGTGGCCGCGCTCGTCGACCACAAGGCCCGGGACCAGGGCATCGCGCTCGCCGTCGAGGCCGAGCCGGACCTGCCGCGGACGGTCGCCGACCCCGAGTTGCTGAAGACGTGCTTCCTGAACCTGATGATCAACGCCGTCGATGC
>QHVJ01000555.1 GCA_003222275.1 Acidobacteriota bacterium | reverse complement strand
ATCATGCCCACGGTGCCCTGCGTGCGCCCGTCGCACGGGTCCGAGCAGAACGCGGCGAACGGCAGGCACTCCTGCGCGCGAAACTCCTCGGCCGCCGCCTGCATCAGCAGCCCGATCTCCCAGTGACCGGTGTGGTAGCCGAGGGCGATCGGCCGGCCGTCGGCGCCGCGGATGCCGCCGTTGGTCCCGAGCATCAGGAACTGCGGGCGGCCGAGCTCGCGCGGGTCCCAGCCCATGCCCGCGTTCTGCGTGAGGCCGAAGATGTCGCCGCTCGGCCGCTCGAGCAGCATCTCGGCGGTGAGGGGGAGGCTTCCCGACGGGCCGGCGGCGGCGGTCTGGACCTCGAGCAGGGAGCGCGCGGACTCGACGATGGTCTCGAAGCCTGTCGATTTCATGTCGGGAGGGTACCACCGCATCCGCCCGCCGGATCGATGGTGGGGGTAGCGGAGCGCCCGGGTTCACCCCGGGCGCTCCGAACGTTGGGGGGGGTGGGGGGCCCCGCGCGTCGAGGGGCGCCACGGCTTCGCCGGGGCGGCCCGAGCGTTGGGGGGTTGGGGGGCCCTTCGAGGCCCCCCATGTACTAAATCTCCGGGCGGCTGCGGGGAACGCGGCCGGCCGTGGCCTCGGCGATCGCGCGCGTGAGCTGTTCCATCATCACCGGCTTGCTGATGATGACGCGCACGCCCGTCGGCTTCTCGCCCTTGGCCAGCATCAGGTCGCCGAAACCCGTCAGCATGATGATCGGCTTGTCGGGCGCGACGCGCGCGATCGTCGCCGCGACCGCGTCGCCGCTCATCTCGGGCATCGCCCGGTCCGTGATGACGAGATCGAACCAGCCGGACATGAACTTCTCGAGGCCCTCCACGCCGTTATCCGCGGTCTCCACGGTGTGTCCCACGGCGAGGAGCTGCTGCGAGAGCACCTTGCGCACGACGGGCTCGTCCTCCACGACGAGGATGCGCAGGCGACGCGGCGACTCCTCCGCCTCGGGCCCGCGTGCGGCGGCCGCCGACGGCGAGCCCTCCGGGAAGCGCAGGCTGATCGTGGTGCCGGCGCCCGGGCGGCTCTCGATCTTGAGCGTGCCGCGGTGCCGCTCGATGAGGGCGTGCACCAGCGAGAGCCCGAGCCCGCTGCCCTGCTGGCCCTTCGTGGAGAAGAACGGCTCCAGGCAGCGCCGCCGGACCTCGTCGCTCATGCCGACGCCGGTGTCGGCCACATCGACCCGGACTCCGTCGCCGTCGGGCTGCGCGCGCACCGTGATCGTGCCGCCGGCGGGCATCGCGTCGACCGCGTTGAAAATCAGGTTGGTCAGCATCTCGCGCAGCTCGGTCTCGTCGCCGACGATCGGCGGCAGCCGATCGGCCACGTCCGTCTCCATGCGGATCGTGACGCCGATGGCGAGCGCCTGGCTCCGCCAGCGGGGCGCCGTCAGCGCGACGGCTTCCTTGATGCAGCGGTCGAGGTTCACCGGCGCCAGCGTCGCCGTCTCCACGCGCTCGCGGTAGAGATCACGCAGCCGGCGGACGACGGCGGCGGCGTCGCGCGCAGCGATGTTGATGAGGCGCACGTAGGCCTCGGTCCGGGCCGGGTCCGAGGGGCCCGCGGGGTTACGCAGCAGCAGCTCGCTGAAGCCCACGATCGGCGACAGCGTGTTGTTGAAGTCGTGCGCGATCCCGCTTGCCATCTGCCCCACCGCGCGCAGCCGCTCCTGCTGGAGCCCGTGCCGCTGGGCCGTCTTGAGCTCGGCGAGCGTCGCCTCCAGCTCGCGGTGGCTGCGTTGCAGGGCCGCCGCCGCGCGCTGCCGCTCGGTGATGTCGTTGAAGCTGACGACCAGGCCCGTGAGGTGATTGCGCTCGATCATCGGCGTGGCCACGTAGTCGACGGGGAAGTAGCTGCCGTCGGAGCGCGCGAACACCTCGTCGGTCACATGCCGCGCCCGCCCGTCCTCGAGCGGGGTGAAGATCGGGAAGTCGGCCTCGGGCAGCGGCGTGCCGTCCGTGTTGAGCACGTTCAAGATTCGGCTGATCGGCAGGCCGACGGCGCGCCGGGCGTCGGCACCGAGCATCTCGGCGGCGGCCGGGTTGATGAAGGTGATCCGGCCCTCGATGTCGAGCCCGAAAATCCCCTCGCCCGTGGCCTCGAGGATCTGCGCGGTCTGCGCGAACACGCGCTCGTTGAACCGCCACGCGATGACGCTGCCCACGCAGGAGGCCAGCACGAACGCGGCGTGGATAGTCGCCCACGTCCACGGCGACTCGTACGCGGCCGGGTGGTTGTAGACCTCCTTCGGCCACAGCACGCCGACGACACCGTGATGGACGGCAACGAAGGCCACCGACAGCAGATACGGGATCCAGTCCTGGCAGAGCGCCAGGAACGCGAGCATCACGAAGAAGTGGAAGTGCGCTTCGATGTAGCCGCCGGAGAGGTGCACGAGGATGCCGGAGGCGCTCATGAGCCCGAAGCCCACGCACGTCGCCTGGAAGGTGCGGCTGGCGCGCGGCCAGCTCGCAAGCGCGGCGAAGAACGCGACCACGAGCGCCTCGGCCGCCGTGTGCAGCACGGTCGCGTGCGCGAAGAGCGCGCGCAGGCTGAGCTCCCAGCGATGGCCGAGGAGCGGCCCCGCGAGGACGATCGCGGCGGCGTGGAACCACGCGAGCCCCACGAGGAAGCGGCGTCGGCGGCGCCAGACGTTCTCGGGCAGCGAGCCGCCCGACGGGACGAACGACCACACCCGCGTGCACAGCTCG
>QHVJ01000554.1 GCA_003222275.1 Acidobacteriota bacterium | reverse complement strand
TCTGCCATGTGGCCCCTCCATGGGCTCCCAACCGTCTCACGCGCAGGTCGTCACCCCGCCACGCCTTCATTCTAACCGAGCCCCCCTCCCCCGCAAGAAGTGCGATTCGCGGGTCCGGGGTCAGCGCCGGAAGTGCTTGCTCAGGCTGAGCGTCTGGTGCTGGTACGACGAGGCCAGCTGTGCCTGCTGCCCATGACTGCCCTGCACAGTCCCGGACGACTCACCTCCTTAACAACGTTCGTGCTGAGAACGGTCCCGCTACCCCTGCAATAGCCTACGTGGCAGTTGTAGAAATTGATACGCGTAATTCGGTACTTGAGTTGGGTGTGGCCTTGACCCATTCATGGTCCCGGGGTATTGCTATGCGACCATGAACCGGTGGAAGTACAGTTCGCACGGCACGATTAGGCAAGCCCAGGCAGGTCGACCCGCCCCGAGGCGATCGGAGCCACGAATCATTAGTCGACCTAGTTACCAGCCAGAGTCGACAATCATCTTATGACCGAAGCCACCGGAGAAGGCGTCCTGCCCCGTCAGGACATCGCTGAAATGGTGAAGCAAAGGATGGTGACTTCCGAATTCACCATTGAGGACCATCAATTTCAGCCAGCCAGCCTTGACCTTCGAGTCGGTGAGGTCGCTCACCGCGTTCAATGCAGTTTCCTACCAGGCGGAGAGGCCGTCGAAGAGAAACTAGACCGTTACCTCATTCACTCACTCAATCTTGTGGACGGTGCTGTGCTGGAGCCCTTCACGGTCTATGTGATTCCACCAGAAGGACTTAGGGCAAAGGCGAACCCACGAAGCACGACAGGCCGCCTCGATGTCTTTACGCGTGTCATCAGCGACCGGAGTGATCGCTTTGATGAAATAAAAGACGGTTACAAGGGTCCTCTCTACCTTGAAGTCCTGTCGCGATCCTTCCCAATTCTCGTGCGACGCAAGATGTCCCTTTGTCAGTTGCGCTTCGTTCGCGGAGAGTCTCGATGCTCGGACTCCGACGTTGCGGATCTATACAGGAGTGAAGACTCGCTCCTCTTTCAAGGCGCTACCCCAGTTAGCTTTGCTGAAATTGTGCTGCGAGAAGGTCTGTATCTGGGGGTAGATCTCGCGGGGATAAATGGAACCGATTGGGTAGGGTACAAGGCCCGAAATAACCGGCGCCTCATCGATCTATCGAAATCCAATCACTACAACCTTCTTGATTTCTGGGAACCTGTGTTCCGTGACTCGAAGGGTCAATTGATCCTTGAGAAGGGCGAATTCTATCTGCTCACATCGAAGGAGAAGGTCCGAATTCCACCACAGTACGCGGCGGAGATGGTAACTACGGACTCAATACGCAGGCTTCTTTGATCCCGGGTTTGGCTATGGACGCGAGGGCGAGATCAAAGGCACGGTGGCTGTCATGGAAATCCGCGCGCTTGACGCGCCCTTCATGGTCGAGGACGGTCAGCGATTCTGCAAGCTTCAACTCGAGCGAATGGCGGGAATTCCCGACAAGGTCTATGGCTCTAAAGAAATGGGCTCGTCGTATCAGTTTCAGGGGTTAATGCCGAGCAAGCACTTCAGACCTCCACGCACCGAGGAAATCAAAAGACGTTACTACGACCAGCAATTCCTCTTGTTCCCTGATCTTGACGCATCAAAGATGACAGCGACGCGAACCGTAATACACGTCCCTCCAGAAGAGCGCGCAGCCAAACCTCGTTCGTAGCCTGTGCCGCTCACCTGCTCGGCCCCGCCGGGGGATACGCGCGGCTCGTCACGACGGTCGCGCCGGCGGTGTCCAACGCGTACGCTCGAGCGCGCCCCTCGACGCCCGCCGTGCGCAGCGCGGCTTCCATGGCGTGCGCGACGGCGGCGCCGTCGCCGGCGACCAGGGCCAGCAGCGACGGGCCGGCGCCGCTCAGCACGCAGCCGAGCGCGCCGGCGCGACGGGCCGCGTCGGCCACGGATTCCATCCACGGAAAGAGCGCGCGGCGATACGGCTGGTGCAGCCGGTCGTCGAGGGCGGCCGCGAGCGCGTCGTTCCGCTTCGCCTGTAGTCCCGCGAGCAGGAGCGCGACACGCTGCACGTTGAACACGGCGTCGGCGTGCGCCACGGATGCCGGCAGCACGGCGCGCGTCTCGGTGGTCGACGCGCTGATCGTCGGCACCAGCACCACCCACGCCAGGTCATCGGGCACGGGCAGCGCGATCGCGGTGATGCCGCCGTCGGCCGCGGCGGCCGAGACCGTGAGCCCCCCGAGGAGCGCGGCGCAGACGTTGTCGGGATGGCCCTCGGCCCGCGCGGCCAGCGCGAGCAATTCGTCTCTCGCCAGCGAGCCTCCCGAGAGCGCGTCGCCCACCACGAGGCCGCCGACCCACGCGGCAGCGCTCGAGCCGAGACCGCGGCCCAGCGGGATGCGATTGATGCAGCGAAGCGCCACACCCTTGAAGGACCGCCCGGCGGCTTCGAACGCCAGCCGCACGCCGAGCGCGACGATATTGTCCGCGCCCACCGGCAGATGCCCCGCGCCCTCACCCTCCACCGTCACCGTCACGCCGTCCGCCTCGCTCGCCTCCACGTCGCAGGGCCAGGCCGAGCGCGTCGAAGCCGGGACCGAGGTTGGCGGACGTAGCGGGAACGCGGACGTGGACGCGCACGACTATTTCGGAGGGGGCCCGGATGGCCCCCTCCGATGCCTCCCCCAGGACAGGATTGCGCCGGCGAAGCCGGCGCTCGAACACCGTGAACGCATTCGAAGCCGGTGCGCCCTACACAACGCCGATGGCGCGAGGGCCACGGCATCGATCGGCCCGGCGGGCCGGATCACAGGCGCTTGAGCAGCCACTCCGGAGTGAGCGAGCTCGCCCACACCAGCACGCCCACGATCACCAGCAGCACGCCGGCGCCGCGCTCCACGAGGGGAATGAAGGGCCGGTAGCGCTTGAAGAACTTCAAGAAGGGCCCCAGCGCCAGCGCCGACAACAGGAAGGGCAGGCCGAGCCCCGCCGAGTACGCCACGAGCAGGCCGACGCCGCGTCCGACCGTCTCCGCCGTGCCGGCGAGCGACAGGATCGCGCCGAGGATCGGCCCCACGCACGGCGTCCAGCCCACCGCGAACGTCACGCCGACGATGAACGAGCCGACGTAGCCCGCCGGCTTCTCGCGGATCTGCAGCGACGCGGTCCGGCCGAGGAAGCCGATCCGCAGCACGCCGGCGATGTAGAGGCCGAAGAGGATGATGAGCACGCCGCCGAGCCGCCGGATCCCGTCCCGGTACGTGAACAGGAGCTGGCCGGCCGCGCTGAACGACGCACCGAGCGCGACGAACACGAGCGAGAAGCCGAGGACGAAGGCGACGGCGTGCAGCAGCACGCGACGCCGCGCATGCGCGCTGAGGTCCGCGGAGAGGTCGCCGACCGACATGCCGGTGATGAACGAGATGTAGGACGGAAAGAGCGGCAGCACACAGGGCGACAGGAACGAGAAGAGTCCCGCGCTGAACGCCACGGCCACTCCGAGCGAGGAGCCCATCAGCGGAGCATCGCCTGCACGAGGCCGTGCGCGGCCGAGTCGTCCCAGGAGCGCGGCCCGAGCGCGACGCCGGCCATCATGCCTTGCCGATCGACGACGAAGCTCGAGGGCAGCGCCCGCACGCCGTACCTCTCGGCGACCGCCATCTTGGGATCGACGGCGATCGGGAAGCTGAACTTGCGCGCGCTCACGAAGGGTGGAACCTTCTTGGGATCGGCGTCGAGCGAGATGGCGACGAGCACGAAGCCCGCGTCCTTGTGGCGGCGCCAGAGGCGCTCCATGGCCGGCATCTCCTCGAGGCACGGCGGGCACCACGTGGCCCAGAAGTTGACGAGCACGACCTTGCCCCGTTGGGCCGAGAGCTTGAAGCTACCGCCGTCGGGCGTGGGCAGCGCGAAGTCCTCGGCGACTTTCGGCTTGCTGGGCTTGATGAGGTCCAGGTGCTTCAGCGCGAGGTCGACGCTGGGGCCGCCGGCCGCCGGGGCGGCGGGCGCGGGCGCCGGCGCCGGCTCGGCGCTCGGACGCACGGTCGCCGGCGCCGCGGGCTCCGGCGTCGGCGCGGTGGCGGCGGCGTAGAGCGCCACGCCGACGGCGGCCAACACGAGGACAGTCGCGAAGACGAGCGCGGTCTTCCGTGGCATTGAAATCCTCGCAAGTATACCTCTATAGTGGGAGCCCCCGATGAGCCCCGCCGCGCAGCTGCCGCTCACGATCATCGCCGATGACCTCACCGGCGCCTGCGACACGGGCGCGCTCTTCGCCGCGCGCGGCCCGGTGCCGGTCACCGTCTGGCCCGACGCCGCGCTGCGCGCGCCGGTGAGCGTCGTGGACACCGAGACCCGCGCCCTCGACCCCGCCGACGCCGCCCGGCGGGTGAGCGCCGTCGCCCGCAGCGTCGCCCGCACGCGCATCTTCAAGAAGATCGACTCGACGCTGCGCGGCCCCATCGGCGCCGAGCTCGACGCGCTGCTCCGCGCGACGTCGGCGGCCGGGGCCCTCGTGTGTCCCGCCCTGCCCTCCGAGCACCGGGTCGTCGTCGAGCGGGTGCTGACGGTGGGCGCGGTGCCCGTCGCCGAGACGGCGATCGCGGAGGATCCGACGTTTCCGCGCGCGGCGGGCACGTCGAACGTCGTGGACCTGCTGCGCCCGCAGCTCGACCGGCCGTTCGCCTGGATCCCGCTCGGCCGCGTGCGCGAGGGCGGTCGCCCGCTGACGGCGCGCCTCGTCCGGCTCGCCGGCATGGTGATCGTGGCCGACGCCGAGACCGATGCCGACCTCGACACGCTCGTGGAGGCGGTCCTCGAGCTCGATTCGCCGCCGCTCCTCGTGGGCGCGGCCGGCCTCGCGCTGGCGCTCGCGCGCCGGCTCGGGCTGGCGGCGGCACGCGTGGATCCGCCCACGGGCGAGCGCTGGCTCATCGTCGCCGGCAGCCAGCATCCCGCCACGCGGCGCCAGGTGGAGGCCGCGCGCGAGGCGGGGCTGACGGTGCTCGCCACGCCCGACGCGCCGCAGCCCGACCGCGCGGGCGCCGTCACCGACCTCGCCGCGCAGGCGCGCGCGCGGCTCGATGCCGGGCCCGTCGACGTCGTGCTCGTCACCGGCGGCGAGACGCTCGTCGCGCTCTATCACGCGCTCGGCGCCGAGCGCCTGGATCTCGAGGGCGCGCCACGGCCGGGGCTGGCGCTCGGCCGGCTGCGCGCGCCGGGCCGCGAGCCGCTGACGGTGGTGACCAAGGCGGGCGGCTTCGGCGAGCCGGATCTCTTCGTGAGCCTCGTGCGCGAGGCCGTCGCGTGAAGCAGCCGATCCTCGGCGTGACCATGGGCGATCCCGCCGGCGTGGGCCCGGAGATCATCGCTCGCGCCGCGGCGGAAGCTGCTGTGCGGAGCGCCAGCCGTCCCGTCGTCGTCGGTGCAGCGTCGACCATGAGCGCGGCGCTGGCGCTCGTCTCGTCCCCGCTCACGCTGCACGCCGTGAAGCGCGTGGCCGACTGCCGCTGGGCCGACGGCACGCTGGAGGTCCTGGACCTCGCCAACGTGGACATGGCCTCGCTGCCCCGCGCCGCCGTGAGCGCGGCGGCGGGCAAGGCGGCCTACGACTACGTCGAGCGCGCGGTGGCGCTCGCCCAGGCGCGTGAGATCCACGGCATCGTGACCGCGCCCATCAACAAGGAGGCGCTGGCGGCGGCCGGCATGCCGCACACCGGCCACACGGAGATCCTCGCCCGGCTCTCGAACACCGCGGACTTCGCGATGCTGCTCATGGGCCACGAGCTGCGCGTGATCCACGTGACCACGCACGT
>QHVJ01000032.1 GCA_003222275.1 Acidobacteriota bacterium | reverse complement strand
GCTCACGGTAGACCGGCTCGTCCCGGTAGACGTCCTCGAAGAAGCCGTTGCCGAGGTCGCGGTGGCCGGCTTTGACCCGCCGCGTTCCCACCGGGTCGCGCTCCGTATGGTGGACCTCCTGCCGGCGCGAGACTGCCCGCCCACCGGCGGGCACGCTCCCTTCCCATGCCTGCTCGCGCACGGTGCGCCAGGCTTCGACGGCGACGCGCCGCTCCCACTCGAAGCCGGCGACCGTGAGGGTCTCCTCGGTGCGCCGCAGGCCGAAGTAGGCCGCGGCCACGACGAAAGCCACCAGCACGAGAAGGATGGCCATCGCAACCGGCCGGAAGCGCGCGGACACCGGCAAGGCTGCCACCGGAGCCGGATTGGCACCCGCCACTTCTCGCACCGGCCGCGAGGGAGCGGCCCCCTTTTGGGCGCCGCAATTGCGGCAATGGTCGCGTTCCGGAGGGTTGGAGGCGCCGCAAAAGGTACACAGCCAGTCCGCCCCCGCCCGGGCGCGGGCGATCAGGGCGTTGTCGGTGACCTCCTCCCCATCGTCTTCCAGGAAGAACGTGACATCCTTGTCCCGCGTGGCCCCGCAGCCGGTGCACGCCATCGCGGCGCCGCGGTTCGCCACCGCACAGTAGGGACAGCGCCACTTGCCTTCGCGGATGGCCATCGGGCGAGGCTAGGGAGAGGCGGCGGTGGCGTCAAGCGTCATCCGTCGGCCCATCCGTCGGCCCCCGCGACCCCGCTCGATCGGAGGTGGTAGCCATTGGCAAAGGGTTTCGATTTTGGAGTAGGATTCCGAGGCACCCGGCCGTCCCGGGAGCTCGATCGCCAAGGAGGATCCGTCCCATGACCTACGTGATCGCAGAGCCCTGCGTCAACACGAAGGACACCGCCTGTGTCGAGGTTTGCCCGGTCGACTGCATCCATCCGAAGAAGGACGAGGCGGAGTTCGAGGCCGAGACCAAGCTCTACATCGATCCCGAGACGTGCATCGACTGCGGCGCCTGCGTTCCGGTCTGTCCGGTTCAGGCGATCTTCCCCCAGGAAGAGCTACCCGAGAAGTGGGCGCAGTACACGCAGATGGATGCCGACTGGTACGCCAAGCGGAAGTAGCCGAGGACCCTGCCGCGTCGCGACGCGGAACCCCGCCGAGTCAGCGTAGATCCCTACCGCCGGAACAGGTGCTGGAAGGTGAGGCGCACCGAGACCGGGACGCCGCGTAGCCGGGCGGGTGTGAACTGCCAGGCGGCCACCGCTTCGAGCACGGCCGCATCGAGCAGCGCTCCGGCCGACTCGACGATCGCGACATCGACGACCTGGCCGGTCTCTCCGACCCACAGCTCGACTACGGGCGCACCCTCCAGGCCCCGCTCGTGGGCCGCGGGCGGGTACGCCGGCACCGCGCCCGAGATCCTCTGCGGCGGCGTCACCGCCGGCGAGAATTCCACGAGCTGGCCCGGGCGAATCGGCGCGTCGGCCGGCGTGGGCAAGGGAAGCGTGAAGCTCAAGGCCCGGAGCGGCCGATCCCGCTCCAGCTCCACCTCGGCGGACACCGCCTCGCGTCCCTCGGCCTCCATGCGCACCACGTGGCGGCCCAGCGCGGCTTCGACTCCCGGCAGCGGCGTCTCCCCCACCGGGCTGCCGTCGAGGTATACGCGGGCCCCGGGAGGATCGCTGTCGAGCAGCAGCAGGCCCACTCGCGCGGGCGCCGGCCGCGGGCCGAGACCGGGCGGCACCTGCACGGTGGTGCCCGGCACCGGCACCTGTGTCGGCGTGGCCTCCGGCGCGCCGTGGATCACCTCCATGTCCAGGATCGGCTGGGCCGCCTCGTACAGCTCCCGGGCGAAGTCCATCGCCCGTCGCGTCCGCGCGGCCGGATCGACGGCGAACGCGCGGGCGAACGGCCCGTTCACCACCTCCGGGAAGCGCGGGTCGACCTCGCGCGGCGGCACGTGGGCGCCGTGGACCACGCGGGACACGACCTCCGTGATGGTCTTGCCCGGGAACGGGGCCCTCCCGGTGAGCAGCTCGTAGGCGACCGCGGCCAGCGAGAAGACGTCGGCCCGGCCGTCGACGCGCTCGCCCATCATCTGCTCCGGCGCCATGTACTGCACGGACCCGACGACGGTGCCGGCGGCGGTGAGGTTGGACGAGTCCAGCCGCGCCACGCCGAAATCGAGCACCTTCACCGAGGCGTCGTCCATCATCATGATGTTGGCCGGCTTGATGTCGCGGTGCACGATGCCGTGGCGGTGGGCGTAGTCGATGGCGTCCGCCACGCGCAGGACGAGCGAGCAGATCTGCCGCACGGACAACCAGCCCCCGGCCTTGAGGAAGGCGCCGAGCGCCCGGCCCTCGAGGAACTCCATCACGAGGTAGGACGGGCCAATGTCGTAGATCTGCACGATGTCGGGGTGCGTGAGCCGGCCGGCCGCCTCCGCCTCGTGCCGGAAGCGGGCGTGGTACTGCTCGCGCTCGGCCTCCGTCATCAGCTCGTTCTCGCGCAGGACCTTGACCGCCACGGGCCGGGCCAGACGGGAGTCGACGCAGAGGTAGACGACACCCATCGCGCCCGCGCCCAGCTCTTCCACGACCTGGTAGCGGCCGAAATAGGCGGGCGAACTCGGATCGGCGGACATTCTCGGCGGGAGGGAGACGATGACTGTAGCGCCGCCGGCGGGGGGCGTCAAATTCCCCCCGCGTGCTACGCTACGCACCTTTCCGAGGACCGACCGTCATGGCCGCCGACAAGCCCGCTTCCAAGCCCGAGCGCCGCCAGGAGACGCGCATGAGCCTGCGCCTGCCCGTGCGCGTCCAGGGCCACGACGCGAGGAACCAGGCCTGGGAAGAGATGGCGGCGATGGAGAACACCTCCTACGGCGGCGCCGCGATGCGCATGAAACGGCCGGTCGTGCGGGGCCAGGTCCTCTCGCTCGCCCTGCCGCTGCCCAAGCACTTCCGCCGCTACGACCTCTCGGAGGCGTTCTACCGCGTGTACGCGCTCGTCCGCCACACGGCGACCACCGCCGGCGAGCAGCGGGTGGGGGTGCTGTTCCTCGGCAAGAGCCCGCCCAAGGATTACGAGGCGAACCCCGGGGGCCTTTATCTCCTTCCCACCGACCCGCCGCCGGTCACCCAGGAGGAGCGGCGCAAGTGGCCGCGCACGGCCATCTTCGTGAACGTGCGCCTCCACTGGACGACGCCGGACGGACAGGAGCTGGAAGAGCAGACCATCGCCGAGAACATCGGCCGGGGCGGCGCGCGGGTGATGACCTCGCTCCCGGTCGTCAAGGGCGACGTCCTGCGCCTGGAGGAAGTGGACGGGGACTTCCAGGTCCGGGCCGAGATCCGGAACATCTACATCGGCTCCGATCACATCCCGCGCTTGAACCTGCGCTTCGTGGACGCGGCGGCCCCGGACCGCCTCCTGGGACTGTAGGTCCATGCGCGACCGTCCGGTGTCCGGATGCCGCGATCTCGCCTTCGGCGACGGATACGCCGTCGACGATTCGGGCGAGGTGGCGCTGGAGGACTATGCGCGAGAGGTCACGCGCGCCCGGGACGTGGAGGCGGTGCGCAGGGAGGGCGATCCGGGCCTCGTGACCGGCCTCCACCTCTGTGGGCTCGACGCCGAGCCCGCGCTTCCCCTTCGCGTCGACATCGAGGACTTTGCGCGCGACCTCGCCATGCGCTCGGGGGGCGGGGGCCTGGGCTGGTCGTGAGGCCGGAACCGCTGACCGATCTTCAACGCAGAGACCGCAGAGAGAGCGCAGAGAAGGACATTTCGTTCGCGGCACCTCTTCTGGACGTTCTCTGCGGCCTCTGCGATTCCTCTGCGGCCTCTGCGTTTCAAGGCCGGCCAGCGATTACCGGCTCGGCTGGTCCCAGGCGTGGCGGGTGCGGATGTCGCGGGCGCGCGTCTCGAAGGCGCGCGCCTCGCCGTCACGCCCCTGCTTGCGCAGCAGCGCCGCGTAGTTGTCCAGGGAGCGCGCCAGATCCGGGTGCTGCGAGCCGAGCACCTTCTCCTGGATCGCGAGCGCGCGCCGGTAGAGCGGCTCCGCTTCGCCGGACCGGCCCTGGGCGAACAGCATCAGCGCGAGGTTGTTGAGGGCGGTGGCCACGTCGGGATGGTCGGGGCCGAAGGCGTTCTCCCAGATCCCGAGGGCGCGCCGCTCGACCGGCTCCGCCTCCGCGTAGCGTCCCTGCGATTTGTAGAGCAGGGCCAGGCCATTGAGCGCGCGGGCCACGTCGGGGTGGCCAGGGCCGAGCACCTCGCGGCGGATCGAGAGAGACCGCTGGTACAGCGGCTCGGCCTCGGTGGCGCGTCCCTGCAGGCGCTCGAGGTCGGCGAGGTTCTCGAGCCCCGCGGCCAGGTCCGGGCTTTGACCCCCGCCGCTCTTTTCCCAGATGGCGATCGCCCGGCGGTGGAAGGGCTCGGCTTCCGCAAGCCTGCCCTCGGCCCGGTACAGGTTGCCCAGGTCGTTGAGGCTGGTGGCCACGTCGGGGTGGGTCGGACCGAGCGCCTTCTCGCGCGCGGCCAGCGCCTGTTGATAGAGAGGCTCGGCGTCGGCGAAACGCCCCTGGGCGCGATAGAGGCTCCCCAGGTTGTGCTCGGTCGTGGCCAGGTCGGGATGCGCGGGTCCGAGCGCCTTGGTCTTGATCTCGAGCGCCCGCTTGTAGAGCGGCTCGGCCTCCGCATACCGGCCCTGGGCATAGTGCAGAGCGGCCATGTTGTCGAGCGCCTTGGCCACCGCGGGGTGCTCGGGTCCCCACGCACTCTCCCACACCGCCAGCGCCTTGGCGTAGAGCGGCTCGGCCTCCGCGTAGCGGCCCTGTCCCGCGTAGAGTCGGCCGAGGCTGTTGAGGCTCGTGCCCAGGCGCGGGTCCTGTGCTCCGAACCCCTCGGCGATATCCAGCGCCTTCTTCCATTGCTTCTCGGCGTCGGCGTACTGCCGCTTCTCCAGCGACCGGGTGCCGTCGTCCTGGTAGACCTGCCAGCGGCCCTCCCGGATCCAGTTGCAGGAGCCGGCCAGCAGCGGCACGACGGCGAGCGCGATGGCGAAAGCGGGTCGGCGCATCCGGCTCAGTCGCGCGCGGCCTCCGGGGCGAGGCGGAGGTGCCGGCGCAGGATCTCCCGCACGCGGTCGTGCGGAAGCGCGATCACGCGGTGACCGTCGACGCCGCTCATCGTGCGCGCGGCCACGAGCGCGTTGAGGATGGCTTCCTCGGTCGCCCCCACCGTCGCTTCGAACAGCAGCCCCATGCGGTCGTTGGGAAGCATGGCCAGCGGGACCGTACCCTTCGCGTCTCCCACCCGCGGGTTCGCGGTCGAGAAGGCCACGAACAGGTCGCCCGATCCGTTGCCGGCCACGCTGCCGGTGCGGGCCAGGCCGAGGGCCGCCCGCCGGGCCAGCCGCTTCAGCTGGTGCGGCAGCAGCGGCGCGTCGGTGGCGACAACAATAATGATGGAGCCCGTCTCGCTCGAATCGGCCGTACCCCGCCGCGAATAGGCGAGGTCGGTGCTCAGCTCGCGGCCCACGGGCAGGCCGGCCACGAGGAGCTGGTGGCGGCGGCCGAAGTTGGCCTGGACGAGCACGCCCAGCGTGTAGCCTCCCTCCGCCGCGGGAAGGGCCCGCGACGCGGTGCCGATGCCGCCCTTGAACTCATAGCAGATCATCCCCGTGCCGCCGCCCACGTTGCCCTCCGGCACCGGGCCCGGCCGCGCCCCGTCGATGGCCTGAAAGGCGTGCTCCGGCCGCACGTGCATGCCGTAGATGTCGTTCAAGTGGCCGTCCCACGTCTCGGCCACGACGGGGAGCGACCAGATCGCGTCCGTCCAGCCCTCCGCCGAGGGCCAGCGCTTCCGCGCGAAGTCGATGACCGCGTCGCGAACGACTCCGACCGAGTTCGTGTTGGTGATGAGGACCGGTCCCTCGAGCAGGCCCGATTCCTCCAGCCACGCGATGCCCGTCATCTCGCCGTTGCCGTTGAGGCTGAACGCGCCGGCAAAGCACTGATCGAGGCCGCTCTTCCCGCGGCCGCGGGGCAGCACGGCCGTGACCCCGGTGCGGATGCGATCGCCCTCCACGAGGGTCACGTGGCCCACTTCCACGCCCGGCACGTCGGTGATCGCGTCGAAGCGGCCCGGCGTCCCGAACTCGAACGGGATGCCGAGGTCGCGCGCGCGGGGCGAGGCGCTCTCCTGCGCCGCGGCCGTCGCGGCTCCGAGGGCGAGAGAGATCGCGAGATGGCGAGCGCATATCGTCACGGGTCCTCCCGTCCGAGACTACCACTGGCTCCGGTTAGACTGGAGCGATGTCGTGGAAGAGCGCCGCGCGCCGCGATCCGGCGGGGTTCTACCGCTGGCGCACGGAGGGGGGCGAGGTGCGCATCTTCATGAGCGAGACCCTCTTCGCGGAAATGGAGGAGAGCCTCGGCGTGCAGATGGCCAACGCGCACCGCTTCCCCGGCGTGCTCGACGTGGCGGTGACGCCCGACGCGCACCACGGGTACGGCGTGCCCGTCGGCTGCGTGATCGCCACCACCGGAACGCTGGCCATGGGTCCCGTCGGCTACGACATCGGGTGCGGCATCGCCGCCCTGCGCTCGGAGGTGGCGCGCGACCAGGCGACGCCGGAGAAGGTGCGCGACTTCTCGCGCCGCGTGATGTCGAGGGTAGGCCTGGGTGTCGGCGCGAAGGGCGAGCGCGTCTCGAAGGAGCGCTTCCAGGAAATCATTCGGGGCGGGGCGGAGGCGCTGGGCGCGCGGCGGGGCACGGCCGAGCGGGACCGCATTCCTGTCGACGAGGACTGGGACGTGCCGAAGGACTCACGGGCCTGGCGGGGCCAGGACCAGCTCGGCAGCCTGGGCGGGGGCAACCACTTCATCGAGCTGCAGCACGACGGCGAGCGGCTGTGGGTCATGTTCCACACCGGCTCGCGCGGCTTCGGCCACGGCCTCGCCACCGACTACTTCGAGAAGGCGCGCGAGGAGCAGGGCCTGTCGCGCGGGCAGATGGATCTCGGATACTTCGCGCCGCGCTCGCGGCACTGGCGCGACTACAAGAACGCGGTGGCGGCCGGGGGCAACTACGCGATCGCCAACCGGCTCCTCATCGGGCGCGCGGTGGGCGCGGCGTTCGCGGAGACGTTCGGCGCCGCCGCCGACCTCGTCTACGAGATCAGCCACAACCTCGTCCAGGAGGAGGACCATCCCGATCTCTTCGACCGGCCGGTCTGGGTGCACCGCAAGGGCGCCACCCGGGCCCTGCCCGCCGGCCATCCCATGCTCTCCGGGACGCGATGGGAGAAGACGGGACATCCGGTGCTGATCCCGGGATCCATGGGCGACGCGTCCTACGTCCTGCGGCCGCAAGCCGGCGCGGCGCGCAGCCTGTATTCCGTCAACCACGGCGCGGGGCGGCGCAAGAGCCGGATGGCCGCGCGCCGGGAGATTTCCCAGGCCGACGCGGACCGCCAGATGAAGGCCCTGGGCGTGATGGTCAACGCCGGCGGACGCGTCCCCGTGGACGAGTCCCCCGCCTGCTACAAGTCTTCCGACGAAGTGATAAGGGCGGTCACCGAAGCCGGCCTCGCCGAGGTAGAGGTCCGCCTGCTTCCCATCGCTTCCATCAAGGGAAACGACTAACAACCATCAGCCACAAGCTGCGAGCGGAGCGGGATTGACTCCCCCCGGGTTCGCGAAGCGGACCCGCTAGATAAGCGGTGGCGAATTCATTTCGCCGCCGCGGAAGACGCGAGCGGGGGGTCTGGGGGGGTGCGCCGCTAGCACCCCCCAGCTCAATGACGACGGAAATGATTGAAACGGGACCTCTTGACACGTTTCGGCGGGCTCTGATAGTGTCCAAATGCACTAGTTGCCTCTGCTCTGGCGTTCGGAGGAGGCCGGCTACGGTGGCTTGGTCTCTCGTCGTGGGCGCGCAGGTGACGTGGCGCTAGGCAAGGGCTAAGGAGGCCTGCACGTTCATGATCGAAGGTACGGTGAAGTGGTTCAACGAGTCGAAGGGTTTCGGTTTCCTCTCCCGTGAAGGCGGTCCGGACGTTTTCGTCCATCACTCGGAGATCAGGGCCGAGGGCTTCCGGACTCTCAACGAGGGCGATCGGGTGCGTTTCGAGGTGGTCGACAGCCCGAAGGGCCCCCGCGCCGCAAACGTCACCAAGATCTAACGACTCGGACCACGAAGCCAACCCGACGCCCGGGGCCTCACGGTCCCGGGCGTTTTCGCTTTAACGCGTTTTGAGCCCCGCGCCGCCCGAGCCGCCCGGCTCTGCCCCCATGGCCCAGCCCTCGCCCTTGACTCCCCATGCGCTCGATTGCCTGCGCCAGGCCGGGCGGGTGGCCTCCGAGGTCCGCGACGCCGGCGCCCGTCTGATCGTCGCGGGGGCGCGCGTGCGCGACGTTTGCGTGACCGTCGAAGAGGAGATCGCTCGCCACGGCGCCGGCTGCGCGTTCCCCGTCCAGTCGTCCCGCAACGACGTCGCCGCCCACTACTGTCCCTCCCCCGCCGAAGAGACCCGCTATGCCGAGGGCGACCTCGCCAAGCTCGACATCGGCGTCCACGTCGACGGCTGGGTCGTGGACACCGCCGTCACCGTCAACGTCGGCGACCTCCCCCGCCATCGGCGCTTCGTAGACGCGGCGCGCGCCGCGCTCGAGGCGGCCATCGCCGCCGTCGCGCCCGAGGCGGAGATCCGCCGCGTGTCCGAAGCCATCGAGTCCACCGTTCGCGGCTTCGGCCTCCACGCGGTGCGCAGTCTCTGCGGCCACGGCGTCGGCCGCTGGCAGGTGCACGGGCCGCCGCCCATCCCCAACGCCGCCGACCTGGCGGGGGGACGGCTGCGCGCGGGAGCGGTGGTCGCGATCGAGCCCTTCGTGACGGATGGCCCGGGTGTCGTCGCCGAGCACGGCGACCCACAGGTGTTCCGCCTCGATCCGCGCCGGGAGCCGGCGGAGGGTCCGGACCCCGAGGCGCTGGCGGCCGTACGGGCCTTCCATGGCCTCCCCTTCGCGCGCCGTCAGCTTGCCGCGTATGCGGGCCCGCGACTCGAGGGACTGTTGCGGTGGCTTGGCGAAGAGGGACGGCTGATGTCCTACGCGCCGCTGCGGGAGACCGCCGGACACGCGGTGGCCCAGGCTGAGCACACGGTGTACGTGGGTCCGGGGGGGGTTGAGGTTCTCACCCGCTGAGAGCGGGCCCTACTGCGGCGGCTTCTTCTCTTCTTCCTCGAGCAGGTCGTAGGGAAGAGGCTGGGGGCCGGGGACTATTCCGGCGATGTCGGGGTCCTCGGGGAGGGCGCTGCGGTCGAGCTTGCCCTTGGTCTCCTTGCGCTCCACGCGCTTGGCCGCCTTTTCACGGGCGCGCTCCTGGCGGGCGATCTCCTTTTGCCGCTTGGCAAACGTTGCGCGTCCCTTGTTGGCCATAGGCTGCTCCCCCCGGGATCACGCCCCTGATCCCGAACACGGGATTTTATCATGACCGTCCGGCCAGGCTGGCGACCACGGCCACCAGCTCGGCCGGCTCGATGGGCTTCGCGACGTGGAGCTGATAGCCGGCGGCGATCGCCTGCCCGCGATCGTCCGCGTGCGCGTAAGCGGTGAGGGCGGCGGCGGGAATGTCGCGCGCGGAGGGCCGCTCGCGCAGCTGGCGAATGAGCGCGTAGCCGTCCATGCCGGGCATGCCGATGTCGCTCAGCAGCACGTCCGGAGTCTCCCGCTCCACGCAGGCCAGGGCCTCCGCGGCAGACGACGCGGCGGTGACCTGGGCGCCCCGCTGGGAGAGGACCGTCTGCATCATCCCGCGCGTGTCGGGATCGTCCTCGACCAGCAGCACGCGGACGTGCTCGAGGGAGCGGACGGGCGCCGCTTCCGCGGGCACGGCCGGCCCGGGAGCGGCCGCCTCGTCGACCGCGGCCTGCCGCGGAAGACGGACGGTGAAGCTCGATCCCTGTCCCTTGCCGGCGCTCTCCGCGACCACCGTCCCCCCGTGCGCCTCGACCAGGTGGCGGACGATCGCGAGCCCCAGGCCGAGCCCGCCGTGGGGCCGCGTGGTGGAGGAGTCGGCCTGCCGGAACCGCTCGAACACGTGGGGCACGAACTCGGGGCTGATCCCCTCGCCCGAATCCCGGACGACGATCTCCACCTGCGTCCCCGATCCCGCCAGGCGCACCGACACGAGCCCGCCTTCGGGCGTGAACTTGATGGCGTTGGAGAGGAGGTTCCACACCACCTGCTGCAGGCGGTCGGGATCGACGAAGACGTGGCCGGCGCTCGGATCCAGGGACGCCTCCAGGCGCACGGGCTTCGCCTCCGCCGTCGGCCGCACGGTGTCCAGGGCGGCCTCGACGATGGTGGCCGCCGCCACCGGCTTCTTCTCCAGCCTCAGCTTCCCGGAGATGATCCGTGACACGTCGAGGATGTCGGAGATGAGCTGGCCCTGGACCCTCGCGTTGCGGTCGATGACCTCGACGGCGCGCGTGGCTTCCGCCGGCTCCAGCCCGCCCTCGCGGAGGATGTGGGCCCAGCCCGCGATCGCGCTGAGCGGCGTTCGCAGCTCGTGGGAGAGCATGGCCAGGAACTCGTCCTTCATCCGGTTCGCGTTCTCCGCCTCCTCACGGGCGCCCTGCTCGCGGGCCAGGAGCTGTTGGCGCCGCTCCTCCATCTGCTGCCGCTCGGTGGCGTCGTGGAAGACGAGCACGGCCCCCACCACCTCGCCTCCGGTCACGATCGGCGAGCAGGTGTGGGACACGGCGAGGGACGAGCCGTCGGCCTTTCCGAAAGCGCCGCCGTCCTGGTGGACGGTGGTCCCGGAGCTCAGCACCCGCGGCAGCGGGTCGTCGGCCTCGGGTCCCTCCGGCGCGCGGGCGTGGAGCAGCTCCCCGAGGTGGCGCCCGAGCAGCTCCGACTCGCGGAAGCCGAGCATGCGCTCGGCGGCCGGGTTGACGAAGGTGATCATCCCGTCGCGGTCGAGCGCGAACACGCCCTCGCCGAGGTGACCGGTGATCGCGCTCGTGAAAGCGAGCTGGTGGCGAAGGCGCTCCTCTCCCCGTTTGCGTTCCGTGATGTCGGCCATGAACGAGGTGAACGCCCAGCCTCCGCCCTCCCGGCGCGCGGTGACGCTGAGGTCGAGCGGAAAGTGCGAGCGGTCGCGGCGCAGGCCGCGGGTCTCGATCCTCTGATTGAGGAGCGACCACTCGCCCGTCCGGAGGAAGCGCTCGAGCCCGCGCCGGTGCGCCTCGCGGTCGGTCGCGGGCAGGATCAGCTCCGCGAGGTCGCGGCCCAGGGCTTCCGGAGCGGTCCACCCGAAGATCGCCTCCGCCCGCGGGTTCCAGAACGTGATCGTCCCCTTCTCCGACATGCCGACGACCGCGTCCAGGGCGGAGTCGAGAACGGCCCGCATCTCGGCCGCGGCCGAGCGCAGCCCCTCTTCGGCACGGTCGCGCTCCGGATCGCGGGCGGGGCGCGGGATCCCGTTGCCGAGGGCGGCCAGGACGGCCACCGCGACGCTCTCGACGGCGAAGAGGCCGAGCCGCACCGACTCGTCGGCGGGGGGACCGCCGGGGGCGAGGAAGAAGACGTGGCTGGCGACGACGGCGAGGCCCGCGGCGAGGAGGCCAGGACCGATTCCGCCCCGCCAACCCGCTGCCGCCACCGCGCCGAAGAACAGCAGGAAGGGCGCCGGCTCGTCGAGCAGCGGAGCCAGGATCAGCTTGATGAGCAGGGCGCCGCCCACCAGCAGCACGGCCGAGGCGTAGCGGTCGAAGGCGCTGTGCCGCATCCCCCCCCATGATACCCGCCCGAGGCACGGCGGTCGGCCCGGATAAATTATGCTAGCAGCGAGCGAGGGATTCACTCCCGAGCGAGCGAGTTGGGGGGTTCGGGGGGTGCTGATGCGCGTACCCCCCGACATTGCGAATGGCACGAGGGATTCACTCCCGAGCGAGCGAGTTGGGGGGTTCGGGGGGTGCTGATGCGCGTACCCCCCGACATTGAGAATGGAGGTGCCCATGGAGCCGTTTCGCCCCGATCTGCTGGCGGGAAAGACCACGCTCATCACCGGCGGAGGCACCGGGCTCGGCCGCTCGATGGCCTTGCGCCTGGCGGGGCTCGGGGCCCGGGTGGCGGTGGTCGGCCGCCGGCCGGAGCCGCTGCAGGAAGTGGCCGATCGGGTCCGCGCCGCGGGCGGACGCGCGGCCGCGACGCCCTGCGACGTGAGGGACCCGGAGGCGGTGGAAGCGGCCCTCAGCCGGGTGGAGGACGAGCTGGGGCCTCTGAACCAGCTCGTCAACAACGCGGCCGGCAACTTCCTGTGCGCCTCGGAGGACCTCTCGCCAAACGCCTTCGACTCGGTGGTGCGCATCGTCCTCTACGGGAGCGTCTACTGCACGCTCGCCCTCGGCCGGCGCCTGATCCAGCGGAAGCAGAAAGGAGAGATCCTCTCGATCGCCACCACCTATGCCGAGACCGGCTCCGCGTTCGTGCTGCCCTCGGCGACCGCGAAGGCCGGAGTGCTGGCCATGACGCGCTCGCTGGCCGTGGAGTGGGCGGCCTATGGGATCCGGTTGAACGCCGTGGCCCCCGGCCCCTTCCCGACCGAGGGCGCTTTCTCGCGTTTGATGACGGGGGAGCTCGAGGAGCAGGCCCGCCGGCGCATCCCGTCCCGCCGCTTCGGCGAGCACGAGGAGCTGACGAACCTGGTCGCTTTCCTGATGAGCGACGCCAGCCCGTACCTCACCGGTGACCTCGTGACGATCGACGGAGCGGAGGCGCTCTTCTCCGGCCAGGAGTTCGCCGGCCTCGCCCATCTGGACCGGACGCACGCGAAGGGACTGATGGCGGCATTGAAGCCCAAGAAGAGATAGATCGGAGGTTTGCATGAAGAAGCTCGTCACCCTCGGCGCGGCCGTTTCTATCCTCGCCGCCGCGTCGGCGGTAATCGCGCAGGAAGTCCCGATCCAGATCGCTTATTACTACAAGGTGCGCTGGGGCTTCCAGCAGGAGTTCGAGCGCCTCTTCCTGAAGAACCACTACCCGGTGCTGATGGAGATGAAGCAGCGGGGACGCGTGCAGGACGTCAAGCTCTTCCGTCCCACCTACCACCTCAAGGACGACTGGACGTTCCTGGTCGTGATCACCTACCCCACCTGGGCCGCGCTCGGCAGCCCCAGCGACGAGGAGGCGATCACGAAGAGGCTCTACCCGGACTACGACCGCTTCCAGAAGGAGGAGCAGCGGCGGTTCGAGATCCTCGACTCCCACTGGGACATTCCGTTGACGCCCGTGGTCCCGCCGAAGTAAGCGCAGCGCGGGCCGGGTCCCGCCTTGACGGTCGATATAATTCGACGATGAGGCTGATCCTCGGGGCCGGAGTGTTGCTGCTGCCCCTCGTCGCCCCGGCCGCGCGGCCCGCGGCCGATGCCGCCTATCGGCGGATCGAGTCGCGCTACGTGCTCGAGTTCCTGCGCCGGCACCCGGTGGTGTCGACCTACCTCGGCGGCTCCGGCCTGTATCCGGAGCTGGCCCGCGCCGACGGCGCGCTCAGGGACTGGTCGCCGGCGGCGCTCGCGGAAGAGGCGGCCGTCTATCGCGAGGTCCGCGCGGAGCTCGAGCGTCTGGACCCCGCCCGCCTCTCGCCCCGCCACCGCGTGGACCGCAAGGCCGCCCTCCATCAGATCGACTTCATGCTCCACCAGGACGAGGAGCGGAAGTACTGGCACCGCGCCCTCGACACCTACGTCAACGAGGCGTTCCGCGGCGTCGATTGGTTCCTCCAGGGCATGCGCGACGAGGGCCAGGGACGCTACGGCCTGGAGGGCGAATGGCGGACGGTGGTGGCGCGCGTGGGTGCCGTCCCCGCGTACCTGGCCATGGCGCGCGCCAACCTGCAGGCGGGCGTCCAGGCCGGCGACGTGCCGGACTGGCGCATGGTGGAGCGAGACGGCCTCGCCACCTCCGAGGAGAACGCGAAGTATTTCGAGACGACGCTGCCCGGGCTCGGCGCGGAGCGCACGAAGGGCCAGCCGTTCGCGGAGGCGGTGGTATCCGAGCTGAAGAGCAGTGGCGCCGCGGCCGCCGTGGCCTTCCGCGACTTCCGCGGCTTCGTGGAGCGCTCGCTTTCGACCCTGCCGCGCGCGGACCGCTTCGCCTGCGGGGAGAAGGAGTACGACTGGGCGCTGCGGAACAACCTGCGGGTCGCCTCCCCCGCGGCCGAGCTCTACCTGAAGTCCTGGGCGGTCGTGCAGAAGACGCGTGAAGGGCTGATGGCGGCGGCCCGCGTGGTCGCCGAGAAGAACGGCCTCGATCGGCCGTGGGACGAGGCCCACCGCGAGGCGTCGACCCGCGCCGTCTTCGACCTCCTCTCCCGCGACTATCCCCGCTCCGACGACGAGATGGTGCGCTGGTATCACGACACCGCGCTCCGGCTCGTACGGTTCGCCCGCGACAACCGGATGTTCGACATCCCCGAGAACTACCAGCTCGAGGTCGTGGTGACGCCGCCCGTGCTGTGGTCGTCGATCGACGGCGCCGCCTACTATCCGGCGCCGCCCTTCCGGACGACCGGCGTCGGGCGCTTCTACGTCACGCCCACGAGCGGAGACGTGGAGAAGCTCAAGCAGAACAACCGCGCATCGATCGCCGACCTCGCGGCCCACGAGGGATTCCCGGGGCACGACTGGCACTACAAGGTGATGACGCAGTACCGCGACGCGATCAGCCCCGTGCGCTGGCTGACGCCCGGCGAGGTCGAGGGCTCGTCCTCGATGTGGGAGGACTCGATGGCCGCCGAGGGCTGGGCTCTCTACGCCGAGCACTTGATGTCCGAGCCCGCGCGGCGGGCGCCCCAGGGCTTCTACACGCCGGAAGAGCGCGTCTACGAGCTGCAGGGGCAGCTCCTCCGCGACCTGCGGGTACGCATCGACACCGGCATCCACACCGGTCGCATGTCTTTCGACGATGCCGTGGACCTCTACTCACAGGTGGTGGACTTCCTGCCCGGCGCGTGCCGCGGTGAAGGCCTGGCCCCGGAGAAGAAGGCCTCCTGCGAGACGGCCTCCCGGGCCATCTTCCGCTACTCCAAGTGGCCGACGCAGGCCATCACCTACCAGCTCGGAAAGCAGCGGATCCTGGCCCTGCGGGCGCGGGCGACCCGGAAGGTCCCCGGCCCCGACGGCCGCCGGCGCTTCCACCTGCTCTTCATGCAGCAGGGCACCATTCCCCCCGGAGACTTCGAAGCGACTCTCCTCGCGGACATGAAGCCCTGACCGGCCTGTCCGAGCCGGAAGCCGCGCGCCGCCTCCGCCGCCACGGACCCAATCGCCTGCGCGAGAAGAAGCCCGAGCCGCTCTGGGAAGAGCTGCTCGAGGAGCTGACGGAGCCGATGATCCTCCTCCTTCTCGGGACCGGCGCGCTCTACGCGCTGTGGGGAGAGGCCGCGGACGCGGCCACGATCCTGGTCGTGATCCTGGCGCTGGTGGCGGTGGAGGTCACGGGCGAGCGGAGGGCGGAGCGCGCGGTGGCCGCCCTGCGCCAGCTCGCCGAGCCCAGCGCCGCCGTCCGCCGGGCCGGCCGCGTGCGCGAAGTGCCGCGCGAGGAGGTCGTGCCCGGCGACGTCGTGCTCCTGCAGGCCGGCCGGCGCGTCGCCGCCGACGCGCGGCTCATCGCCGCCTACGGGCTGGCCGTCGACGAGTCGGCCCTCACCGGCGAATCGATACCCGTGGAGAAGGACGCGGAGGCGGTCGCCTTCTCCGGAACGCTCGTCGTCCGCGGGCGCGGCGAGGCGGAAGTCGTGGCGACGGGTGACGCGACCGAGCTGGGCCGCCTCGCCCAGCGCGCCCGGGAGGCAAAGCCCCCGCCGACGCCGCTCGACCGGGCCATGCGCGAGCTGAGCCGGTCTCTGCTCGTCGCGGCGCTCGCGATCAGCCTCACCGTGCCCATCGTCGCGTGGCGGCTCCGCGACGGAGAGGTGCGCCCGTTGATCCTCACCGGCCTCGCGCTGGCCTTCGCGATGATCCCGGAGGAGATGCCGATCATCCTCGCCCTCACCCTGGCCCTCGGCGCCCGCCGGCTCGCCCGGCGGAACGCGATCGTGCGGCACATGGAGGCGGTCGAGACGCTGGGGACGCTCACGGCGATCGCCACCGACAAGACGGGCACCCTCACCGAGAACCGGCTGAAGGTGGCGCGCCTCGTGGCCACCGGCGGCGAAGCACGCCTGCGCGAGGCAGGGGCCTTGACCGCGTCTGCTCTCGATCCCATCGACGACGCCCTCGTGCGGGAGGCGGGCGAAGCCGGCATCGACACCGACGCGCTCCGCCGTCACGCACCGCCGCGGATGGAGTTCGCGTTCGACCGCTCGCGTCGCCTGTCCTCGGCCATCGTCGGGACCGCCTCCGGAGGTCGAGTCGTCGTGAAGGGCGCGCCGGAGGCGGTGGCCGCCCGCGCGACGACGGTCCTCACACCTTCGGGCGCGGAGGCGATGAGCGACGAGCGCCGGCAGGCGCTGCTCACCGAGGCCGATGCCCTCGCCCGGGAAGGGCTGCGCGTGCTCGCCTTCGCCGAGAGACCCGCGGGCCCGGGACCGCTGACCCGCGACGAAGCGGAGTCCGGCCTCACGTGGCTCGGCCTGGTGGGGCTGGACGATCCTCCGCGCGAGGAGGCCCGGGCGGCACTGGACGCCTGCCGCGCGGCCGGGATCCGAGTGCTGATGGTGACGGGCGACCATCCGCAGACCGCAGCGGCGGTCGCGGCGGCGGTCGGCCTCGACTCCGGCCAGGTCCTCACCGGGGAAGACCTGCACGGCCGGACCGACGAGCAGATGCGTGAGACCCTCGCCGGCGCCGCCGTCGTGGCCCGGGCCACGCCCGAGCACAAGCTGCGCATCGTCACCGCCTGGCAGGCCGCGGGCGAGCGCGTCGCGGTGACGGGAGACGGCGTCAACGACGCCCCCGCCCTTGCCGCCGCCGACGTCGGCATCGCCATGGGGCGGGGCGGGACCGACGTGGCGCGCGAGGCGTCCGACCTCGTCATCGCCGACGACGACTTCGCGACGATCGTGGGGGCGGTGGCGGAGGGGCGGGTGCTCTTCACGAACCTCCGCAAGGCGGTGCGCTACTACCTGGCCTGCAAAGCGGCGCTCGCCGCGGTCGTGCTGCTCTCCGTGATGGTCGGCCTGAGCGTGCCCTTCGCTCCGGTGCAGATCATCGTGATGGAGCTGTTCATGGACCTGGCGGCCTCGGCCGCGTTCGTGGCCGAGCCGGGCGAGAGCGGCCACATGAGCCGGCCCCCCCGGGATCCGCGGGCGCGCTTCCTCGACCGCGCGATGGTGGCCAGCATCTTCACGTCCGCCGCCGGCCTCTTCGCGGCCGTCTCGGCGGCCTACCTCTGGAGCTGGCCCCAGGGGGAGACCCACGCGCGCACGATGGCCTTCGTCACCTGGCTGCTCGGGCACGTGGCCCTCGCGTTCAGCCTGCGCCGCGAGCGCGAGCGGTTCACGTGGCGGGGCCTCGGAACCAACCGCGTGATGGTTGCGTGGGGCCTCGCGACCGCGGCGTTCGTCCTGCTCGCCGTACGGGTACCGGCGCTGCGCGTCGCCCTCAAGACGGCGCCCCTCGCGGGCGCGGACTGGACGGTGGCCGTGGCGGCCGTAGCCGGGGGCGTCGCGCTCGTCGAGTGGGCGAAACGGCACGGCCGGTTTGACAGCCCTGCGCTCGCGGATTAACGTCGATTTCTGGACACCAAGACCCTCGCCGAGCTCCAGACCGCGACGGCTCGACCTCCACGAGCGCGGAAGATCCCCAAGGTGGACGTCGTCCACGGCGATCGCCGCGTGGACGAGTACTTCTGGATGCGGAACAAGACCGATCCGGAGGTGGCCGCGTACCTGGAAGCCGAGAACGCGTACGCCGACGCGGTGATGAAGCCCACCGAGCCCTTCCAGGCGGTGCTCTACCGGGAGATGCTCGGCCGGATCCAGGAGACCGATCTGTCGGTCCCCTATCGCGAGGCGGGCTATTTCTACTATTCGCGCACCGAGGAGGGGAGGCAGTACCCGATCCTCTGCCGCAAGCAGTCGAGCCTCGAGGCGCCCGAAGAAGTCACGCTCGACCTCAACGCGCTCGCGAAGGGCCACAAGTTCTTCTCCCTCGGCGCCTACGTCGTGAGCGACGACGGGAGCCTGCTCGCCTACTCCACCGACCTGACGGGCTTCCGGGAGTACACGCTGCAGGTAAAAGACCTGGGCACGGGAGAGATCCTGCCCGAGCGGATCGAGAAGGCCGGCTCGTTGTCCTGGGCGGCCGATCACCGCACGCTCTTCTACACGGTCGAGGACGCGGCCAAACGCCCCCATCGCCTGTACCGGCACCTCGTGGGCGCCTCCGGCGCCGACGATCTGGTCTACGAAGAGACCGACGAGCTCTTCCGTGTCTTCGCCGGCCGGTCCCACAGCCGGGAGTTCGTCTTCCTCGTGGCGGCCAGCCACACCACCACCGAGGTGCGCTACCTCCCCTCCGGCCAGCCCGAAGGCGTCTGGAAGACGATCGCGGCCCGCGAGCACGAGCACGAGTACGACGTGGAGCACCATGCCGACCGCTTCTTCATCCGCACCAACGACCACGGACGCAACTTCCGCCTCGTGTGGGCGCCCGTGGAGGACCCGCGACGCGAGAACTGGAAGGAGGTCGTGCCCCACCGCGGCGACGTCATGCTGGAGGGGCTCGAGGTCTTCCGCGACCACTACGTGCTTCTCGAGCGCGCGCAGGGTCTGCCGCGGATGCGCGTGGCCAACCTGCGCCGCGGCGCGATCCACGACATCGCTTTTCCCGAGCCAGCCTACTCCGCCTTCCCGGGCGCCAACGCAGAGTTCGACACCCAGGTCTTCCGCTACACGTACCAATCCCTGGTCACGCCCAACTCGGTGTTCGACTATGACATGGAGACCAAGAAGTCGACGCTGCTGAAGGAGCAGCCGGTGCTCGGGGGCTACGACCGCGGCCAGTACCACTCGGAGCGGCTCCTCCTCACGGCGCCCGACGGGGTGAAGGTGCCCGTCTCCATCGTCTACCGCAAAGTGCTGAGGCGCGATGGCTCGCATCCGATGCTGCTCACCGGCTACGGCTCCTACGGCTTTCCGTTCCCGGTGGGTTTCTCCTCGAACCGGCTGAGCCTGCTCGACCGCGGGTTCGTCTTCGCCATCGCCCACGTCCGCGGCGGCGGGGAGCTCGGCAAGCCCTGGCACGACGAGGGCCGCATGCTGAAGAAGCGGAACACGTTCACCGACTTCATCGCCGTGGCCGAGCACCTCGTCGCCGAGGGATACACCTCGCCCGCGCGGCTCATCGTCGAGGGCGGGAGCGCGGGGGGGCTGCTCATGGGCGCGATCTCCAACATGCGGCCGGAGCTCGTCAAGGTGGTCGTCTCGAAGGTGCCCTTCGTGGACGTGATCAACACGATGCTCGACGCGTCGCTGCCGCTCACGGCGGGCGAGTGGGAGGAATGGGGCAACCCGCACGTGCGGGAGCACTACGAGTACATGAAGACGTATTGTCCCTACACGAACGTCGAGCAGAAGGCCTATCCGGTCATGCTCGTCAAGACGTCGTTCAACGACAGCCAGGTGATGTACTGGGAGCCCGCCAAGTACGTGGCCAAGCTCAGGGACCACAAGACCGACGGCCACCTGCTGCTCCTCAAGACCAACATGGAGGCGGGGCACGGCGGGGCCTCGGGCCGCTACGACTACCTGCGCGAGGTGGCCTTCGACTACGCCTTCATGTTGACGAGGTTGAACATCTCCGGATGATCACGCTTCGGAGCCACCTCGGGGGCCGGTGGGTCGAAGGCGGCTCGCCCCAGACGCTCGTGAACCCCGCGACCGAGGAGCCTCTGGCCCGGGCGGGGAGCGCGGGGCTCGACCTCGCCGCCGCGCTCGAGTTCGCGCGGCACACGGGGGGGCCGGCCCTGCGGGAGTTGACCTTCGCGCAGCGCGGGCAACTCCTCCAGACCATGGCCGATGCGCTCCAGGCTCGCCGCGACGAGCTGCTCGACCTCGCCGTCCGCAACGGCGGAAACACCCGCAGCGACGCCAAGTTCGACGTCGACGGCGCGACCTTCACCCTGAGCGCCTACGCCGAGCTCGGCAAGGGCCTGGGCGAGGCGCCTTTCCTCGTCGACGGCGAGGGCATCTCGCTGGCCCGCAGTCCCCGCTTCCACGGCCAACACCTGATGGTGCCGCGGCGAGGCGTGGCCATCCACGTCAACGCCTTCAACTTCCCGGCCTGGGGCCTGGCCGAAAAGGCGGCGGTCGCGCTGCTGGCCGGCGTGCCGGTCGTCAGCAAGCCGGCCAGCTCCTCGGCCATGGCCGCGCACCGGATCGTGGAGATCCTGGTCGAGAAGCAGGTGCTCCCGCCGGGCGCCTTTTCCCTGCTCGCGGGGAGCGCGGGAGACCTGCTCGATCACCTCGGCCCGCAGGACGTCGTCGCTTTCACCGGCTCGAGCGACACCGGAGCGAAGATCCGCGTCCTTCCCCAGGTCATTCGCAACTCGGTCCGCGTCAACGTCGAGGCCGACAGCCTCAATGCGGCGGTGCTGGGCGCGGACGCCGACCCCGGCTCGGAGACGTACGAGCTCTTCCTCAAGGACGTGGTCCGCGACATCACCCAGAAGGCGGGGCAGAAGTGCACCGCCATCCGCCGCGTCCTGGTCCCCGCCGCGGTGGCCGACCGCGTGCGCGACGACCTCGCCGGCCGCCTGGGGGCGATCACGGTGGGCAACCCGGCGCACGAGGGCGTGCGCATGGGGCCGGTGGCGACCGCCGCCCAGCTCGCGGACGTGCGCCGGGGTATCGACCTGCTGGCCCGCGACGGCCGGCTCGTGCACGGCGACGCTGCCCTCCGGCCGGTCGGGGTCGAGCCCGGCAAGGGCTTCTTCGTGGGTCCGGTATTGCTGGAAGTGGAGCCCGGCGCCGAAGCGCCCAGCGTGCATTCGCACGAGGTCTTCGGCCCCGTGGCCACGGTCGTGCCGTACTCCGGAGGAGCCGTGGAGGCGGCGGGCGTGGTGGCGCGTGGCCGGGGGGGGCTCGTCTCGTCGGTCTATTCGGAGGACGCCACGTTCATCTCCCAGATCGTGATGGAGCTCGCTCCCTTCCACGGCCGAATCTTCCTCGGCAGCGCGAAGATCGCCGAGATGTCTCCCGGACCTGGGACCGTCCTGCCCCTGCTCGTCCACGGCGGGCCGGGGCGGGCGGGCGGCGGCGAGGAGCTCGGGGGGCTGCGCGGCCTGGCGTTCTACCTCCAGCGCGTCGCCCTCGAAGGCCCGCGCCCGACGATCGAGAGGATTACGAAAGGTCTGCCGTGAGCCGCGCGCGCGGCGGCGCATCGGCGCCCAAGCAGCTGACGGTGTTCATGAAGAAGTACGATCCCCCGCTCGCCGCGCTCGCCAAGGCGGCGCTGGCGAAGATGCGCAAGTGTGTCCCCGGAGCGATGGAGCTCGTCTACGACAACTACAACGCGCTCGTGATCGGCTTCGGACCGACCGCGCGCGCCTCGGAGGCCGTCCTCTCGATCGCGCTCTACCCACGCTGGGTGAACCTGTTCTTCCTCCAGGGCGCCCGGCTCTCCGATCCCCACGGTCTGCTCCAGGGCGAGGGCTCGCGAGTGCGCCGCGTGCTCGTGAGAGACGCGGCGGTCCTGGATGCGCCGGGGGTGAAGGCGCTGATCGCGCAAGCCGTCGCCGCGAGCCCCATACCGTTCCCGGGCCCGCGTCGCCGACACCTGGTCATCAAGTCGGTGTCGGCCCGGCAACGGCCGCGGCGGCCCCGGCCCGGGCGCCTCAAGACGCCGTAGCCGCGCGCAACCGCTGCCGGTGCAGCAGGGCCGCCTCGGCCACGATCCGGTCCAGCTCGCGCATCACGATCGGCTTGGCGAGGAGCAGATCGACGTGCGGGTCGGTGGCGGCGGGCGTGCCGCGCACCTCCCACCCCGTCATGAGGACCACCACCGTCGTCGCCGAGCGGCGCTTCACCTCCGCCGCGACCTCCAGGCCCGAGAGCCCGGGCATGCTCCAGTCGCTGATGACGAGGTCGTGCGGGCGCTCGCGGAAGCGCTCGAGACCTTCGGTCCCGCCGACCGCGGTCTCTACGGTGTGGCCGGAGAGCATCTGGGGGAGGACGTCGCGGGTGGCGGGCTCGTCGTCGATCACGAGGATGCGCAGCGCGGCCGAGGCCTCCGACCGCCGCTCGTCGGCGGGAACGGACGGCGCTCGCGCCAGCGGCACGCGGATCGTGAAGGCGGTGCCTCGGCCCGGCGTGCTGCGCACCTCGATCCGGCCGCTCTGGCTCTGCACGAGGCCCCACACCGTGCTCAGGCCCAGCCCCGTTCCCAGCTCGGGCCCCTTGGTGGTGAAGAACGGCTCGAAGATGCGCCGCTGCGTCTCCGCGTCCATGCCGATCCCGGTGTCGCTCACGGAGAGCACACCCTCGTCGCCCTCGCGCGACGTCGCGATCGTCAGCGTCCCACCGGCGGGCATCGCATCCACCGCGTTGAAGACGAGGTTGGAGAGGATCTCCTCCCAGGCCGCGCCGGTGCTGGAGATGGGCGGCACCTCCGCGAGGTCCAGCTCCACGCGCACCGTCCGGCCCTCACGCTCCGGCCCCGCCTTCCACTTCGGCTGCGTCAGGTCCATGGTCTCGCGGACGACCCGGCGCAGGTCCACCGACTCGCGCCGCTGGGTGTCGATCGGCCGCCCGAAGGTCTGGATGCGCTTGACCACCGCCGCGCACTGCTCCGCCGATTCCACGATCTTGCGCGCGAAGCGCTGGAATTCCTCGGGCGTGCGCGGCCGCGACTCCATGAGCTGCGCGTAGCCGATCACGCCGCCGAGGAGGTTGTTGAAGTTGTGGGCGACGCCGGCCGCCATCTCCCCGAGGGCCCGCAGCTTCTCCGACTCGTGGACTTGCTCGCGGAAGCGCTGGGCGGCGCGCTCGCGCGCCCGCCGCTCGCTGATGTCGCGGCCGATGCCGTGCACGCCCACCGGGCGGCCTCCCTCCACCATCCAGCGGGTGGCGATCTCCAGCGTCGTGCGCGTGCCGTCCTTGTGGACGATCTGCGCCTCCTGGGCGGGGCGGGCGCCCGGCGGCGGCCACCGCAGGTCCTCGTTCCGCACCCGCTCGACGTCCTCGGGCGCCAGCAGGTCGTAGACGTTACGGCCGAGGAGCTCGGCGGGGGCATACCCGAGCAGCCGCAGCCCCGCCTCGTTCACCGAGGTCAATCGCCCTTCGAGGTCGGTCGTGTAGACCACGTCCTGGGCGTGATCGAACAGGTCGCGGTAGCGGCGGCCCGATTCCGCGAGGTGGTCGCGAGACGTGGCGAGCGCGCCCGCCATGTCGTTGAAGGAGCCGGCGAGCTCGCCCAGCTCGTCACTCGAGGTCACGGGTAGCCGGTGGGAGAGATCGCCGGCGGCCAGCCGGCGGGTGCCTTCGACGAGCGCCCCCACCGGCCGGGCGATTCGCGCCACGCCCGCGAAGCTGATGAGCGCCGCCGCGAGCAGCACGCCGAGGCCGAGGCCCAGCAGCGTGCGCTCCAGCGTCGTCAGGAAGCCGAGGGCTTCGTCGAGAGAACGCTGGATGAGGTAGCCGCCCCGCTCGCCCTCGAGTCGCCCGGAGAGGGAAAGGTAGTTCTCGCGGCCCAACGCCATCTCGAAGGGAGCGTCGCCCGCGCCGGCGCCCGCGCCGGCGGCCAGCCCGCGCTCCACCTCCGTGCGCACCGCCGCCGGCCAGGTGGAGGCGATCACGCGTCCGTCGAGGACGAACGAGACCTCGCTCCGCGTCATGTCCCGGAGGTCCGCGGTCAGCCGATCGTCGATGTCGTAGCCGATGCCGAGCGTGCCCTGCACCGTTCCCCGCGACCACACCGGCACCACCACCATCTGCACGATGCGGCCGCCGTCGGCCTGCAGGCCGGCCGACTCCTCGCCCGCCAGCGCCTGCGCCACCCGGGGGGAGGACGAGAGCTCGCCCCCGGACGTGGCGCGGCGCACGGAGAGGCCGCGCCCGACGCCCGCGGGGTCCGTGACGCCGACGAGGTCGGCGCCGAGGTCCCGCTCGATCGCCCGTATCACGGCCGTGAGGCCGGAGGCGATCGGGGACCCGAGGGCCTGTCGAAGAGCGTCGCTCGTGGCCGCGTTTTGCAGCGCGTCCTGCAGACCGCCGGACGCGACCGGCTCCACGAAACCGACGGTCAGCGTGCCCAACCGCCGCTCGCCGTCCCTGACCGGGGCGCTCGCGACCTGATACGCGATGCCGTCCAATGCCCAGCGGCCCTCGACCAATTCCCCGCTGCGGGCGGCGGCGAGCGTGGGGAGGCCGGCCAGCTCGCGCCCGGCTGAGCTCGTCACGTCGACGCGGGCCAGCACGCCGCCGGTGTGGTCCGTGACGATGAAGTGGTCGCTGCCGATGAGACCCTGGAATTTCCTCGCTTCGCGCAGCACGGTACGTACCTGCGAGGCCAGGTCCGCGCGCGGGATGTCCAGGATGGAGACGAAGCGCGGGTCGTCGGCCACCACCGCGCCCTCGGTTCTCACCCAGGAGGCACGGGCGTCCATGAAGCGCTCGAAGACCGACCGGGTCTTGGCGAGCTGCTCGGCGATGCCCGCCTGCAGCTGACGGGCGACGCGTTGATGGATCACGGTCAGCGAGAGCCCGACGAGCAGCACCACGATGCCGAACGTGAAGGCCAGCATCTTGCCGCGCAAGCCCAGGCGGACGGGCATCGCTCTCAGAAGGCGAAGCTGACGCTGGCCGACCCGGAGGCGGGCACCGACACGCTGCGCTCCTGGTATCCGACGTCGGGGTGCCACGCCTTCACCGTGTAGGTGCCCGCGGGAACGTCGGGGATCGAGAAGGCGCCGTCGCCGCCGGGAACGGCGAAGTAGGGGTTCGGCACCACGAGGATGTAGGCCTTCATGCCGGAGTGGATCTCGCAGCGGACGACCACGATCCCGGGCTTGGTGAGGGTCTGGCGGGCGCTCTTGCCCTTCGCGTAGCGGCCGAGGTCGAAGCGGTCGCCGGAGACCACCGAGAACACGTTGTGATAGAAGTCGTCCTCGTTCGGGAACTCCACCGTCGATCCGAGCTGGACGGCCAGGACGTGCGGAACGAAGCGCTCGTCCTTCTGCACGAGCTGCGGGTGGCGCGCGGGAACCGGGAAGGTCCCCTTCACGCCGTCGACGAACACCACCACGTCCTGCGGTCCTCCTTCCTCCACCACCGACGGGCCGCGGCCCGCCCGGTAGGGTCCCAGGTAGTACCGCGGAGGAGCCTTCTGCCGCGCGGCGGGCTTGGTGAGCACGGTGCCGGTGACGGTGCCGGCGACGAGAGGGAGGGGCGTCGAGACGACGGCGGCGAGGACGATCGCGATCTCCCTCCTGCGCATCGTCCTCCTCAAAACGAGGCCGACACCTGTACCGCCCAGAAGTGCTCGCTCGCCGGCTCCCCCGACGACCGGTAATCCTGGCGCACGATCTTGCCGATGATCCGGTCGGTCAGGTAGTACCCGATGCCGTACTCCCACAGGTGGACGTCGTAGTTCCAGGGCACCTTGCGGCCGGTGCCGGTGCCGTCGTCGATGTCCCCGTAGTCGATCCGGTCGTACCGCAAAGCGGCGAAGAGCCCCGGCTTCACCGTGTAGCGGCCCTCGACGTACCAGCCGAGCGTCTTCAGATCCTCGGCGGCTCCGTGGCCATCGGTGATCTTCGGCGACTGCCACCGATTGCCCGCCAGCTCGGCATGGAGCGCGAGGTGGCGCACGCCGTACTCCGCGTCGAAGCCGTAGATCTCCTGGTTGTAGTCCTCCGCGGTGTGGCCCGCCGGGAAGTTGGGCTTGAGAGTGGAATCGAGATAGGGGCCGCGGGCGTAGGAGGCTCCCAGCACGATGCCGGGACGGGGCACGAACGCGAGTCGGCCGGAGATCTGCTTGCCGTGGTTGTTGTCTCCCCCCTTGAAGCGCGGCGCCGACAGCGTCCCCTGGGAGACGGCGAGCACGTACTCGAGCCGCCCGGCCGAGCCCAGCGCCTGCACGCCCACGTCCCAGCACGGGTCGTAGATCATCGGCATCCCGTTGAACTTCACCGCGCTGCCGCCGCCCGCGAAGCCGGTGAAGTCGTCGGACTGTCCCTGGCCGCGGTGCCGGAGGAGGTCGGCGTTGCCCGCCGGCAGTTGGTTGGAACGCAGGGTCGTGAAGTAGTGGTACATGAGCGGGTCGCTGACGAGGGGATTGCGGTCGGAGTACGACCGGGGCGAATAGGCCCCGAACGGCGTGGGCACAACCCCGGCCTGCAAGGTCAGGTCGGCCCTTTCCTTCTTGAAAACGTCAAACCGCAGGTAGGAACGCAGGAACGACTCGAGGCCCATGCGGCTCGACGGATCGATGAGAATCTGAGTGAAGACCGTCCACCTGGAGTTGATGACGACGTCGCCGAAGAGGCGCAGCCGTACGTTGTCGAAGGGATTGTCGCCCCGGATCAGGCGGTTGACCTCGGGCTCACCGTCGCCTCCGAAGGGGTACGCGAGGTCCAGGGTCCCGCTGAAGAAGACCTGGGCCCCGGGGGCGGTCTGGGCGGCCGCCGTGCCGGCAGGGGTGAAGGCGGCGACGACGAGCCAGCCGATGAGCCGGAGTCTCACGAGAATCCCCGTTCCTGCACTGGCTTCGACGTGCGGATGATAGCAGTGTTTTTCCCAACCGGCGCTCTTCTCCGGGCTTCTATAGGGTGTGTGAGCGATGCCGAGCTGGTGGCGCGGGCCCGGCAGGGCGATACCGCGGCCTTCGGCGAGCTGGTGGACCGGCACCGGGCCGCGGTCTACCGCGCCGCTCACGCGGCCCTCGGCTCGGCGAGCGAGGCGGAGGACGTGGCCCAGGAGGCGTTCCTGGCGGCGTATCGGAAGATGGCGACGTACCGGGGAGACGCGAGCTTCAAGACGTGGCTGCTGGCGATCGCCTGGCGGCGGGCGCTGAGTCGCCGGCGCCGCCTCGGGTCCTGGTGGCGCCGCTTCGTCTCCGGCGAGCCGCCCGCGGCGGCGGCGCGCGGCGGCGAAGGCCGCACTCCGGAGGCCGCCTTGATCGACGCGGAGATGGCGCAGCACGTCCAGAGGCTGGTGCGCGCGCTGCCCGCACGCTTGCGCGACCCGCTGCTCCTGTCCGCGGCCGGCGAGCAGACGTATCACGAGATGGCGGCGGTGCTGGGAATCCCCGAGGGGACGTTGAAGTGGCGCGTCGCGGAAGCGCGGAGGCGGCTCAAGGAGCGGCTGACCGCGTTGGGATACGGCAATGACTGAAGACCGGCTCGGCGCCCGGGAAGCGCGTGACGCGAGGCTCGATCGCCAGATCGATCTTGCGCTGCAGGAGATGGCAGGAGGCGAAGGACCGGCAGACCTGCGGCGGCGGATCCTGGATCGAGTCGGCGAATCACGGCGGCGTGGCGCCTCGCGTGGGGTGATGGCGGCGGCGGCGGCCACGATCGCGCTCGCGATGGCGACGGCGGTCGTACTTCGCAGGCCGGTCGCCCCTCCGCCCGCGACCATGAGCGCGCACCGAAGTCCGCCGGCTACGACCGCCAGCTTGCCGCCGCCGGCGACGGCGGGCCCTCCACCGCCAACGATTGCGCGGCTCGCCGTCGCTTCGACGTGGTGGCCGGCGAGCGGGCCGCCCGCGCCGGGGTTGCTCGTCGGCGAAGACATGGAGGCCGATGCCAGCGAGATAGAGCCGATCGAAGTGCCGCCGCTGGCCGTCCCGCCGATGGAGACGCCGCCGTGGGGCATCGCGCCCCTCCGGATCGAGCCGATGCAGATCGAACCTCTCCCGGAGCCCCAGCCCTGAGCAGAGACAAGAAAGGATGCCCATGAGGACCAAGCCGATGCTCGCCGTGCTCTCCGTGGCGCTGGCTGCCAGCACGCTGCTGGCCCAGGAGCCAGCGCCCAAGGCGTCTCCGAAGCCGCATCCGACGGCCGAGAAACCGGAGGCGCGCCGGGACAAGGAGCCCCCGCCGCGGCCGGGCCAGCTCGCCAACGTCCGTATCGACGTGAAGATCACCGACGAGCGGACAGGGCAGCCGCCCGTCTCAAAGCTCGTGAGCCTGACGGTGGCGGACCGCCGCGACGGCTTCGTCCGCGCCAATGCCGCGGATTCGGGGCCGATCCCGGGGACGATCCCGCTGAACGTGGACGCCTCGCCGGTGATCGACGGCACGCACATCCGCTTGAGCCTCGGCCTCCAGTACGGCTGGATCGACGCGTCGGCGTCGGGTGAGGCACGGCACAGCTCGAGGCGTGACTTCCAGCAACGTCTGGGCCTGGTGCTGGAGAGCGGCAAGACGGTGCAGGCGACGCAATCGGTGGATCCCCTGAACGACCGCCGCGTCAGCCTTGACGTGACCGCGACGATAGTTCGCTAAGCTGCTCATCTCTTGTCGAGCTCGCGCAACACACGGTACAGCACCTCCGCGCCGCGCGTGACGTCGTCCCACTCGGTCCGCTCTCGCGGTGAGTGAGAGATGCCGCCCTTGCTCGGCACGAAGATCATCCCGATGGGGATTCCGGCGCGGCCGAGGGACTGGGCGTCATGGCCGGCGCCACTGGGCAGGCGCAGCGTCGAGTAGCCCGCCGCGCGGGCGCTCGCCTCGATCAGGTCCTGCAGGCCGGGGTCGGTGAGGGCGGGCTCGTCGTTGGCGTAGCGCTCCATCGTGAACGCCACCCCCGCCTCTTTCGCGATGGCCTCGGCCCGGGCGCGGACGCGGCCCGCCATGTCGTCGATCACGTCTCGGCGCAGGTCCCGCAGCTCCACCGGCAGGCGCACGAGCCCCGGCACCACGTTGGGAGCGCCGGGCGAGACCTGCACGTAGCCGACGTTGCCGACTTGTCGGCCGGGACGCGCCATCACCTCCTCGCGCACGGCCAGGATCAGGCGCGCCGCCGCGACCAGCGCGTCGCGACGCTCGGCCATCGGCGTCGTGCCCGCGTGGTTGGCGAAGCCCTCGAGGGTGACGTGGTACCGGTCGATGCCGACGATCCCCTGCACCACGCCGATCTGCACCCCGCCGCGGTCGAGGACGCCCCCCTGCTCGATGTGCAGCTCGATGTAGCTCGCGACCCTGCCCGGGTCGAGACGTGCCTCGCCGATGCGGGCGGGATCGAGGCCGTAGCGGCGCAGCCACTCGGCGAGCGCGACGCCGTCCTCGTCCGTGGCCTCCAGCTCGCCGGCATCGGGCCCGCGCGCCGCCATCCGGCTGCCGAAGACGCCCTTGCCGTAGTGGACGCCCTCTTCGTTGGACCACACGACCATCTCGAAAGGATGGCGCGGGGCGGCCTTTTCGTCCTTCAACGTCCACATCACCTCGAGGGCGCCCATGCTCCCGACGTCGCCGTCGAAGTTGCCGCCCTTGGGGACCGAATCGATGTGGGAGCCGAAGAGGATCGCGGGAAGGGCGGGCTCGGTTCCGGCCCGCCGGCCGTGGATGTTGGCCGCGGGATCGACCCGCACCTCGAGCCCGGCCTCCTTCATGCGCTCGATCAGCCAGTCGCGTGCGGCCTGGTCTTCGCGAGAGAAGCCGACCCGCGTGACCCCCCCTTCGGGGTTCTGGCCGAACTGGGCCAGGCCGAGGAGCAGGTCCTTCAGCCGGCCCCCGTTGACGTGGACCGGAGAAGGAGCCGCGCCCGCGAGCGCCAGCGCGACCGCGGCCGCGCCGAGGCAGGCGGCCGTCCGCCTCACCGCTTCTTCTCGCGGGACGGCTCGAGGCTGCGCCACAGGTACCACGAGGCGACCGTGCGGTAGGGACGCCAGGCCTCGCCGCGCTCCCGGAGCCAGCGCGCGTCGGGAAGCTCGTCGAGGCCGTACGCCTTCTGCGCGGCCTTGCGGACGCCATAGTCGTCCACCGGCAGCACGTCGAAGCGCCCCAGGCGGAAGACGAGGAACATCTCCGCGGTCCATCGCCCGATGCCCTTCACCGCGCAGAGCGCTTCGATGACCTCCTCGTCCGACCGCCGGGCGAGGCCGCGCAGCGGCAGGCCATCGGCCGCCCGCGCGGCGAGGTCGCGCATGTAGGCGATCTTCTGCCGCGACAGCCCGGCCCCCCGCAGGGCGCGGCGCGAGGCGGCGAGGATCTCCTGGGGCCGCGGGTGGCGCCGGCCGAGGACCTCGCGGAGCCGGCGGTGGATGGAGGCCGCCGCCTTCCCGGTGATCTGCTGGTACAGCATCGCTTCGATCAGGGAGGAGAAGGCGCTCCCGCCCCGCTCGGTCTGCCAGGCGCAGCGCCCGACGCGGTCGATGATCCGCGCCAGCACGGGGTCGGAGCGGCGAAGGTGACGCACGGCGCGACTGAGCTCGCGACCATTCAAGGGCACAGAACGATTACAATGCCAATCCTCCTTCTCCGCAAACGGTGCCGGAATGGTCCTGACGGTCTCGTATGGGCACGCGCGCCACGTCGTCGTCACCGACGAGGCGATCATTACCGTCGAGCGCCGATCCGCCGAGGAGCGGCGGCAGGCCTCGACCGTGGCCCTGGCCGTCGGCGGCGGAGTGCTGGGCGCTCTTCTCGCCGCGGTGGTCGATCGTCTCGGCCTGCCGGGCGGGCCGACGCGGCTCTACCTCCGGCCCCACGACACGCCGCGGCTGGCCGAGATGACCGAGGTCCTGACATGCTGGGCCTCGGAGGTCCCGGCCGAGCTGGCCGGGGAGCACGGCTGGCCGAAGGTGGAAGGCTTCCGCCCCGTGACCTTCTACCCTCGGGCGGTGATCGATTCCCTCACGCTGTCCCGCTGGCGGCTCACGCTGACCCTCAAGCGGGAAGCGGCCCGCGAGATCGTCGTCACGCTGGCGCCGTGGGACTACCGGAAGGTGCGCGCGCATCTCTTCAGAGCCGGCTATGTGCTGGGGAAGAGCTAGCCGACCCTTTGTAGCAATCAGCAGTCAGCACGGCAACGCGGCGACGCTCGCAACGCTGATTGCTGATTGCTGATTGCTGATTGCTGATTGCTGATCGCTATCTAGCGAGGCGTACGCCCGAGAATTGCCACCGGGCGTCGGGCGGGAAGAAGTTCCGGTAGGTCCTGCGGATGTGCGTGCGCGACGTCGCGCACGAGCCGCCGCGCAGCACGAGCTGGTTGCACATGAACTTGCCATTGTATTCGCCGAGGGCGCCGGCGAGAGGACGATAGCCCGGGTACGGGAGATAGGCGCTGCGCGTCCATTCCCACACGTCGCCGAGCATCTGGCGCAGCGGTGTCGAGCCATCGTCGGTCGCGGGCCGGGGATGGAAAGCGCCGTTCTCGACGAAGTTCCCCTCCAAGGGGTACTCGTCGGCCGCCACTTCCCACTCCGCCTCGGTGGGCAGCCGCGCCCCGGCCCACTGCGCGAACGCGTCGGCCTCGTAATAGCTCACATGGCACACGGGCTCGTCGAGGTCCACCGCGCGCATCCCAGAGAGCGTCATCGTCCACCACTCCCCTTCCCTCCGTTCCCAGTAGAGGGGAGCGTCCCAACGCTGGGCACCGACCACCTTCCAGCCCTCCGAGAGCCAGAGTTGCGGCCTCGCGTAGCCTCCGTCCGCCATGAAGGCGAGCCATTCCCGGTTGGTGACCGGCCGGGAGGCGAGGGCGAAGGCGCCCACGTATTCGGGGTGCCGCGGCGACTCGTTGTCGAAGGCGAAGCCGGACCCGTCGTGGCCGATCTCGCGCAGCGCGGCCGGGTAGGAGATCCAGCCCGGCAATCCCCTCTCCCCCGCGGGGAGGGGGGAGGGGGTGGGGGGCGAGACACCGGGCGCGTACACGGGGCGCAGCGGGTTGGCGTGGAACACGTGCTTGATGTCGGTCAGGATCAGCTCCTGG